>JAFRHH010000028.1 GCA_017433405.1 Clostridia bacterium | reverse complement strand
GACAAGGAATTCTTTCTATGAAGAGCCGCTATGAATCTGGAAACTGGAGTGAAGTTGTGGAGCTCTGCAGATTGGATTATCTGGGGTTGCATAGTGAAAAGGGCGATTGAGGCGCTACCCTAAAAAATTATGTGCGCCCATGGCAACATGTTCGCGGATCCGGCGTGGATCACGGTGAGAAACCGGGATGTTTTCAACCCGGCAAACTGGTCGGTGGCGCAGCCGGGGCAGACGCTGAACGACATCCGGGGAGGAGAGCGGCCATGAAACTTTATATTGATCCGGGCACCGGCAGCATGCTCTTTACGGTGCTGATCGGGGTGCTGGGAGCGCTGTTTTATCTGTTCCGGAATCTGTTTGTGAAGATCCGGTTTCTGCTTGGCGGCGGGAAGCACGGAACGGAGGACCGGGACCGGCATCCCTTCGTGATTTTCACGGACAGCGGGCGTTACTGGAACCTGTTCAAACCTGTCTGCGATGAGATGGAAAAGCGGGGGGAGAAGGTGCTCTATCTGACCGCGTCAGAGGACGACCCCGCGCTGGACTGCCGGTATGAAAACATTCAGACCGAGTTCGCGGGAAAAGGGAATCGGGCTTTTGCCCGAATGAATATGATCCGGGCGGATGTGGTGCTGTCCTCCACGCCCGGGCTGGATGTCTATCAGTGGAAGCGGTCCCGGGACGTCAGGTGGTATGTCCATCTTCCGCACGCGATCTCCGATCTGACGCTGTACCGGATGTTTGGCCTCGATTACTATGATGCCGTGCTGCTGACCGGCGAATGGCAGCGGGCGGCGGTCCGGAAACTGGAGAAGATGCGGGGCCTGCCGGAGAAGGAAATGACGGTAACAGGCCTGCCCTATATGGACGCCATGCTGGCCCGCCTGAAGGCGGAAGGGGCGAAGCAGGGCGGAGAAACGACGGTGCTGCTGGCGCCGTCCTGGGGGAAAAGCGGGATCCTGAGCCGGTACGGGGAGCGGATCTTTGAGGCGCTGCTGCGGACGGATTATCATCTGATCGTTCGTCCGCATCCCCAGTCCTTCGTTTCGGAAAAAGCGCTGGTCGAAGGGCTGATGGCGAAATTTCCGGAGAATGACCGTCTGGAATGGGACCGGAGTAATGATAACTTTGAGACGCTGAGAAGATCCGACATCCTGATTTCGGACTTTTCAGGCATCATCGTGGATTTTGCCTTCGTGTTTGAAAAGCCGGTGATCTATGCGGACACGTCCTTTGATCCGGAACCTTACGACGCCTCCTGGCTGGAGGAGGATCCGCTGTGGACCTTTGAAGTGCTGAAGGAGCTGGGGGTTCCGCTGACGCCGGAGAACGTGGAGAGAATCGGGGAGGTCATCCGGGACTGCCTGGCTTCCGCCGACCTGAAGGCTGGCCGGGAGAAGGCCCGGCGGGAAGCCTGGGAATGCATCGGATGCTCCGCCGAAAAGGTGGCGGATTATCTGATAAAGACCCGGAAAAAACTTCAGCAAGACACGAAGAAAGACACGGGGACGAAAGACACGGGGAGAAGACACGGGGACGTATCTTCTGTCTGACAAGACACGGGGACGTATCTTTTGTCTGATGATCGGGCAGATGTAAAGCCGGATACTTTACCTGCCGGCAAGACGAGTATGGACATGAATAGGGAAAGGCAGAGAGATTCGGTCAGCGATCCTGCCGGGAGACAGATTTTGTCCGCGATCGCGTCAGCGAAGCGGTATCAAAATTGCTATCCGCCGCAGAATGGCAGACGTGAACTGCCGATTACAGCGAAGCGGTATCAAAATTATCATCCGGCTAGAAAGGCAGATGTGAACTGCCGATCACAGCGAAGCGGTATCAAAATCGTCATCCGTCGCAGAATGGCAGACGTGAACTGCTGTTCACAGAGGAGGAGAGTAGAACGATGCAGGCAATCATACTGGCCGCCGGGATGGGAAAACGGCTGAAGGAGCTGACGCGGGATAATACAAAATGCATGGTGAAGGTCTGCGGCGTGACCCTCATCGAGCGGATGCTGCGCCAGCTGGAGGGTCGAAATCTGACTCGCGTGGTCGTGGTGACAGGCTATGAAGGAAAGAAGTTACAGGATTATATCGGGACGCTGAATGGATCCGTGCCGGTGACCTTTGTGGAGAACCCGGTCTATGACCGGACGAACAACATCTATTCTCTGGCGTTGGCGAAAGACTGGCTGTGCAAAGAGGATACGCTTTTGTTTGAGTCGGATATCATCTTTGAGGACGCGGTACTGGATGCGCTTATGGAGGATCCACGGGATACGCTGGCACTGGTGGATCGGTACGAACCCTGGATGGATGGAACCTGCGTCCGGCTGAATGAGAAGGATGAGATCATCGACTTTATTCCGGGAAAGCATTTTGATTTCAGCCGTGCGGGAGAGTATTTCAAGACGGTAAACATCTACAAATTCAGCCGCGATTTTTCCCGGAAATACTATGTGCCGTTTCTGGAGGCCTATCAGTCCGCCCTGGGAGAAAACGAATACTACGAACAGGTGCTGCGGGTGATCGCCATGCTGGATGAGCCGGTGATCCGGGGAAAACGGCTGACCGGGCAGCGCTGGTACGAGATCGACGATATTCAGGATCTGGATATTGCGGAATCCCTGTTCGCCCCGGATGAGGAGGAACGGGTGAAACGGCTGCAGCAGCGCTATGGCGGATACTGGCGGTATCCGAAGATGCTGGATTTCTGCTATCTGGTAAATCCCTGGTATCCGCCGAAAAAGATGAAAGAGGAGCTGCGGGCCAGCTTCGATACGCTCCTGACGCAGTATCCGTCGGGCATGCGGGTCAATTCCCTGCTGGCGGCGAAGAATTTCGGGGTGAGACAGGATCAGATCCTCGTGGGAAACGGAGCCGCGGAGCTGATCCGGAGCCTGATGGGGCAGCTTTCGGGAAGGACGGGATTCATCCGGCCGACCTTTGAGGAGTATCCGCACAGGGCCGCGGAGGATCAGTCGATCTGCTTTTATCCGGAGAACCCGGATTTTGCCTATACCGCGCAGGATCTGATGGATTTCTTTGCCGGAAAGGATATTCATAATCTGGTGCTCGTCAATCCGGACAATCCCAGCGGAAACTATCTTCCCCGGGCGGAATTGATCCGGCTGGCGGACTGGTGCCGGGAGAAGGGGATCCGGCTGGTCGTGGATGAGAGCTTCGCGGATTTTGCGGACGAGGCGGATAACAGCGTGATCCGGCAGGAGCTGTTGGCGGAAAACCCGCATCTGGTGGTTGTCAAGAGCATTTCCAAATCCTATGGCGTTCCGGGGCTGCGGCTTGGTGTTCTGGGTTCCGGGGACGGGGAACTGATACGGACGCTGAAAAAGGACGTCGCGATCTGGAATATCAATTCCTTCGGGGAATTTTTTCTGCAGATCGAAGAGAAATACCGGAAGGATTACCGGGAGGGACTTGCCTGTCTTCGGAAGGAGCGAAAGCGGCTGGCTTCGGAGCTTGCAAAGATTCCCGGGATCCGGGTGATTCCCTCCCAGGCAAACTATCTCATGATCGAGCTGACGGGAAACCGAACCGCGGCGGAACAGAAGGGAGACCGAACCACGGCTGCACTGACGGGAGACCGAACCGCGGCGGAACTGACCCGAAGACTGCTGATCCGGCACAATATCCTGATTAAGGATCTGACACAGAAAACGAACGGCGGAAATTATCTGAGAATCGCCGTTCGCCGTACGGAGGAGGATAACCGCCTGCTGGCAGCCCTGAAGGAAGAAATATGTTGAAGACACGGGGACGTATCTTCTGTCTTGGCAAGACAGCCATTGTCTCTACCCCTCAGAAGACACGGGGACGTATCTTCTGTCTGCGGGCAGCCGCTGAATAAGACGCGGGGATGGGGAAGACACGGGGACGGCAAGACGCGGGGACGTATCTCCTGTCTTGGCAAGACAGCCATTGTCTCTACCCCTCATAACAATCTTGGTTTTCCTCCGATTTTAATCCTTTTGTTTCAATAGATGCTCTTCCTGCATGGAATCCCATTTTCTCAAACTGTGAACGCAGGAACAAAGGATATGGCAGAAGCGAATGAGAAATAATCAGAAGTCGGTGATGACTGAACTTGCAAGTCCAGGCAGAGTGACGGAGATTCTGAAACCGCATAAAAAGGCTGCCGCTGCAGGACTGAACGCCTGGCAGTGGGGACTGGCAGTGCTCGTATTTCTGTGTTGCCTGGCCGGGGCTTCACTACTTCGGGTGGAATACTGTCCGGACGAATGGGCCCGGCGGCTCCTTTGCGACTATATGGTGTCTCACGGGCGGCTGCCCATCGGGGAGGAGGGGGAACTGATCCTCCGGGAATACGGCTTCTCCTACGCGATCTATCCCTATCTGGCGGCAATGATCAACGCGCTGTTCATGCGGATCGCGGGGCTGTTTACGGGGTCAGAGTGGGTGCTGCTGGCGGCCTCCCGGATGTGCTCGGTGCTGTCCCTTTCGGTGGGATGCGTTTATCTGCAGCGGATCGGGAATGCGCTTTTCCGGCGGCGGTGCGTCTCCACACTGTTCGCGGCGCTGGTCTGCTTCATGCCCCAGACCATGTTCCTGGGGATGTATCACAACAATGACTCCCTGGCGCTTTGCGGGGTCATCGCGGTGCTGTACAGCGTGCTGATGGGATCCCGGAATCACTGGCGGGTTCGGGACTGCGTGCATCTGACGGTCTGGACATCGGCGACGCTGCTGAGCTATTACAACGCCTATGGCTGGTTGCTGGTCTGCGGGATCGTGACGGCGGTCAGCTTCCTGTCGGACAAACGAATTTCCGGAAAGGAAAAGGCCCTGAAGATGACCGGGATTTTTCTCGGAATCGTGGCGCTGGCGGGCTGGTGGTTTATCCGGAACGCTTACTACCACAACGGGGATTTCCTGGGCATGACCACGGAGGCGGTCGACCGGGCCCGGCTTGAGGCGGAGGGCTGGGTTTTCAAGAATTACCGCCGGCCCAGCGAGATGGAAGGATATACTCTTTTCCGGATGCTGACGGAGGAGCGGTGCGCCTATCTGGTGGCGCTGCTCAAGAGCTTCATCGGGGCTTTCGGAAACATGAACATCTTCATGCCCGGGTGGATCTATTTCTTCTACTATGCCGTCATTCTCCTTGGAGCGGTCTGCTTCGGAGTGTTCGTGTTCCGGAAAAAGACCCGGGAGGAGAAGTGGATCCTTGGCATCTTCCTCGCGGGCGGAATCATTACGGTGGGGCTGACGCTGTACAACTCCTTTTTCACGGACTATCAGCCCCAGGGGCGGTATATCATTACCCTGCTGCTGCCCCTGGCCTTCGGCATCACAGACACGGGGACGGTTCTTTTGTCTGGCAGCAGATCCCGGATGGCCGGTTCCGATGACACCATTCAAGACACGGGGACGTATCTTCTGTCTGATGATCAGGCAGATGAAAAGCCGGATACTTTGTCTGCCGGCAAGGCGAGTATGGACATGAATAGGGGAACGGCAGAGAGATCCGGACAGCATGACAGACGTGAACTGACGTTCACAGAGGAAAGACTGGTTAGGCATAGGCTGCTTTCCAGGGTTTGCCTGGGCTTTTCCCTGCTCTGGATCGGAATGTTTTTTGTGGTCTTCCTCACCACGATGCGTCAGATGATTGGGCCATGAAGGGCGCAGACACGGGCAGACACGGGGACGGTTCCTTTCTGTCCAGGGGCCTGGAAATTGACGGAGGCGGGCACGATCAGTATAATCATGGGGTTGGATGGTGCTTTGGGGACCGGCGGACCTGAACTGGCGCGCAACGAGGTGAAACGATGAAAGCAGTCCTGATGGCCGGGGGGAAGGGAACGAGGATCCGTTCAGTGGCATCGGATATCCCCAAGCCTATGATTCCCGTCGGGGGGAAACCCGTGCTGGAGCGGGAGATCGGGAGCCTCCGGGAGCAGGGCTTTACGGAGCTGATCCTGACGGTGTCCCATCTCGGAGAGCAGATCATGGATTACTTCGGGGACGGGCGCCGCTTCGGGGTTTCGATTCAGTATTATAGGGAAGAACTCCCCCTGGGAAACGCCGGGGCGCTGCTGAAAATCCGGGATCAGCTGGAGTCGGATTTCCTGCTGATCAATGCCGACGCGGTGTTCGATATCGACCTGCGGCGGTTTGCCGCCTTTCACCGGGAAAAGGGCGGCCTGGCGACCCTGTTTACCCATCCTAACAGCCATCCCTACGACAGCGCCCTGGTGATCGCGGACGAGCGGGGTGCGGTGACCCGATGGCTGGCGAAGGAGGATCCCCGGCCCGAATGGGTCCGGAACCGGGTGAACGCGGGGATCCATCTTCTGAATCCCGCGGTGCTGGACCGGTGCGGCATCGATCCGGCGGCGGTGGGAACCGTCGGGGTGGACGGGAAGCCGGTGAAGGTGGATCTGGATCGGCAGATCCTGAAGCCCCTTTGTGGCACGGGGATCATGTTCTGCTACGACAGCCCGGAATACGTCCGGGACATGGGAACGCCGGACCGCTACGCGGCGGTCTGCCGGGATTTTGAGGCCGGCAGGGTCAGCGCCCGGAACCTGAAAAATCCTCAGAAGGCGATTTTTCTGGACCGGGACGGGACGATCAACCGGGAGGTCGGGTTCCTTCGGGATATCCGGGACTTCGAGCTTTTGCCGGGGGCGGCGGAGGCCATCCGACGGATCAACGACGCCGGATATCTGGCCATCGTGGCGACGAACCAGCCGGTGATCGCCCGGGGCGAGGTCACGGTGGCGGAGCTGGATGAAATTCATCGGAAGATGGAGACCCTGCTGGGGGCGGAGGGGGCGTATCTGGACGGGATTTTCTACTGCCCCCATCACCCGGATCGGGGTTTTGAGGGTGAGATTCCGGAGCTCAAGGTTGTCTGCGACTGCCGGAAGCCGAAGCCCGGTATGCTGCTGAAGGCGGCGGAGAAATTCAACATCGACCTGGCCGCCTCCTGGATGATCGGGGATCGGGAGAAGGATGTGGAGGCCGGAAGGCGGGCCGGATGCCGGACCTGCCTGCTGGGCGGGGGAGAATATGGACAGGATCTGACAGCCGGGTCGCTGCAGGAAGCAGTGGCGGGGATCCTGGCGGAATAGCAGATATGAATTGTTATTCGCAGAGGAGGAAACCTAAGAATGAGCATGATTCGGGACATCAACCTGGCGGCATCCGGGGAGAACAAGATTGAATGGGTGCGGCGGAACTGCCCGCTCCTGAGAAGCCTGGAGGAGGATTTCAGCCAGACGAAGCCCTTCGCGGGGAAGCGGGTCGCGCTGTCGGTTCACCTGGAAGCGAAGACGGCGTATCTCTGCCGGGTGCTGGCCGCCGGCGGGGCGGAGATGTATGTGACGGGGTCCAATCCCCTGTCGACACAGGACGACGTGGCGGCGGCGCTGGCCAGGGGCGGCCTGAACGTCTTCGCCTGGCACGGGGCTACGGAGGAGGAGTATAACGCCCATATCCGGGAAACCCTTTCCCACCACGCGAACATCATCATCGACGACGGCGGGGACCTGGTGCACATGCTGCATACGGAGCTGCAGGATGAGCTGCCGTACGTCATCGGCGGCTGCGAGGAAACCACGACGGGGATCATCCGGCTGACGGCCATGGCCCGGGAGGGAAAGCTCCGCTTCCCGATGGTGAAGGTCAACAACGCGGACTGCAAGCATCTTTTCGATAACCGCTACGGAACCGGCCAGTCCGTCTGGGACGGGATCAACCGGACGACGAACCTGATCGTCGCCGGCAAGACGGTGGTGGTAGCCGGATACGGCTGGTGTGGCAAGGGCGTTGCCATGCGGGCCAAGGGCCTGGGAGCTCAGGTCATCGTGACGGAGGTGGATCCGATCAAGGCCATCGAGGCCTATATGGACGGATTTAGCGTCATGCCGATGAACGAGGCGGCGGAGAAGGGGGATTTCTTCGTGACGGTGACCGGCTGCGCCGGGGTCATCACGGAGAAAGACTTCCTGAAGATGAAGGAGGGCGCGATTCTCTGCAACGCCGGTCACTTCGACGTCGAAGTGGACATGAAGTGGCTGCGGGAGCACGCGGCGGAAGCCCGGGAGATGCGGAACAACATCATGGGGTATACGCTTTCGAACGGAAGGCATGTCTATGTGCTGGCGGAGGGGCGGCTGGTGAACCTGGCGGCCGGCGACGGGCATCCAGCGGAGATCATGGACATGAGCTTCGCGATTCAGGCGCTGTCGGCGAAATACCTCGTGGAGCATGAGGGCAGGCTGACGGATAAGCTCATTGACGTTCCCCGGGAGGTAGACCTTGAGGTCGCCCACCGGAAGCTGAAGTTCCTGGGCATTGAAATAGATCACCTGACCCCGGAGCAGGAGGCCTACCTCAACAGCTCAGCGGTCTGAGAACGGGCGGAACGGAGGGACGATGAAAGGAAGAATGGATGAAAACACTGATTAAAAACGGCCTGGTGCTTCTTCTGAATGAAGAAGGCTGGAGAGCGGAAAAGAAGGATCTCCTGATCGAGGGGAACCGGATCATCAGAATCGCGGACGCGATCCCGTCAAAGACCGAAAAGAAGGCCATGGACGCGAGTCCGGCAAATGGCGGGGAAAAAGACCAGCGGGCCGCTGTGGCGGAAAAAGCCTGCGAGGTGATTGATGCCGCGGGGAAGCTGGTCATGCCGGGGCTGATTAACGCCCATACCCATGCCTATATGACGATTCACCGGAATTTCGCGGATGATCTGGCCTTCTTCGACTGGCTGGATCATGTGGATCGGGTTGAGCAGGGCATGACCGAGGAGGACGTCTACTGGACGACGATGCTGGCGATCATCGAGATGATCCGCAGCGGGACGACCTGCTTTGTCGATATGTCCATCAAGAGCGCGAAGGCCAAAAGCGGCCCCATGGCCGCGGTGGCGGGGGCGGTGCTGGACGCCGGGTTCCGGGCGGTGATCTGCCGGGGGCTGGCCGGGGTGGCGGATTCGGAGGAATCCCTCCGGAAATACGGCGAAGCGGTCCACGAGATGGATCTTCTTCAGGATGAGAGCCGGCTGCAGTTCGTCCACGGGCCTCATGCCCCCTATTCCTGCATGGCGGATTATCTTCAGAAACTGACGCAGTCCTGCCGGGACCGGGGCATCGGACAGCACATCCATCTTTCCGAGAGCCAGGCGGAGATGGAGGGCATCGCGAAGGATCACGGGGGAATGACCCCGATTCAGTACGCGGACAGCCTTGGGGTATTCGATGTTCCCTGCATTGTGGCCCACGCGGTCTACGCCACGGAGGACGACATCCGGATCATGGCGGAAAAGGGCGTCAGCGTCGCCGCCTGCCCCAAGAGCAACATGAAGCTGGGGAACGGCTTCGCGCCGGTGGAGAAGATGCTGGCGGCCGGGGTTAACGTGTGCCTGGGCACTGACGGCTGCGGCAGCAACAACAGCCTGAACATGTTCCAGGAGATGAACGCGGCAGCCCTGGTCTACAAGGGCGCGAACCGGAAGGCCCAGTGCGTCGGCGCCGGGGAGGTGCTCCGCATGGCAACGGTTGGCGGCGCGAAGGCCATCGGCCGCGAAGGGGAGCTGGGGGTTATCCGGGAAGGCGCCCTGGCGGATTTGATCCTCATCGATCTGCACCGGCCCCAGTTCATGCCGGCGAACAATATTCTCTCCGGCCTGGTCTATTCCGCCACGGGGAACGAGGTTGACACGGTGATGGTGGACGGCCGGATCCTGATGAAGGACGGGAAGCTGACCACCATCGACGAGGAGAAGGTCTTCGAGGCCTGCCGGGGGATTACGGCGCGGCTGAAAATGGAAGAAAAAATGGAGCTGGAAGCGTGAGAATTCCCGGCGAGGCTGAAGATGAAAGAGAAAATGGAGCTTACGATATGAAATCCGGACTCGAAAAGCATGTGGAGGCGCTGGCGGCGCGGTATCCGGAGCTTTCGGAAATCCGGCAGCCGATCCTGGAGGCCTATCGCGTCATGGAAGCCTGCTACGAGCGGGACGGAAAGCTGCTTATCGCCGGGAACGGCGGTTCCGCGGCGGACAGCGAGCATATGGCCGGAGAGCTGATGAAGCGCTTCCGGTTTCCCCGGCCGATGCCGGAGGAGCTGGCGGAGCGCCTGAGGGAGATTGATCCGAAGCGGGGGCCGGGGCTGGCCCGGAACCTGGAGCGGGGGCTGATGGCGATTCCGCTGGTGGCCCACGAGGCGCTGACGACGGCGTATATCAACGACGTGGACGCCCTGGGGGTTTTTGCCCAGCAGCTGTATGGCTTCGGCCGGGCCGGGGACGTGTTTCTCGGCATCAGCACCAGCGGAAACGCGGAGAACATCCTGAACGCGGCGGCGGTGGCCCGGGCGTTGGGGATTCCCGTCATCGGCCTGACCGGCAGAAAGGGCGGCGAGCTGGCGGAGATCGCGGACGTGGCGGTCAAAGCGCCGGCGGACGAGACCTACCGGGTGCAGGAGCTGCATCTTCCGATCTATCACTGCTGGTGCATGATGCTGGAAGAGCGGTTCTTCGGGAAGGGTTGAAGTTCCATTATAAAACCGTCATCCGGACAGAATGGCAGACGTGAACTGCCGTTCACAGAGGAGGAAGCGAGCCGGGATGGAGATCAAAAAGTTTAGCTTTGAGATCCACGGGGACAAGCAGGGAGAGCTGGTGTCCCTGGAGGAGATGAAAAATATCCCGTTTCCGATCAGACGGGTCTACTATATCTATCGGACGGAAGCCGGGGTGGTTCGGGGGAAGCATGCCCACAAGTCCCTGGAGCAGGTGCTGATCTGTATCCACGGTTCCTGCCGGCTGAAGCTGGATAACGGGCGGGGGGAGACGGAGGTGCTCCTGCTGGACAGGCCCAACGAGGGCATCTACATCGCCAATGACATGTGGCGGGAGATGTTCGATTTTTCCCCGGACGCGGTGCTGATGGTGCTGGCTTCGGAATACTATGATGAATCGGACTATATCCGGAATTATCAGGATTTTCTGAACTACGTTCGGAAAGAATGATGGAACTGCGCGCTGAGACAGATTTTGTCCGCGGACGCGTAAGCGAAGCGGCTGCAAAATCGTCATCCGGGCAGAAAGGCAGATGTGAACTGTCGTTCGCAGAGGAGCGGCTACAAAATCGTCATCCGGACAGAAAGGCAGATGTGTTCTGTCGTTCGCAGAGGAGGAACGGTGAGTACGGAAAGGAAAGAGAGAAGGACGGTCTGCCTTCTGACGAACTGGTATCCGACTCCGGAGAATCCCCATTTCGGTCTCTTCTTCCGGGAGCAGGCGCTGGCGCTTTCGGATCGGTTTGACTTCCTGGTGGTCCACTATACGGAGCGAATCCGGAAACGTCCGGGGCAGAAGGATCGGATCGTCCCGGTTCGGCAGGAGAAAAATATTTCGGAATTTGCCATCGAGGCGGTGGTGCCGGCTTGGGCCGCCCTCCGGGAACGGGCGGCGGAAGGAATCTTCCGGGGCCTTCGGGGGGAGGACGGAAGCGTTTTCGCGGAGCGGTCCTGCCGGCGGGAGCGGATCAAGGAAAAAAAGCTGATCCGGATCTTCGGGGAGCATTTTCGGGATCGGATCGATCTGTTCTACTGCGTCGACGCCCAGCGGGAGGCGGCGGATGTTCAGCTGCTGGCCGGGCATTTCGGAAAGCCCTATATTGTTGGCGAGCACGGGCCCGTGCCCTGGCCCGGAACGGTGATTCCCCTTCGGCAGAAAAAGGCCATCGAAGGGGCGGCGGCCTTCCTCGCGATCTCCTGGGACAAGGTGCGACAGATGGAGATGCAGAATATCCGTCTGCCGAAGGTTGTCTATGTGGGCAATCTGGTGTTGGAGGAGCATTTTCCGCTTCGGCAGCAAAGCAGGATGAATGGCAGACGTGAACGGATGTTCACGGAGGGGACGGAGCTAAAAACCCTTATCACGGTCGGGGCCTACAGCTTCTATAAGAACTACGACCTGTTTATCTCCGTGATGAACCGGCTGACGGAGCTGACGGAGGTTCCCTTCCGGGTCATGATCGTCGGGTACGGAGCGAATCCGGGATATGCCGGGAACGCGGCGGAGCTGGAGAAAAAGATCCGGGCGTCCCGGTTCGCGGACCGGGCGGAGCTGATTCCGTCGGTTCCCCACGAAAAGATGAGCGAAATCTACCGGCAGGCGGATGCCTTTGTCATGACCTCGATTCAGGAGGGCCAGCCGGTTTCCGCCCTGGAGGCGGCCTGCAGCGGCCTGCCGGTTTTCTCCACCCGCTGCGGTGGGGTCGAGGACTATGTGGACGAAAGCATGGGCCGGATCGTCGGGATCCGGGAGGGCGAGGCGCTGGCCCTGGCCCTCCGGGACTTCCTCGAAGGAAAGATTGCGTTTGATCCCGCCCATCTTCGGGAGCAGGTGGTTTCCCGCTTTGGCAGAGAGGCCTTCTCGACAAATTTTATGTCAGTTGTGTAAGTGGATTATTCTGCATCCAAAGAAAATGTTTTACTTTTGAAAGTCATGGAACAGGCACATAGAACAAGCAGAGGTAAGCATATGACCAAAGATCATGATCAGCGGTTCAGGGGAGACCCGCGGCGGGCGGAGTCTGTGGAGGTCTGCGTGGCGGCGCTGGAGCTGAAGATTTCACCGGAGGAATTCGTCCGAAAGGCGAATATCCAGACGGACTGCTTCATCGCGAACCAGACCGATCGCTTCGAAATGGAAGAGACGGCGGTTTCCGGGCATCGGGTGCGGGTGATGCATACGGCTGAGCGGGGCGTCGGCCTGAACCGGAACAACGCCTGGATGCGGGCGGAGGGGGATATCGTCCTCTTCTGCGACGACGATATGGTCTACTACGACGGCTACGCGGAAAAGGTGCTGAAGATCTTCCGGGAGCATCCGGAGGCGGACGTGGTGCTGTTTAATATCGACGAACCCGGGAAGAGCGAGCGGCGGCGGTTTGGAAAAGCTTTCTATACGAAAAAGACGGGCTTTGGGGCTGTGCGTATTGCAGTGCGGCGGGTGACGGCCCAGATGCACGGGATTTTCTTTAATCTGCACTTCGGGGGCGGCTGCGCCTTCGGCCATGGAGAGGATACCCTGTTTCTTTCCGCCTGCGTCCGGGAGGGACTGAAGATGCTGGTCTGGCCGGAGGCGATCGCCCGGCTGACGGACGAGCGGCCATCCACCTGGGCCTCCGGGGATCCGGATCAGCGCTTTTTTGACGACGGGGTGTTGGACGCGGCGTCCGGGGCCAGGTTCCCGATCCTGGTGACGGCGCTGTCGGATCTGCGGCACGGAAAGCTTCGACTGTCCGGCGCGTATCTGAAAACCCTGAAAAAGGAAAAGGAAGGGATACGGTACTTCAGAAAGATCTAGAGGAGAACGTTATTTCTGAATGATACGAGGGGAGCGAATGATCGTGAAGGCGGATGAAATCCGGGCCTGTCTGAAAGCGGAACAGGGGCAGTCGTGAAAATCCTGATTGTGACAAAGGGGTATTATCCTCACGGGGACGCCAACGGGGCCGTCGTGCGGAACCTGGCGGACGCTCTGACGGGGATGGGGCACAGCCTGCACGTGGTCGGACTGAGCGGGGAGAGGGCGGATACGGCGGTCACACGGCGGCGGTCTGAAGAGAATGCGGACACAGCGGTAACACGGCGGTTGGCTGAAGAGAAGGCGGACGCGGTACTTACGCGGCGGCAGGGGGAGCGGATTACAAACCTTTATGTGCCGGAGATGCGGAGCCGCGCACAGCTGATGGGAAACCTGAAGGGGCACTTCGTAAAAACAGCCTGGCTGATCGCCCGGCGGGCTCTGGCGGAGGGAAAGCGTTCAGCTTTCCGAAAATACCGGGAGCTATCCGTCTATCCGCCCTACGCGAAGGCTTATCGCCGGTTCTTCCGGGACCATCTGCGGCAGGAAACCTATGATCTGGTGCTGATTACCCTGATGCCCCAGGACGCGGTCTGGGCCTGGCAGCGGGAGGGAAGTCCCCTGCCCTGGGCGGTGTATCAGCTGGATACCTTCTGGAACCGGGGAACGGACACGGAGGAGCACCTGGAGGAGCGGAAGGCCTTTGAGCGAAAGATGGCGGAGGAGTGCGCCTTCGTCCTGACGACCCCCCTGATCGCGGAGGAGAACGCCAGGCAGTGGCCGGAGCTGCAGGGGAAATGGATTCCCTCGGAGTTCCCGATGGTGGTTCGCCCGGAAGGAATCCGGAAGGAGACAGATTTTGTCCGCGAACGCTCAAGCGAAGCGCCTGCAAAATCGTCATCCGGGCAGAGAGGCAGACGTGAACTGACGTTCACAGAGGAGGAAAATTCAGTCTGCGATCCGCGGGGACGGGAGCGGCAACGGAACGGAATGAACGGGAACCCGGTGCATCTGGTTTTCGCCGGAGCCCTGTATCCGGGCCTTCGCCCGCCGGAGCAAGTGATACAGGTCGTCGCGGCCTGGCGGGGGGCAGGCTTAGTCCGCGAACGCGCCAGCGAAGCGGTACCAAATTCGTCATCAGGATGGAATGGCAGACGTGAACTGACACTCACAGAGCAGACAGCCCGAGAGGAAGCGCCCCGGGAGGAGATGGCCTGCTTCGATTTTTACGGCAGTCATCAGGAGCTGATCGAGGCATCGCCGGACTATGACCGGGCGCGGGACTGGCTGGCGCTGCACGGACAGGTCTCCTCCGGGGAGGCGGCCGCGGCCCGGGAGGCGGCGGATTTTCTCATCAATATTGACAATACGAACCCGATGCAGGTGCCCAGCAAGATCTTTGAATACATCAGCACCGGAAAGCCCATCGTGAACTTTGTGTTTGACGACGCAAGCCCGATCCTGCCCTATCTGGCGGATTACCCTCTCTGCCTGACCATCAACCTGAACCGGATGGAGGACGGCGGCCGGGAGGCGGCGGAGCGGCTTTCCGCCTTCGTGCGGGAGAACCGGGGGAAACGGATTCCCTTTGAGGAGATCCGGGAACGCTACCGCGCGTGCACGCCGGAATATGTGGCGCGGCAGCTGGTGGAAGCTGTCCCAGGGGCAAGATCCTGAACGAATGCTGCACGGGTTTGAATCCTTTCGGCGAATATGGTAGAATGTCATGGTTTGCAGGTCAGTCGTGATCATAAAAGCCAGCGGGCGTGAGGAGACTGACCGGACGCGCAAGGATGGATTTCCCGGAAGAGACCTGTTGGAAGAAGGAGGAAGCTGGCATGTCCGCGTTTAACGGAGCGACGCTGATGATTACCGGAGGAACGGGTTCCTTCGGGCATACGGTGCTGAAGCATTTTCTGGAGACGGATATTGGCCAGATCCGGATTTTCAGCCGGGACGAAAAGAAGCAGGACGATATGCGCCACGCGCTGCAGGCGGAGCATCCGGAAGCGGCGAAAAAGGTGAAGTTCTACGTTGGGGATGTGCGGGACCCCCGGAGCGTGGCGGACGCCATGCCGGGGGTGGATTATATTTTCCATGCGGCGGCGTTAAAGCAGGTGCCCAGCTGTGAGTTTTTCCCGATGCAGGCGGTGAAAACCAACGTCGAGGGGACGGACAACGTGCTTCACGCGGCGGTGGCCGCGGGGGTGAAGCGGGTGGTCTGCCTGTCGACGGACAAGGCGGCCTATCCCATCAACGCCATGGGGATTTCCAAGGCGATGATGGAGCACGTGATTTACGCCAACGCCCGGGTGGCGGCCGAGCGGGGCGGCACGGTGATCTGCTGTACCCGGTACGGGAACGTCATGTGTTCCCGGGGCTCGGTGATTCCGCTGTTTATCGACCAGATCCGGGCGGGGAACCCGATTACGGTGACGGATCCCGGCATGACCCGCTTCCTGATGAACCTGGACGAGGCGGTGGAGCTGGTGCGCTTCGCCTTTGAGCACGCGAACCCCGGGGATCTGTTTATCCAGAAGGCGGACGCCAGCACCATCGGGACGCTGGCGAAGGCGGTGCAGCAGCTCTTCGGGGATACCGGGATCCAGATCATCGGTACCCGGCACGGGGAAAAACTTTACGAGACGCTGATGACCCGGGAGGAGCGGCTGCGCAGCGAGGATCTGGGGGATTACTACCGGGTCTTCGCGGACAACCGGGATCTGAACTACGATAAATACTTCGTCGAGGGCAAGGTCCAGACCATGGCGGAGGAGGCCTATACCAGCCACAACACCTGTCTGCTGGACGTGGAGGGAACGGTAAAAAAGCTGCTGACGACGGATTATGTCCAGGAGGAATTACGGGGAATCCGGCACAGCTGAACGGACCGTTGCGGCCAAAAAACCTGTCGCGGATCGGGCTCCCGGTTTTTTGGAAGGCAGATTTTGTCTGCGAATCGCGTCAGCGAAAGCGGTTACAAAATCGTCATCCGGACAGAATGACAGATGTAAACTGAGGTTCACAGAGGAAAAACGGGATCGGAACCAGCCAATGGACTGAAGAGATCGGAAAAGAACAGAGGGAGAGGCGGCCGCGATGGAGTTGTACCGGTGGCAGAAGAACGCGCTGGCTGCCTGGCAGGGGCACGGATGCCGGGGCATTGTGCAGGCGGCGACCGGAACAGGGAAGACGGCTCTGGCGCTGGCGGCCATGGATGCGCTGTCGCAAAAACATCCCCATCTGGCGGTGTATATTGTGGTTCCTACGATTCCGCTGGCCCGGCAGTGGCATGAGGCGCTTCAGCGCCACGCGGCGTCCGAGGAAATGCGCCCGGGCTTCGTCGGCGACGGCGTGCTGGACGTGAAGGACCGCCGGGTGATCATCTTTATCGTCAATTCAGCGAGGAGCGTGCTGGCGCCCAGGGCTTGCCGGGAGCTGGCGCTGGGGCATCCGCTGCTGCTGATCTGCGATGAATGCCACCACCTGCAGAGCCGTCAGAACCGCCGGGTGTTTGACTTTCTGACGCCGGAGATCAGGGAAGGGGGACTTTACAGTTCTCTGGGGCTGTCGGCAACGCCGCTGGAGACGAATCATGACGAGGTGCTGACCGGGGCCCTCGGGGATGTGATCTTCCGCTATGATGCGGGGCGGGCTTCCCGGGACGGCGTGCTTTCACCCTTCGTTGTCTGCGAGGTTTCCGCCGGCTTTCAGGGCATGGAACTGGCCCGGTACAACGAGCTGAGCTTTTCGGTCAGGCTGAATTACGGGCTGCTGATGAAAGCGCGTCCGGAGCTGAAAGGGCTGCCGCGGGAGCGCTTCATGCGGGAGGTCTCCCGGATGGCGGAGGCGGCGGAGATGAATCCGAAAAATCCTGCCGCGGCCTTCCTGATGGCGACTTATGAAAGGATCCAGCTGGTGCGCCTGGCGGAAGGGCGCCTGCAGTGCTGCATGGCGCTGATGGACCGGCTGCCGGAAAGCCACAGGATCCTGATCTTCTGCGAGCGGGTCAGCCAGGCGGAACGAATCGTGAAGCTGATCCGCCGAAGATGGGGCAATGTCTGCGGAATCTATCATTCTCAGATGACGCGGGAGGCGAGAACCCGCGTCCTGCGCGGATTCCGGGAGCATGAATTCCGAATTCTGGTCAGCTGCCGCTGCCTGGACGAGGGGCTGGACGTACCGGACGCGGATACGGCCATCGTGGTCAGCAGCAGCTCCGTTTCCCGCCAGCGGGTGCAGCGGCTGGGAAGAATTCTCCGGCGGTCGCCCGGAAAGAGCGCTGCCTGCCTGTACTATCTTTATATCCGGGAGTCGGCGGAGGACATGACCTATCTGCCGGGCCTGGAGGGGGTGGAGGCCTTCAGCGTCCGATACTGGCCGGCGGAGAATATCTTCACCGATGATTTTTATGCCTGCGCCTGCTGGCAGGTGGTTCAGGAGGCACGGGAAGGCGGGTATACGGACGACCAGATCAGAAGCCTGCGGGCCTGTATGGAGGAAGGACTGATCCGGGGCGACCATCTCCTGCCGGAAGCGGTCATTCAAAAAAAACGCTGGAGCGCGGAAACGGCCCATGGCCGCAACTACTGGAAAACCATGGGCGCGATTGCGAAAAGAATGTAGGGGATTGCGGCGCTCTCCGTTGCAAGCGGGACCGTTTTACGCTATACTGCCCTTCGGAACTTTTTTCTGACGAAGGGGATTTTTTCAGTTTATAAGAACAGAGAGGGAAGATACAGCATGAATTATGAGGAACTGATCAGCCAGCTTACACCGGTCCAGAAGGCGATCAAGGACGCGGCCGCCGCGGCCGCGCGGCAGCAGAAGGCGCTGCAGAAGAACGAGGATCTGGGCAATATTCCGGAGATGAAAAAGGCGATGGCCGCGCTGGAGGACACGGTTTCCGCGCTGCAGGCCGGCCTTCAGGAGGCGGAGAAGCTCGTTTCCGGCTTCGATACCCAGGAATACTTTATCAGCGGTGACTTTACCCGTCAGCTGCTGGAGAGCTGCGAGGCCAAGGGCGTTGACGTTCAGGGCGAAAAGGGCGTCTATCAGATGTTCCCCTATAAGATCCGGGTTGTAGCGGATGAGGAGCATGCGGCGGAGGTCTGGATGGACAGGAAAAAGGTCAACAGCGTCCGGCCTTCCCAGATCGCAGAAACGATCCGCGCGGGGCGGGCGAAGCTCTACAGCGCGAACTTCAACGTCGAGAACTTCATGGGAGATCTGGCGGAGGCCTATGAGACCGCCCGCCTGCGCTCCGACAGCAAGAACACCCGGGACGGCACCACGATCGCGTTGGCGAAGATCTATAAATATCTCGCGCCGACGGCCCGGGCGAGGAAGGATTACGACGCCCAGGCCTTCGCCTTTGATCTGGCCCGGGCCTATGAAAAGGGGCCGGACGCCTGGGTAACCAAAGACGGAAAGCGCTTTGATCTGGGAACCAGCCGCAATGGCAGCGGATACAGGGTGCTGAGCAGCACGGGGGTCGAAAATTATATCAGTACCCTGCGGCATATCGTCAATACAGAGGAATAAAAAAACGCATCCGGGAGACAGATTTTGTCCGCGAACGCGCCAGCGAAGCGGTACCAAAGTCGTCATCCGAACGGAAGGCAGACGCGAGCTGTCGGTCACAGAGGAGGACAGGCGGAATGACGGAAGCAAAGAACGCGGCGCTGGAGGCGCTGCTGGCGGGCCGCGCCCCGGGGGACGAGGAGACACTGGCGCGTATCTCCACGGGGATCGATTCCCTGAAGGGGTTCCTGCGGGAGCATTATTTTCAGAGCTATATCCCCGCGGGGGGAAGCAAGATCAAGTTTCTCTGCGGCCAGCCCGGCAGCGGGAAAACCCATGTGGCCGGGATCCTGAAGGAGGAAGCTGCCCGGGAAGGATACCTGACGGTATCCTTTTCCGCGCGGGATGTCGCGATCCATGACTTTCGGGAGATTTACCGGGCCTGTCTCGCCCAGAGCGGCCTTGACCGGATTCTGAAGGGCTGCGCGGAGAAGATTATCCGCGGCATGAACGTGGATCCCGCAGCCCTGTCCGAAGGGCAGACGCTGATGGACTATCTCAGCGAACGGGGGGAGGGCGACGTCCTGACCCGGAATGAAATCCGCTCCGCGCTGCGAAAGCTCTTTACCCGGAATCCGCGGATGGACCGGGAGTTCGCGGCCTGCTGTTCCCTGCTGACGGGGGATCTGCTGGGTCATCCGGTGCTGGAGCCGGCGAATCGGGAGCTGATCCGGGGATGGCTGAATGGGGATCCCGCCGTGAAGGCGGGGCAGATCCGGGCCCTTGGCATGACGCCCGTCGGTGTCACGAAGTTTAACGCGCGGCATCTGCTCAGATCCCTGGCGGAGGCGGCGCGCCTGGCGGGATATCAGGGCCTGCTGGTGATCGTGGACGAGCTGGAAGGCCTGATGAACAGCAAGGACGGAAACGGCATCAAATATACCAGGGCCAGGCGGGAGGACGCGTACGAAAGCATCCGCCAGTTGATCGACGAGATCGACAGCATGCGGTATCTGATGTTCATCTTCTGTCTGGACCGGGAGCTGATGGACAATGAAAACGTCGGCATGAAAACCTATCAGGCCCTCTGGCTCCGGGTGCAGAACGAGGTTGTCGGGCATCGGTTTAACGGCTTCGCGGATATTTTGAACCTGGACCGCTACGAGGACGAGAACTGGAACGCGGGTACGATTGCGGAAATGGCTGAAAAGCTGGCGGGGACGCTGACGGAAATGGGAATTCCCAAGGCGCCGCTGGCGGAGGAAACCGTCCTTGGGCTGATGAATCGGGCGGCGTACGGCGCCATGGGCCTGCCCTATATGGTGAACCGCGCCGTTGTGGAGGGGGAAAAAGCGGATGTTTGATTTTAACGCGCGCCATATCATCGAAGCGCTGCGCTCCGGGGTACCCTCCAGGGAAGTGGGCGAATACTTTTCTGAATCCAGGCCGGGCATGCGGTCCAAAATAGAAGGCCGCCTGAAGGCTGCCCGGGAGGAAAACAAATCCGGCGGCATGGTTTTCACGGGTCGGTACGGCGAAGGGAAGACCCATATGCTGCATACAGCCTTCAACATGGCGATGGATCAGAACATGGTGGTTTCCATGGTGTCCCTGAGCAAGGAAACGCCCATCGACAAACCCTGGGAGCTTTATCGGAGGCTGATCGCGAATACCTGGCTGCCGGGCGCGAGCCAGCCGGGCTTCCGGGAAAAGGTGGAGGAAATGACCTCGGGCTCCAGTCTGGCCTCGGAGATGGCGGCCTATACCGTGACGGAGCTGCAGACCAATAAGCTCTATTTCCTGCTGCAGGCCATGACCCGGACCCAGGATGAGGAGGAGCGGGCGCTGTTTATGGCGGATCTGGAGGGGGATTTTGTCTCCCCGCCGCTGATTAAGCGGAGCTATCGCCGAATCAACGGTACGGCGGCCCGGTTTTCGGAAAACTTCAGCAAGACGAAGCACTGGCGGGATTACTTCTTTTTTATGAGCCATTTTTTCCGGATGCTGGGCTATGATGGCTGGGTGATTCTGCTGGACGAGGCGGAGCTGATCGGCCGCATGGGAAAGAAAACCCGGTTGAGATCCTATCTTCGGATGGCGGATTTTCTGAAGCCGGATCCCCGTCTGGAAAAGACGGTGACGCTGCTGGCGTTCAGCGAGTCCTACCAGGCGGATGTGATCGAGAAGCGAAAGGAGTTCCAGAACGTTCTGGACGCCTTTGGAGAAGGAACCGAGGAGGAGAAGGCGGCGACCGCGGTGCTCAGCGCAATCCTGAACGCGCCGGAGCTGTCCCCGCTGAGCCGGGAGGAAGTCATCCGGATCCTGCGGGATATTGAGCAGTTCCACGCCCTGGCCTACGACTGGCATCCGGATGTCCCCGCGGAGGAGATCTACCGGGCAACGGAGGCCGGCGGCTATCTGCTGCGGACCAAGCTCCGGGGCGCGATTGAACTGCTGGATCAGCTGTATCAGTATGGGGAAGTGGGGAACATCCGGGTCGGAAAGCTGGACGCGGAGTCCCTGGAGGAAGAAGAGGAGCTGCCGGATCTCCCGGAGGAATGATATGGACAGGCGAGCCGAAGGCGAAGGCTGAGCGGTTGCGACGATCGCAAGCGGAAGAGGTGAGCAAGTGAAGATCCTGGTGACCGGAGCGGGAGGCTTTGTGGGCCGGAACCTGGTTGAGAACCTGAAGAACCTGCGGGACGGTAAGGACCGGACCCGGCCGGGGCTGACGGTTTCGGAGATCATGACCTATGACCTGGAGAATACGGCGGAGGAGCTGGAGGCCTTCTGCGCCCGGGCGGACTTTGTGTTCAACCTGGCGGGGGTCAACCGGCCGAAGGATCCCGGGGAGTTTCGGGAGGGGAACTGCGGGTTCGCCTCCCTTTTGCTGGAAACCCTCCGAAGGAGCGGAAACCGGTGCCCGGTGATGCTTTCCTCCTCGGTCCAGGCCTCCCTGGCCGGGCGCTTCGGCACCTCGGAATACGGGCTCAGCAAGCGGGAGGGGGAGGAGCTCTTCTTCCGCTACGGGGCGGAGACCGGGGCGCGGGTGCTGGTCTACCGCTTCCCGAACCTGGCGGGAAAATGGGTGCGGCCCAATTACAATTCCGCCGTCGGAACCTTCTGCCACAATATCGCCCGGGATCTGCCGATTACGGTGAATGACCCGTCGGTGGAGCTGGAGCTGCTGTTTATCGACGATCTGGTGGCGGAGATGCTGGACGCCCTGGAGGGCCGGGAGCACCGATGCGACTATCCGCCGGCGGGAGAGGCGGGCTACGACGGCCTGACGCCCCGGTGGGATCCCGCCGGGCGGTACTGCGGGGTGCCGGTGACCCATAAGGTGACCCTGGGGCGGATTGTGGAATGCCTGCGGATCTTCCATGACCAGCCCCGGACGCTGATGATGCCCTCCCTGAAGCCGGGAAGCTTTGAAAAGAAGCTCTACGCCATGTATCTGTCCTATCTCCCGCCGGAGAAGGCGGCTTTCGATCTGACGACCCGATCCGATGAGCGGGGGAGCTTTACGGAGCTCCTGAAAACCTTCGATCACGGCCAGTTCAGCGTCAACATCTCCCGGCCCGGGGCGGTCAAGGGCCAGCACTGGCATAACAGCAAGTGGGAGTTCTTTATCGTCGTCAGCGGCCGGGGCCTGATCCGGGAGCGGAAGCTGGGGACGGAGGAGGTCGTCGAGTTCCCGGTCAGCGGGGACAGGATCCAGGCGGTGCATATGCTGCCGGGCTATACCCACAGCCTGATCAACCTGAGCGAGACGGAGAACCTGGTGACCCTCATGTGGGCCAGCGAGGTGTTCGACCCGAACCATCCGGATACGTTTTTCGAACCGGTATGAGCGCGACAGAGGGGACAGAATGGCAGACGTGAACTGCCGTTCACAGGAGGAGGAAGCGCATGGCCAAGTGGCAGGAAAACGGCAGGCTGAAGCTGATGATCATCGTCGGGACCCGGCCGGAGATCATCCGGCTGGCGGCGGTTATCGGAAAATGCCGGACCTATTTCGATACGGTGCTGGTGCATACCGGCCAGAACTATGACTACAATCTCAACGGGGTCTTCTTTAAGGACCTTTCCCTGGCGGATCCGGAGGTGTATCTGGACGCGGTGGGGGAGAACCTGGGCCAGACCATGGGCAATATTATTGCCCGGAGCTACGAGCTGATGGCGGAGATGAAGCCGGAGGCGGTGCTGGTGCTGGGGGATACCAACAGCTGTCTCAGCGTCATCGGGGCCAAGCGGCTGCATATTCCGATCTTTCATATGGAGGCGGGAAACCGCTGCAAGGACGAATGCCTGCCGGAGGAGACGAACCGGCGGATCGTGGATATTATCTCCGACGTGAACCTCGCCTATTCCGAGCACGCCCGGCGGTACCTGGCGGAATGCGGCCTGCCGAAGGAGCGGACCTATGTGACCGGCAGCCCCATGGCGGAGGTGCTGCATCGGAATCTTTCCCAGATCGAGGCGTCGGACATCCATGCCCGGCTGGGGCTGGAAAAAGGAAAATACATCCTGCTTTCCGCCCACCGGGAGGAGAACATCGACACGGAGGAGAACTTCCGGAGCCTCTTTACGGCGATCAACGGGATGGCGGAGCGCTACGGCCTGCCGATCCTCTATTCCTGCCATCCCCGGAGCCGGAAGCGCCTCGAGGAGAGCGGCTTTCAGCTGGATCCCCGGGTCATCCGCCATGAGCCCCTGGGGTTCCATGACTATAACTGCCTGCAGATGAACGCCTTCTGCGTCGTGTCGGATTCCGGGACGCTGCCGGAGGAGAGCAGCTTCTTTACCTCCGTCGGAAAGCCCTTCCCTGCCGTCTGTATCCGGACGAGCACGGAGCGGCCGGAGGCGCTGGACAAGGGCTGCTTCATCCTGAGCGGCATCGATTCCCGGGGGCTGCTTCAGGCGGTGGATACCGCGGTGGAGATGCTCCGGCGGGAAAAGGCGGGGGGCGCCCTGCCGGTGCCGGATTACCGGGACGAAAACGTGTCTGACAAAGTGGTGAAGATCATCCAGAGCTACACGGGGGTCGTGAACCGGATGGTTTGGAGGAAAAAGGTTTGAAGGAGCAGGTGCTGCATCACGAGGGCACGGTGGAAGCCCTGAACGGGATCCGGCTCAGCGGCTGCGAGGGAATCCGGGTCGGGGACGTGCTGTACCACCGGATCCGGCTGCGGGAGCGGGATATCCATACGGGGCGGGCGCTCCTGGGGCGTTTTTTTTCCAAGCTTCTGCGGGATCTCTTTTTTGCCGACGAGGTCTTCGACCGGGCCGGGGATGGGGATACGCTGTTCTGCTTCGCCCGGTACTACCTGTTCCGAAAGGGGCTGCGGGAGAACTTCGAGCGGGTCGTGAGCCTGTCAGACCACCATGTCTACCTCCATCCGGGAAAGAAGCGCTTCACCCTTTCCCGGCTGAAGCATCTGGGAAAGCTTTTTACCTGGACCCGGGAGATGAAGGCCGCTCCCGGCATGACCCTTCCCCAGCGGCTGTACTACGCCGGATATCTGTTTGAATGCGAGGCGCGCTACGCGGCCATGAAGGCTTACGAGCGGAAGGCGGGGCTGCGCTTTAACCGGATGCTGGTGCTCAACGACGTCCAGTATCTCGACAGCTGGTTCGTCCAGCATTTTAACCGGGAAGGCCGGGATACCGTGACGCTGCAGCACGGGGTCTACTGCGCGACGCTGGACGTCTGGACCTATACCGGCTCTCACAGCCGGACGCTGCTGGCCAACAGCCGCTTCACGGTGGACGAGGCGAAGATCATCGGGTTTGATCACGAGATGAAGGTGGTAGGCCTGTTTACCTTCATTCACAACCAGCCGGAGCCCCGGGAGCTGCCGGCGGCCATCGGAACGGTTGGGGCTTTCCTGGATGACGATAATCTGCTCAGGGACAATTTCCGGATGATCGAAGTGCTGCGGGACTTCTGTGCCTCCAGGAAAAAGAAGCTGAAGGTTCGGATGCATCCCACCAGCCACGCGGAGCGGTACGAGCAGTTTCGGCAGGATCCGTGCGTCGAGTTCGTGCCCCGGGAGCAGCCGCTGTTCGATTTCTTCCGGGAGATCGATGTGGCGGTGGTCCGGAATACGACGGTGCTGCTGGAGGCGACGCAGTTTGGACTTCCGGTCTATATCATCCGGAATGAGGAACAGCTGTATGACGTTTATCAGAACGAGCCCGCACTGAAATTCGGGACGACGGAGGAGTTCGCCGCCCTGGTGGAGCGGCCGGCGGAGGAGATCCGG
Organism: Clostridia bacterium; assembly: GCA_017433405.1. Taxonomy (GTDB): domain Bacteria; phylum Bacillota; class Clostridia; order Christensenellales; family Aristaeellaceae; genus Aristaeella. Next base: position 38,118 of record JAFRHH010000028.1, on the reverse strand, counting down.
AAGGACGCGGAAGCAGCGAGGGAGATTTATGGCTGCCCCGGGGATATCGCGGAGAATTACCGGCGGGCCTTCGCTGAGCTGGGGATCAGATAGAAACACGGGCTGGAACGCAGGGACTGTCCCTGCATTCCGATATGCCGCAACAGGACGATACTTTGGCAGTCAATTCTGTTCGCGAGTATAGAAAGTGAGGAGACAAACGATTCATGAGCAATGACCGGAAGGCGCTGAAGAGCGGGCTGTGGTACACGGCGGCTTCCTTTCTGATGCGGGGGATCGGGTTTCTGACGACCCCGATTTTCTCCCGGCTGATGACCGAAACGGAGTTCGGGCTGTATTCCAACTATACCTCCTGGGAACAGATTCTGACCGTCTTCGTGACGCTGAACCTGAGCGCCACGCTGATCAGCGCACGGTACGACCACGAGAAGGACTTCGACGGCTATATCTTTTCCATGCTGGCGCTGAGCTCCCTGTCCGCCCTGATCTGGTTCGTGATCCTGCAGGTGTTCGGCGGCTTCTTCGAGGGCTTTTTGTCCATGAACAGGTTCTATATCTCGGTCATGTGTCTGAGCATGCTGATTCAGCCCTTTACCTCGATGTTCGTCGAGCGGGAGCGGTACTACTTCGAATATAAGCAGAGCGTGGCCCTGAGCCTGACGGTCAGCATCCTGACCACGGGGCTGTCGGTGGCGCTGGTGGTGCTGATGGAGGACAAGCTGAAGGGCCGCGTTCTCGGCGGGGTGCTGCCGGTGATCCCCATCGCGGCCTGGCTGGCCTGGTTCTTCTATAAGCGGGGAAAGCGGGTCAGGATCGAATACTGGAAATATGCCCTGCCGATCTGCATTCCCTATATCCCCCACGTATTGAGCCTGATCCTGCTCAGCAGCATGGACCGGACGATGATTACCCGGATCTGCGGCCCGGAGGATACAGCGATTTATTCCCTGGCCTATACCTGCTCCTCGATGATTACGATGCTGGTCGGATCCCTGAACTCCGCCTTCGCCCCCTGGATCGGGGAGAAGCTGCACGAGAAGCGCTACGGGGATATTAACCGGGTGTCACGGGTCTATATGACGGCCTTCGTTGCCATGGCGGCACTGATCGTGCTGGCGGCGCCGGAGGTGATCGCCGTCGTCGGCGGGTCGAAGTATCGGGCGGGTATCTGGGTGCTGCCGCCGGTGGCCGCCGGGGTGATGCTGCAGTTCCTGTACTGTATGTTCGTCAACGTCGAACAGTTCGAAAAGAAAACCACGGGCATGGCCTTCGCCAGCGTATCGGCGGCTCTTCTGAACTGGGGGCTGAACGCCTATTTTATTCCCCGGTATGGCTATATCGCCGCAGCCTATACGACTTTCGCCGGCTACCTCTGGATGCTGCTGGTGCATATGTTCCTGGTTTACCATTATGGCTACCGGGGGGTCTATGACTACCGCCTGGTGATGGTCATGGTCGGCGTGATTACCCTGGTCATGTTGGGAGCCAACTGGCTTTACGGCCATCTACCGGTTCGGTGGGGCGTCATGATCGGATATGCCATCGGGCTGGGAATTGTGTTCCTGAAGAAAAAGGAACTGGTGCTGGGCCTCTTCCGGAAACGAAGGGACTGAGGCTTCAGTCCGCGGACAAAGTCTGCTTCCGCGATGCAGGGCGGGCCGCGTATTTTCATTGTTTTCCCGGGAAGGTGTTCTTGACAGGCTGCCGGAAATGGAATACAATACCCGCAGACGAACAAGGCGCGAGGGTGTGCTGACCCCCGCGCCCTGTTCGTTTTATTCTGAAAAGGAAGGAGAAGAGGCTTGCATCGCAGCGGTAATTATTGTATCATCTTTGGGTAAATAAAAGAGGAAGAGAGAAGAAGGAAAGAAGAGGGAGGAACGGGAAATGAGATACTGCAAAAGATGCGTGATGCCGGATACCCGGCCGGGCATTTCCTTTAATGAAGAAGGCGTCTGTTCCGCTTGCCAGGCCTATGAAAAGCGGGCGAAAATCGACTGGAAGGCCCGCTGGAAGGAACTGGAGGAGATCTGCAATAAATACCGGGGAATGAACGGGAAGGATCCGGACTGCGCGATCGCGGTTTCCGGCGGAAAGGACAGCCATTATCAGGTTCACCTGATGAAGAATGTCATGCACATGAATCCGATCCTGCTTTCGGTGGAGGACAATTTTCCGATGACCGAGGCCGGAAAGCATAATATTCAGAATATTTCCGAGGAATTCGGGTGCAATATTATCAGTATCAAGCCGAACATCCGGGCGCAGAAGAAGCTGATGCGTTACATGTTTGAAAAGTACGGAAAGCCCACCTGGTATGTGGATCGGCTGATTTACACCTATCCGCTGATGATGGCGGGGAAGCTGAACACGCCGCTGCTGGTTTACGGCGAGAACGTCAGCTACGAGTACGGCGGAGCGGACGCGAAAGAGACTTATTCCGCCCGGGATCAGCTGAACAACGGCGTAGCCTCCGGTGTGGATGAGGAGGAGCTGATTCGGGAGACGGGGGTCACGGCGGAGGATCTGTATCTGACCCGGGCGCCGAAGCAGGAGGATCTCGATAAGCTTGATCCCATCTATATCTCCTATTTTGTGCCGTGGAACAGCTTCGCCAATTATGAATTCGCGAAGAAGCACGGGTTCCATGATCTGACCCACGAGTGGCGGAGAACGCAGCATATTGAGGATATGGATCAGGTGGACAGCCGGGCTTATCTGGTACACCCCTGGATGAAGTATCCCAAGTTCGGCCACACGATCGCGACGGATTACGCGTCCCGCATGATCCGCTACGGTATGATTTCCCGGGAGGAGGGAGCCCGCCTGGTTCGGGATCACGACGGGAAGCTGGATCCCCTGTGCGTGCGGGATTTCTGTGAGTTCTGCGGCTACAGCGAGACGGAGTTCTGGGAAATCGTGGACAGGCAGTATAACCGGGAGCTTTTTGAAAAAGATGCCTTTGGGAACTGGGTGCTGAAGCATCCGGTCTGGGAAGAAAAATGATGTTTAATCTGGAAAAGTTTATCGCGGAAAAGGTAACGGGACGCCCGGAATCCATGTTTCTTCCGGATCTGGAGGAGCATCGGGAGGAACTGGCGAACCGGATTGAAGGGAAGCGTGTCCTGGTGATCGGAGGGGCCGGCTCGATCGGCTCCTCTTTCATCAGGTCGCTGCTTCCCTTTCGGCCGTCAGAGCTGGTGGTGGTTGACACCAATGAGAATGAGCTGGCGGAGCTGACCCGCGATCTCCGGTCCACGAAGGGGATGTTTGTTCCGGAGCGCTACACGCCGTATCCGATGGATTTTGCTTCCCCGGTCTTTGAAAAGATGTTCAGGACCCGGGGCGGATTCGATATCGTCGGGAATTTCTCGGCCCATAAACACGTCCGGTCCGAGAAGGATATTTTTTCCGTCGAGGCGCTGCTTCAGAACAATGTGCTTCACGCAGCCGGACTCCTGGCGCTTCTGGGCGAAAGACCGCCGGAGGCCTATTTCTGCGTGTCGACGGACAAAGCCGCCAACCCGGTCAACATCATGGGGGCGTCAAAGCGGATCATGGAGGACATGATTTTCAGCCATTCCGACCGGTTTCCGGTGAAGACGGCGCGCTTCGCCAACGTGGCCTTCTCCAACGGCTCCCTGCCCGCAGGGTTCCTGGCCAGAATCCGGAAGCTTCAGCCGCTCTCCGCCCCGTCGGACGTGAAAAGATACTTTGTGTCCCCCGAGGAGTCGGGACAGATTTGCATGCTGGCCTGCATGCTGGGGGAAAACCGGGAAATTTTTTATCCCAGGCTCCGGGAAGCCCAGATGATGAGCTTCGACGTGATTGGGACGGCGCTACTGGAGGCCCAGGGGTACCGGGTGCTTGAATGCGCCTCTGAGGCGGAGGCAATCGACCGGGCGGAGGAGCTGCGGCACGGAAGCGACCTGTATCCCGTATACTATTCAAGATCCGATACCTCCGGGGAAAAACCCTTCGAAGAGTTCGTGGCGGAAGGGGAGACGGCGGACGAAAGCCGGTTTGCCTCTCTGGGCGTGATTACCGGAAAGGCTGTTCCGGATCGCGCGAAGGTTGAAAATCTCCTTCGTCAGCTGACGGAGACGCTGAACGCGAAAGATGCCTCCAAGGAGGAGGTTGTCCGCCTGATGAGCGAATATCTTCCGAACTTTCATCATCTTGAAACGGGTCGGTCCCTGGACGGAAAGATGTAAGCAAACCGTGGAACCGGATGGAAAGGAAAAACCCCTTATGCAGAAACTGATTCCCCTGTCGGTACCAAATTTTGAGGGAAACGAGCGGAAATACGTGGATGACGCTATCGATCAGGGCTGGGTATCCACGGGCGGTGCCTATATCACCCGCCTGGAAAAGGATCTGGCCGCCTTCCTGCGGACGGAGAATGTGGCGGCCTGCCAGAGCGGTACCGCCGCGCTGCATCTTTCCCTGGTGGAGGCGGGGGTGGCGCCCGGGGACGTGGTGCTGGTACCGCCGCTGACCTTTATTGCGGCGGTCAATCCGGTGAAGTATCAGTTCGCGGTGCCGGTGTTTATCGACTGCGACGACAGCCTGTGCATGGATCCGGTTAAGCTCCGGCGCTTCTGCGCGGAGGAATGCGCCCGGAAGGACGGGAGATTGACCTGGCGGGGGAAACCGGTGAAGGCGGTGATCGTGGTTCATGTCTTTGGCAACCTGGCGGACATGGAAGAAATCATGAATATCGCGGAGGAATACGGCCTTCAGGTCATAGAGGACGCGACGGAAGCCCTGGGCAGCCATTATCAGACGGGGCGGTACGCCGGCCGGTATGCCGGGACGATCGGGGATTTCGGAGCCTTCAGCTTCAATGGTAATAAGATTATCACCACAGGGGGCGGAGGGGCGGTGACGGCCCGCGATCCGAAGCGTACGGATCATATTCGGTTCCTGTCCACCCAGGCGAAGACGGATCCCCATTACTATCTTCACGATGAGGTGGGCTACAACTACCGGATGACGAATCTGCAGGCCGCGCTCGGGGTTGCGCAGATGGAGGAACTGGAGGAGTTTATCCGGCGGAAGCAGCGGAACTGGGAAACCTACCGGGTGCTTTTTGATGGCTTTGAGGCGGCGGAGCTGCTGCCGTTCCGGGAGGGTACGGCTTCGAACCGCTGGTTTTATTCGCTGAAGATTGACCGGGAGCGGATCGATACGCCGCTGCGGGAGATCATTGTCGCGCTGAGGGAGAAGGGGATCGAAACCAGGCCGATCTGGGGCCTGATCAATGAACAGAAGCCCTATGCGGGCGAGGAAACCTATCAACTGGAGAAAGCACCCTATTATGCCGATCGGGTTCTGAACATTCCTTCCACGACGCAGATTACGGAGGAGGAAATCCGGTACGTGGCGGACGAGGTGAAGCAGCTGCTGAGGTCGTTGAGCCGTGAATGAAATAGAGAAGTTTCTGGGCCGGACAGATGATACCGTCGCGGAGGCCATGCGCCGGATTGACCGGAACGAAACGGGGATCCTGTTTTTTACGGATGAAGCGGGGCGGCTGACCGGCTGCCTGACAGACGGGGACATCCGGCGTTTTCTGCTCTCGGGCGGAAAGCTGGAGGAGCCGGCCATGCGGGCGGCGAACCCGCATCCCCGGGCGGCGGGAAACGATGAGGAGGCCCGGGCGCTCTATCATAAAAAGAACTATATCGTCATTCCCATCGTGGACGCAGAGGGCGTGGTGGTCGGCCTCTATAACGGGGAGGAGATTGATCGGGCTCCGAGGACAGCGCTGAAAATGCCCGTGGTGATCAACGCCGGCGGAAAGGGAACCCGGCTGGATCCCTTTACCCGCGTGCTGCCCAAACCCCTGATTCCGGTGGGGGAGATGCCGATTATCGAGCACATCATGCGGGAGTATCAGACCTATGCCTGCGATGAGTTTCACGTGATTGTGAACTATCGCAGGGAGCTGATGAAGGCTTATTTCGCGGAAAACGAGCATCATTACAGGATCACCTGGTACGATGAGGAGGAGCCTCTCGGCACCGGCGGAGGGCTGACCCTCCTGCGGGGTAAGCTGCAGGGAACTTTTTTCTTCGCGAACTGCGACGCGCTTCTGACGGCAAACTACGAACGCATGGTGCAGTTTCATCGGGAGAGCGGCAACCTGATTACCATGGTCTGCGCCTACCGGAATCTGACGCTGCCCTATGGGGTGGTGGAAATGGGCAGCAACGGGCGGATCGAGCGTATGACGGAAAAGCCGACCATGTCCTTCCTGACGAATACCGGAATCTATCTGGTGGAGCCCGAGGTGATGGAGGATATGGAGGATGGGGTGCCCATCGGCTTTCCGGACGTGGTGGAAATGGAGCGGAAAAAGGGAAGGCGGGTCGCGGTGTTCCCGGTCAGCGAGAATGACTGGATGGACATGGGCCAGCTGCCGGAGCTGGAAAAGATGCGGAAGAAGCTGTACGGGGAGGCCCTATGAAAAAAGTGCTGGTGTATCCCTGCGGGACGGAGATCGGTCTGGAGATCGAACGCGCCCTTCGCTATTCCACTCACTACCTGGTGTACGGCGGGTCGTCAGACTACGATCATGGCCGGTTCGTGTTTGAGCGGCACCTGGATGGTCTGCCTTTCATCACCGACCGGAGCTCCCCGGAGGAGATCGATGCCTTTCAGGCGGCGATTGAAAAAGAGGACTTCGATTTCATCTATCCGGCGATGGACGGGGTGGTGACGGTTTTCTCGCGCTATCGGGAGCGGCTTCAGCCGGTGGTGATTGCGCCGGATGCGGAGACGGCCGTAGTGACGCGGTCGAAGCGGAAAACCTACCGCCTGCTGAGTGACGTGATTCCCGTGCCGGTCTGCTATGAACGGCCGGAGGAGGTTCCGTCCTTTCCGGTTTTTGTGAAACCGGATGCGGGGCAGGGCTCCGTGGGAGCCCGGCTGATCCGCTCGGCGGAGGAGCTTTCGGAAGTGGACTTCGGAAAAATGGTCTGCATGGAGCGGCTGCCGGGGGAGGAATTCACGGTCGACTGCTTTACAAATGGAGAGGGAAAGCTTCTCTACGCCCGCGGAAGGGGACGGAAAAGGATCAAAAACGGGATCAGCGTCAACACTGTTTTCGTGGACAATCCGCTTTTCCGGGAATACGGGGAGCGGATCAACGCCGCGCTTTCCCAGCGGGGCGGCTGGTTTTATCAGCTGAAGGAAGCCGAGGATGGGACCCTCAAGCTTCTGGAAGTGGCTTCCCGGATCGCGGGAACCTCGGCGATCTCCCGGTGCGCGGGGGTGAACCTGCCGCTTCTGACCGTGAACGTTTTTGACGGCTTCCGGATTGACAGCGTCATGCCGAACCATTATGAGATCGAACTGGACCGGGCCCTGGAGAATGTCTACGCGGTTCAGCTGGCGTACGATACGGTTTATTTTGATTACGACGATACCCTCGTGGAGCGGGGACGGGTGAATACCCGGATGATGCAGTTCGTCTATCAGTGCGTAAACCGCGGACGGAGACTCATTCTGCTGAGCAAGCATGACGGAAATCTGGAGGAGGAGCTGCGGCGGTACCGGATCGCGGGCGTTTTTGACGAGGTGATTCATCTTCAGCGGGAGGAGCAGAAGGCGGATTATGTGACGGAGCCGAGGGCGATCTTTGTGGATGATTCCTACGGGGAAAGGCGGGCGGTGGCGGAAAGGCGCGGCATCCCGGTCTTTGATCCCCATATGATCGAATGTCTGCTGGAGGGAGAAGTATGAGCAGTACGCTGATTATCGCGGAGGCCGGTGTCAACTATAACGGACGGCTGGATCTGGCTTACCGGATGGTGGATGAAGCCAAAAAGGCCGGAGCGGATATCGTGAAATTTCAAACGGGAGTGCCGGAGAAGGTGATGTCCCGGTTTGCGGAGAAGGCGGAGTATCAGAAGCAGACCACCGGCGCGGGGGAGAGCCAGCTGGAGATGGTCCGGAAGCTGATGCTGAAGTTCGAGGATTTTATTCCGCTGAAGCGGTACTGCGGGGAGCAGGGTATCCGGTTTCTGTCGACGCCATTCGATCTGTCCAGCGTTGATTTTCTCGATGAGCTGGGATGTGATCTGTGGAAGATTCCCTCCGGAGAGATTACGAATCTGCCCTATCTGATCCGGATTGCCCGAACCGGGAAGCCGATTATCCTCTCGACCGGTATGAGTACGCTGGAGGAGGTTGGAGCGGCGCTGGAAATCCTGAAAAAGAACGGGGCCGGCGAGGTGACGCTGCTGCATTGTACGACCGAGTATCCCGCGCCCTACGCTGATGTCAACCTGCGGGCGATGAATACCCTGCGGGAGACATTCGGCTGTCGGGTGGGGTATTCCGACCATACGCCGGGGATTGAAATCCCTGTCGCGGCTGTCGCGCTGGGAGCCGCGGTGATCGAAAAGCATTTTACGCTGGACCGGAATATGGAGGGCCCGGATCATAAGGCCAGCCTGGAGCCGGATGAGCTGCGTGAGATGATCCGGGCGATACGCCATGTGGAAAAGGCGATGGGGTCGGGCGTAAAGGAGCCCTCCGTGTCGGAGCGGAAGAATATGCCGATTGCCCGCAAGAGTATCGTGGCGGCCAGGGATATCCGTCGGGGCGAGATCCTGACGGAGGAGAACATTACGGTGAAGCGTCCGGGGAGCGGGGTTTCTCCGATGAAATGGTTTGAGGTTCTGGGAACGCCGGCGGTCCGGGATTTCGGAGAGGATGAGCTGATCGAGCTATGAAAACGCTGGCGGTTGTAACCTCGACCCGAGCGGACTACGGTCTGCTGTCTCCTGTGATCCGGCGGCTCCGGAGCCTGGAGTCCGATAGCTTCCGGACGGAGCTGATCGTTACCGGGACGCATCTGTCTCCGGCCTACGGGCTGACGATTCGGGAGATCCAGGAGGAGAAAGTCCGGATTGACCGAACCGTTCCGGTCCATATGGCGACCGGCAGCGCGCTGGATATTGCCCGGGTCCAGGCCCAGACGCTGACAGGATTTGCGGAGCTGTTTGAAAAGCGGCGGTATGACGCTGTCATGATCCTCGGGGACCGATACGAAATGCTGGCGGTGGCGGATGCGGCCTGCATAACCCGGACGCCGATTTTTCATATCAGCGGCGGGGATGTGACCGAAGGCGCAGTGGATGACTGTATCCGTCATGCCATCACCAAGATGAGCTATCTGCATCTGACGACCAATGAGGACAGCAGAAGGCGGGTGATTCAGATGGGGGAGGCACCGGACCGGGTCTGGTGCGTCGGCTCCACCAGCATTGACAACGTGATGTCTGTGGCGGACATGACCCGGGAGGAAGCGATGGCTTCCATCGGCCTGCGAAACCCGCGCTACGCGCTGTGCACCTATCATCCCGTGACGCTTGAGGAGGAGTCCGTCGATGAAAAGATCGGGGCTTTTTTAAAGGCGGTGGAGCATGATGACCGGCTGGAGTTTATCGTGACGAAATCCAACGCGGATCAGGGCGGAGAGCGGATCAACCGCCTGCTGGATGAGGCGGAGGGCAGGATTCCGAATCTGCATGTCTTCGCTTCCCTCGGGGCCAGACGCTATCTTTCCCTGATGAAATACGCGCAGTTTGTACTGGGAAATTCGTCCAGCGGCATTGTGGAAACCCCGGCGTTTCATATTCCGACGGTGAACATCGGGGATCGGCAGCGCGGAAGACTGCAGGCGGAAAGCGTCATCAACTGCGGACCGGAAACCGATGAGATCCTCCGGGCGATCCGTCAGGCTCTGGATCCCCCGTTCCGGGAAAAATGCGGACGGATCACTTCCCCCTATGGGGACGGGCACGCGGCGGAGCGAATCGCAGCAATCTCCATGAGAATGCTTGCGGAGCCGATGAACCTGATGAAGACGTTTTATGTGCTGAATACAGAGGTGAGCGTGTGAAAAATCTGGCCATCATTCCCGCGCGGAGCGGATCCAAGGGGCTGAAGGATAAGAATATTCTTCCGCTGGCGGGAAAGCCGCTGATTGCCTATTCGATTGAGGCGGCGAAAGAAAGCGGACAGTTTGAGGAGATCATGGTTTCCACGGATTCGGAGCGCTATGCGCAGACAGCGAGGGAATGGGGCGCGTCGGTTCCTTTCCTGCGGAGCGAGGCCACCGCCACCGATACCGCTTCCAGCTGGGACGCGGTTCGGGAGGTGCTGGAGGGATACCGGAGGCTGGGACGGAGCTTTGATTCCGTCTGCCTGCTGCAGCCCACCTCCCCCCTGCGCACGGCGGAGGATATCCGCGGCGCTTATGAGCTTTACCGAAAGGTGGCCCGGGTGGCGGTGGTGTCGGTCTGCGAGGCGGATCATTCGCCGCTGTGGTGTAACCATCTGCCGGAGGATCAGAGCCTGGCGGGTTTCATTCCGAGGGCGGCGGATGCGCCGCGGCAGAAGGCCGGAAAATATTACCGGCTGAACGGGGCCGTCTATATCGTCGAAACCGGCGCGCTGCTGGAGGACGACTTTCTGTATCGGGAAGGAAGCTACGCGTATATTATGCCACGGGAGCACAGCGTGGATATCGACACGGCGGAGGACTTCCGGCTGGCGGCCTTCTATCTGGGCCGCCGGTAGCCGCAGGGCCAGAATGTCGGACGTGAACGAGGTTCCTGTAGGAAAAAAACAGAATCTGAAGTGAGGTGCTACAGGGAAATGAGGAAGCTGTGGAGCAGGCCCGGATTCCGGGATGGCGTCATGCTGAGCTGCTTTTATCTGCTGATTCACGGATTTATGCTGATCCTGACCGGGACCTTTCATGACGACTGGACCAGCTGGTTTAAGGATCCGGTGACCAAGAGCCTGGAGGGGTGGGAGTCCGGGCGGCCGTATTATTCCCTGGTCATCGAGGCGGTCTGGGGACTGCCGGGATACGGATACCGGATCCTGGCCTTCGTGACCTATTTTATTTCCTACCTGTTTATGTATAAGACGCTGAGCTGCGTACCGGAGCTTCGGCGGCGGGATGCCGTCTGGATGGCGGTGGCCGCCATGGCCATGCCGGTCAATGATGCCCGGGTGCTGTTGGCGAATTATCCCTATGCCCTGGGAATGATGCTGTTCTGGATCGCCTGCTGGATGCTGGTGAAGCATATCGGCGAGCTGAAAAAGATTCCCTTTCGGATGGGGACGCTGGCGCTGTTTTTCCTGAGCTTTACGCTGAACTCCAACCTGGTCATGTACGGCGGCGTGCTCCTGTATATGCTGATTCGAATCCGCCCACGGGAATGGGTGAAGTATCTGGATTATGCCATCCTGCCGGTGGCTTTCTTCCTGCTTACCAGGAAGCTGTTTCCCCTTCAGGGCGCTTTCGCGGCGGAAAGCTATAACGAGGTTACGCTGAATGGCCTTTTATGGGCTGTCGGGGCGATTCCGCAGACGATCCGGAATCTGCTGCTGGCCCTTGCGGAAACACTGACGGATGATCATATCGGGTTGATTGCGGCGATGGCTGCGGCAGTTATCTGTGGGCTGTTCCTGTGGTGGCGGGAGAGAGGAAAACGCGCCGATGCGGCCGACAGGGAAAAGACGGGCGAGAAGGCAAATCTGATCCTGTTTCTCTTCGGGCTGGTGTTCTTTACGGCGGGTTTCTTCTCCTATACAGTGGTTCGGGGAACCGCGACCCTGAATCTGCTGGGGATTACGGGCAGGGATTCGATGCAGCTCGGCTTCGGGGCTGCTCTGATGCTGTACAGCTTCCCCGTCCGGAAGCTGCGGCGGCCGATGGTTATTTTCACGGCGGTGCTCGCCATGTTCCATTTCGGGAACTGGTATTTGTACTATCAGGCGGAGTGGTATCGGGAACTGGCCTTCCAGAAGCAGATTGTCAGAATGGAAGAGATTGCCGGCGGCGGGAACTATGTTGTAAACTGTTCACAGTCCTCGGCGGTGGAGGACAGGCGTTTTTATACCTGGAGCGGAAACGCAGCGGCAGCGACGGGCCGGCAAAACCTGTTTCTATTCAACGGGCCGGACAACGCAGCCATGCTGGAAAGCCCGGAAAGAATGAAGACGATCCTGAAGGAATATCCGATGTTCGGGGACTACACCTATCATCCGGAAGTGGACGGAAATCTGAACTACGAGATACACGTTTCCCCGGAGGATGCGAAGCGACTGAAGTTCCTGGAGCTTTTCCGACCAGATGATTTCGAAAAGGAAATGGAGAAACTGGGGACGATTCAGTATGTGAAGGCGGAGTAAGAAATCGAAGAGCGGTTTGCGCGCAGGGAAGGAACAGACCGCCGGAATGATTCGGGATATGAGCCGGAATGATTTGGGATATGAAGTGAAACAGATGAAGGGAGCGGGAAGAGTATGGTCAGCTGGATCTGGCTGGTGGTCGGCATTTTTTTCAGCTTCTGCTTCGGCTTCACCGTGGGCATGATCTGGGACAAGAAGGACTGGAAGCAGTATCAGCGGATGGAAATGGAACGGGAGAAAAAGCGCGAGGCGCTGGAGAAGGGTAAATGGTGAGCGAGGGAAGCGGTGCCCCGGTGGGGCATTGGCCGAAGGCCAAAGCGACCCGAGCGAATCAACCGAAACAAGCGAAACGCCCGCCCCAAGGGCGGTTCGCGCCGATTGAGGTTGCGGAGAGAACGAAAATATGAAAGCACTGATTTTAAATTCGGGTCTGGGTTCCCGGATGGGGGCCCTGACGAAGGAACATCCGAAATGCATGACGGAGATCGCCCCGGGAGAGACGATCCTGAGCCGCCAGCTGCGGCTTTTGGCGGCGGCGGGGGTCCGGGAGGCGGTCATCACCACCGGCTATTACGACGGGGTGCTTCAGGACTACGCCCGAAGCCTGGGGCTTCCGCTGGAGCTGACCTTCGTCAACAATCCCCGGTACCGGGAAACCAACTATATTTATTCGATCTACTGTGCCCGGGAGCTTCTTCAGGACGACGACCTGATCCTGATGCACGGGGATCTGGTCTTTGAGGGCCGGGTGCTGGACCGGGTGCTGAAGAGCCCCACCTCCTGCATGACGGTATCCTCGACGCTGCCGCTGCCGGAAAAGGACTTCAAGGCGGTGGTGCGAAACGGCTTCGTGCGGAAGGTCGGGATTGAGTTCTTCGATGAGGCGATGGCGGCCCAGGCCCTGTATCGCCTGAAGCGGGAGGACTGGCGGCGCTGGCTGGAGAAGATCGCTGTCTTCTGTGAAAGCGGGCGGACGGGGGTCTATGCCGAAAACGCCCTGAACGAGCTGGAGGGGGCGGCGAACATCGCGGCCCTGGATGTGAAGGACGCCCTGTGCGCGGAAATCGATAACGCGGAGGATCTGGCCATGGTAACGGAGCGGCTGAAGGAAACGGAAAACAAGACGGTTTATTGCTGCTTTTCCACGGATATTATTCATGGGGGGCATATCGCCATCATCCGGAAGGCCCAGATGCTGGGCCGGCTGATCATCGGCGTGCTGAGCGACGAGGCGGTTTCCTCCTTTAAGCGATTCCCGCTGGTGCCCGCCTCCGAGCGGCGGATCATGTTCGAAAATATCGCCGGGGTCAGCCGGGTTGTGGAGCAGAACAGCCTGAGCTACCGGGAGAATCTGCTCAAACTGAAGCCGGACTACGTCGTCCACGGGGACGACTGGTGCACCGGGTTCCAGAAGCCGATCCGGGACGAGGTGATCGAGGTGCTGGCCTCCTACGGCGGGGAGCTGGTGGAGTTTCCCTACGCGACGGATCCGAAATATAAGGAGATCCAGGCCCGGCAGCGGGCGGATCTGGCGATGCCGGACCTTCGGCGGGGGCGGCTGAAGCGGCTGCTGGCCATGAAGGGCCTGGTCACGGCCATGGAGGCCCACGACGGGCTGACGGGTCTGGTGGTGGAAAATACGGTGGTGCACCAGGAGGGCGGCGCCCGCCAGTTCGACGCCATGTGGCTGTCCTCCCTGTGCGACTCCACCGCCAAGGGCAAGCCGGATATCGAGCTGGTGGATATGACCAGCCGCTTCCGGACCATCGATGATATTATGGAGGTGACCACCAAGCCGATCATCTTTGACGGGGATACCGGCGGGCTGACGGAGCATTTCGTCTATACCGTCCGCTCCCTGGAGCGGATGGGCGTCAGCATGGTGATCATCGAGGATAAGACGGGACTGAAGAAGAACTCTCTCTTCGGCACGGAGGTCCGGCAGACCCAGGACAGTATTGAGCATTTCTGCGAAAAGATCCGGGCCGGGAAGAAGGCCCAGCGGACCGGGGAATTCATGATCTGCGCCCGGATCGAAAGCCTGATTCTCGAGCAGGGTATGGCGGACGCGCTGGATCGGGCCTTCGCCTTTACCGAGGCCGGGGCGGACGCGATCATGATCCACAGCCGGAAGAAGGATCCGTCGGAGATCTGTGAATTTATTGAGAAATTCCGGGAAAAGGACACAACCACCCCCATCGTGCTGGTGCCGACCTCCTTCAACAGCGTCACGGAGGAGGAGTGGAAAAAGCGAGGAGCGAACATCATCATCTACGCCAACCAGCTGATGCGGGCGGCGGTTCCGGCGATTCAGCGGGCGGCGGAATCCATCCTGACCCACCATCGGGCGGAGGAATGCGACGCCATGCTGATGCCCTTCAAGGAAATCATCCGACTGATCCCGGAAGAGTAATCAGACAGAGGTTCAGACAGAGGGACGTATCTTCTGTCTTGTAAGCAAGGCAGGTTGGATCGGAACATGGGGCCTGTCCCCGCGTTCCGCAACAGCCAGTCAAAACAACGCGAATCAAGGTGCCCGGGATCAGTCTCTTCTGAACAGATCCCGGGTATAAACCGTCTCCGCCACGTCGTCGAGACAGGGGTCATAGCGGTTGGCGATGATGCAGCTGCTCCGGCGTTTAAAGGCCGCCAGGTCGTTGACCACCTCCGATCCGAAGAAGGTGGAGCCGTCCTCCAGGGTGGGCTCGAAGATAATGACCTGGGCGCCCTTGGCCTTGATGCGCTTCATAATGCCCTGGATCGAGCTCTGGCGGAAGTTGTCGCTGTTGCTCTTCATGGTCAGGCGGTACACCCCGACGGTGACCGCCTGCTGTTTTTGTTCCTGGTCCCGGGAATAATGGGCGGAGCCGGTATAGGAGCCGGCGATTTCCAGCACCCGCTCGGCGATAAAATCCTTCCGGGTGCGGTTGCTTTCGACGATGGCCTGGATCAGGTTCTGGGGCACATCCTGATAGTTGGCCAGCAGCTGCTTGGTATCCTTCGGCAGGCAGTAGCCGCCGTAGCCGAAGGAGGGATTGTTGTAGAAATCCCCGACCCGGGGATCCAGGCAGACGCCCTGAATAATGTCCGCGGTCCGCAGTCCCTTGATCTCCGCGTAGGTATCCAGCTCGTTAAAAAAGCTGACCCGGAGGGCGAGATAGGTATTGACGAAGAGCTTGGTGGCCTCGGCTTCGGTGGTGCCCGTGAAAAGCGTCGGAATCTCCTCCTTCAGGGCCCCCTCCCGCAGCAGCTCGGCGAAGGTTTCCGCGGCCTCCCGATCCTCCTCCTCCCGGCCGACGATAATCCGGCTGGGGTAAAGGTTATCGTAGAGGGCCTTCGATTCCCGCAGAAACTCCGGGCTGAAGAGCAGGCGGCGCATGCCGAGCTTTTCCCGGACGGCGCGGGTATAGCCGACGGGGATCGTGGACTTAATTACGACGACGGGCTTTTCCGCCCGGTCCCGGGTGACCTCCCGGATCATCCGCAGCACGCTTTCCACCGCGGAGCAGTCGAAGAAGTTCTGCTTTGGATCGTAATTGGTCGGGGCGGCGACGAGAATGAAGTCTGCTTCCCGGTAGGCGGCGGCGCCGTCGGTGGTTGCCTGCAGGGAAAGGCCCCGCTGGTCGTATTCCCGGAGGAAGGTTTCGATATATTCATCCCGGATCGGGCTTTCCCGCCGGTTCAGTTTTTCCACCTTCTCCGGCAGAATATCAACGGCGGTTACGTCGTGATGCTGGGACAGAAGCACCGCCAGGGAAAGCCCCACATAGCCGGTGCCGGCTACAGCGATCTTTTTCCGGGAAAGGTTCTGGAATTTCATCAATCATCCGCCTCCTGCGTTTGTTTACGATCTGATCCTATCACCGGACTGCGGCCTTCGTCAAGGGAGCGGGTTCCTGTTCGTGACCGCGCCGGGGGGAGCGGGCAGAGGAGACAGATTTTGCCCGCGAACGTCGGGGAAACGGTACCAGACAGGGAGACGGTTCTTTTGTCTAGTCTATCACGGCGTTGTATCGAGGAGAAAACCCTTGAAACAGGGGGGGCGGTAGTGTATGATATCGGATGTGCGATTTTTTCGGGGATGCAAGGTGTTCCGGGAATGCATCTTTTTTCGGGAATATGAATTTTCCTGACAGGGAAGGGGAGAGCGCCGTGGGTATCCGGGAGCGGATTAAGGGGATCGCGAAGCGTCTGACGGATCAGCAGGAGACGCAGGAGTCCTTCGATGCGCTGTTCTATTTTCTGAACCGCTTCTGCAAGGTCGGCGACCTGCCGCCGGCGGAGGGCGATCTGCGCCTTCTGCAGCAGGGGGATACGGCGCTTCTGAAGGTCTTCGATGCCCTGTGCCGCCGCCACGGGCTGGCCTACTGGATCGGGTTCGGTACCCTGCTGGGGGCGGTTCGCCATGGGGGCTTCATCCCCTGGGACGACGACTGTGACGTCTGCATGGATCGGGAAAACTACCTGAAGGCCCGGGAGATCCTGCCGAAGGCCTGCGGGGAGCTGGGGCTTACCGCCCGGGAGGAGCCGGGTTACCTCGGCGGATGGCTCGGGATCGGCTGCGACCACGAGAAGACCGGCCTCTGGATCGACGTGTTCCCGATGGATTATTCCCGGACGGATCCGGACAGCCCGGAGGAACGGGCGACCCTGGCCCGGGAGATTCACGCCTATTATCTGACCTACCGGAAAAAGCTGGGGAAGGATCCGGACATGGCGCGTCATGAGGAGATTCGGAAGCGGATGATCTCCTCCCTCTGCGGGAAGGAGGAAGCCCGGAGCGTCATCTTCGCCTCGGAGTTTTTCCGGGCGGCAAACCTGCAGCGGATGGAGGATGTGTTTCCCCTGCGGCCCATCGCCTTCGAGGGAGTGGAGCTTTCCGGTCCCGCGAACCCGGAGGGATACCTGCGGGAGCAGTACGGGGATTATAACCGCTTTCCCCGGGGCGGCATCCTGCACCACGACGGGGGCCGGGGCCCGCTGGAAACCTGGGCCCGCCGGTCGGGAACGGATATGGCGCGGGTGACGGAAAAGCTGGAGGAGATGGCCCGGCGGCTGTGAGCGGGGAAGCCGGGGAGGAATCCCGGGCTGAAACCGCCTGAGCGAAGCGGTAACTAAATCGTCATCCGAACAGAAAGACCGATGTGAACTGCCGTTCACAGAGGAGAAGCGCAGACAAAGGAAAACATGTCAGGAGGGTGAAATCTTGCTTCGGGTGGAGAAAAAATTCTGGAACTGGTTTCTGAAAAATCCGGCGCTGCTGGTGCTGCTGGGCGGAACGCTGGCGGGTATCCTGATCCGCTACTGGACGGTCGGGTTCCACAGCGAGGATATGGATATCTTCCTGCGGTGGTACCGGGATATCGGGGAAAAGGGGGGCTGGCGGGCTCTGAGCACCCAGACGGGCAACTACGGCGTCCTGTTCCAGACGCTGATGGTGATCGCCTATTACCTGCCCCTGTCCCCGGTGGTGGCAATGAAGGCGGTACTGCTGCCCTTCGATTTCGTCCTGGCCGCGGCGGCTGGGCTGATCGTGAAGAAGATCAGCGGCAGCGGCCTGAAGGGCGCGGTGGGCTATGCCGCGGCGCTGAATTTTCCCATCGTGCTGCTGAACGGCGCCCTCTGGGGCCAGTGTGAATCCCTGATTACGGGCTTCGGCCTCCTGGCCTACTGGCTGATTCTGGAGAAAAAACCGGTGCTGGCCTTTATCTCCCTGGGAATCGCCTTTTCCGTCAAGCTGCAGGGCATCTTTTTCCTGCCCTTCTTCCTCTTCCTCTATGCGGATCGGAAGGAGTACTCCCTGCTGCACTTCCTGCTGATCCCGGCGACGATCGTGGTAACCAGCCTGCCGGGTATCCTCCAGGGCCGGGATATCATCGATCTCTTCAGAACCCTGATCAACCAGGGGGGGCAGTACGAGCGGATCTCCTATAACTACCCCTCCTTCTGGGGACTGATGTTCCCGAACATGAAGGAGGGCTATTATGAGGACCTCAAGGGCATGCTGATCGTGCTGACCCTGCTGGTGCTGGCGGTGGGCATGCTGCTGCTCCTGAAGCGGAAAAAGCCCCTGACGGATCTGGATCATCTCAAAATCCTGGCGCTGATCCTCTATGTCTGCCCCCTGCTTCTGCCGAACATGCATGAGCGGTATGACTATCCGGCGATCCTCGCCTGTCTGGCGGTAGGCTGCCTGGAGGTGGGTACGCTGCCCTTCCTGATGGTCTTCCTGCAGATCAATCTGACCACCTACGGCGACTTCCTCTTCGGGAATAACCCGAACTGGGTCATGCTGTCGGTGGCGAATATCGTCTGCTTCAGTCTCTATGTCTGGAACCTGTGCCGGGGCATCCGGAAGCGGGAGGCGCTGGCGGGGCCGGACGGAAACTGACGTTCACAGAGGAGACAGATTTTGTCCGCGAACGCGTCAGCGGGAGCGGCAACAAAATCGTCATCCGGATAGAATGGCAGACGTGAACAGCCGTTCACAGAGGAGGAAAGGAAAGATACAGGGAATGGACAAAAAACGACTGGGTGAAATCATCCGCTTCGCCATCGCGGGGGCCGGCGGATTCGTCGTGGAAATGCTGACGCTGATCCTCTGCAAGGAGAAGCTGGGCATGGATACGCTGGTGGCGACGCCGATCGCCTTCCTGCTGTCGGTGGTGGTGAATTACCTGCTGTGCGTGCTGTGGGTGTTCGACGGGGCCCGGGAGCAGAGCGCGAAGAGTCAGTTCGGCTTCTTTCTGACCAGCGCCATCGGTCTGGCGATTAACGAGCTGCTGATGCTCCTGTTCCGCGTCATCTGGGGCGAGGAAACGGTACTCCTGACGGTCTTCGGCTTTAATATCAGCCTGTATATGGTGAACAAGGTCATCGCGACGGGGGTCGTCATGATCTGGAATTATTTTACGAAAAGAAAAATCCTGAAGGGCTGAAGCCAATTATCACGGCAAAAAACCGTGGGCGATCAGGGCGACGAGGATCCCCAGGAGGGCGCCGACGAAGACCTGACGGCCGGTATGGCCGACGAACTCCTCCAGGGCCTCGACCTGGGACAGGACGCCCCGGTTCATGGATTTCAGGAGCTCGGCGATATCGTTGATCGCCCGGGCCTGCTTGCCGGTTTCCTGGCGGACGCCGGCGGCGTCGTGCATGACGATCAGCGCGAGGATGACCGAAAGGGCGAAAAGCGGCGAGGGCCAGCCGTGGCGCAGGCCGATGGCCGTGGCGGCCGAGGTCACGATGGCGGAGTGGCTGCTGGGCATGCCCCCGTCCCCAAAGAGCCGGTGAACGTCGAACTGCCGGTGGATGATCCAGTGGATCACTGTCTTGGAAAACTGGGCGAGCGCCCAGGCGATCAGGGCTGTAACCAGAATCGGGTTATACAGGTCCATGCTGTTTCTCCTCTGTGAACCAGAGTTCACGTCTGTCATTCTGTCCGGATGACGATTTTGTAGCCGCTCCGCTTATGCGTTCGCGGACAAAATCTGTCTCCTCTGTGAACGGTAGTTCACGTCTGCCATTCTGCGGCGGATGGCGATCCCGTGACCGCGCCCCGCTGAAAGGATCACGGACAGACAGGCCTTCCGGGCCTGTGCCTGATTGTCCCTGCCATTATAACAGAAACCGGCGGTTCGGGAAAGGCTTTTCGGGCAGTGCGGGTTGTATTGGGAGACAGTCTTCATGCGGCCGGAAAACGCAAATGTGAAATAATTATTACAGAAAAATGAAATTCCCGTTGACAATTTGACACACGCATTGTAAAATGATTGTGTGTATCAATATGCTGACGGGCTTTTTTCCCTTTATCCGAAAAAAGCAGGAAGCCGGAGGGATCGAGATGGCAGGAAAGAAAATCCGTTTTCGGCGCGCCCTGACGCTGGCGGCGGCGCTGACGCTGGTCTGCGCGGTGGCCGCGGCGGCGCTGAGCTACCCCTTTACGACGAAGACCACGGATTCGGTGCGGATGCGCCGCAGCGCGTCTTCCGGAGCGACGGTGCTGGAGACCCTGGAGAAGGGCGAGAGCGTGGAGGTGCTGGGCGAAACCGGCAGCTGGTATCATGTCAGGGCCCGGGGCCGGGACGGGTATGTCCAGAAGCAGTATGTCAACACGGATAAAAGCGTCATCGTAACCCCCGCGCCGGAGGAGATCGAGACGGTCAGCGGCTATCCCTATACCACGGTAACGACGGATAAGGTGAACCTGCGCTCCGCCCGGTCCGTGCGCAGCGCGCTGATCCGGACGATTCCGCGGGGGACGGAGATTTCGGTGACCGGGGTCAGCGGAAGCTGGGCCGCGGTGACCTGGGGAAAGAGCTCCGGCTACGTGAAGACGGATTATATTACCCTGAAGAAGGTGGTCAGAACCCGGGCGACGGCGACCCCGAGCCCGGTGCCGACCCTGAGCCCCGAGGAGGACGCGGGCAGCTACCAGGTGCTGCAGAAGGGTTCCTCCGGCGACCAGGTCGAGGCGCTGCAGAGCGCCCTGATCGAGCTGGGCTTCCTGAACGGAAAGCCGGACGGCAAGTTCGGCGCGGGAACGGAAAGGGCGGTCATCGCCTTCCAGAAGAAGAACGGCTACCCGGATACCGGCGTCGTGGACGCGAACCTGCAGGCCTTCCTGTATTCCGGAAAGCCGAAGAACGCGAAGGGAACCGCCGTCAAGATCAATACCGTCAGCCCTGTCAGCTGGGTGACCATGAAGCTGGGCAACACCGGGGCGAACGTTAAAAAGCTGCAGCAGAGGCTCAGCGACCTGGGTTATATGGTCACCCCCAGCGGCACCTTTGACGGGGCCACGAAGGTGGCGGTGCTGACCTTCCAGAAGAAGATGGGCCTGAGCAAGAAGGACGGCGTGGCCTACGCCGAAACCCAGCAGGCCCTCTACGCCGATACGGCGATCCGGGCCGACGCGACGCCGACCCCGAAGCCGACCCCGACCCCGACCCCCAAGCCGGTCTACAAGGTTCCGACGGTCTCGGTCAGAAAGGGCAGCGAGGGGGAGGACGCCCGGACGGTTCAGAGCCGCCTGAAGGAGCTGGGCTATTTTACCAGCCGGGTGGACGGCAAGTTCGGGGCGCTGAGCGAGGTCGCCCTGAAGAAATTCCAGGAGGCCAACGGCCTGGAGGCCGACGGCGTCGCCGGAAAGGGCACCTATCAGGTGCTGTTCAGCGACGCGGCCCTGGCCAAAGGGACGACCCCGACCCCCGCGGTAACGGTGACGCCGACCCCCGCGCCGGGGGAGGCTTCCTCCTTCTGGGGAACGATCCGGCCCGGGGATACGGGCGAAAACGTGGCTCAGCTGCAGGAAATGCTGATCGAGCTGGGCTACCTTAAGGGCCGGGCGGACGGTACCTACGGCGATAAGACCACGGAGGCGGTAAAGGCCTTCCAGAAGGCGAACGGCCTGACGGCGGACGGATCCGCCGGCGAGGCGACCCAGAAGGCGCTCTTCAGCGGCAGCGCCAGGAAGGCCTCCGCCGCCAGGGCGGAGGAAGCGGAGAAGAACGGGATCCTGAAGCAGGGGGCCACCGGCTCCGCCGTCAAGGATCTTCAGAACCTGCTGATCCGCCTGGGCTATCTTAAGGGTAAGGCGGACGGCGTCTACGGCGCCAATACCTATAAGGCGGTGGTCGCCTTCCAGAAGGCGAACTCCCTGAAGGCGGACGGCGTGGCCGGGGAGAAGACCCTGGCGGCGCTGCAGAGCGGAAGCGCCGTTTCGAAGGAGGGAACGCCAACACCGACGGCGGCGCCGGCGGCCGCAGCGACGGCTGCCTCCAGCGGCACGGCGGTTTCCGGGGTGCGGCCTTCCGCGTCCCAGGTGCGCTATGAAAACTGGTATACCTCCGTCAAGAACGTGGCCCGGAGCTACCCCTACGCGACGGTATACGATTTCGGCAGCGGTATCTCCTACCAGATTCATATCTTCTCCCTCGGGGCCCACGCGGACTACGAGCCGCTGACCGCCGCGGATACGGCGAAGATGCTGCGGATCTTCGGGGGGAACACCTGGAATCCGAAGGCGGTCTGGGTCGTCTTCTCCAATGGCAGCGTGTATCTCGGGTCGACCCATTCGTATCCCCACGGCACGCAGCATATCGCGGATAACAACTTCGCGGGCCACAGCTGTCTGCACTTCCCGCGGACCCAGGAGCAGGTGGAGAAGATCGGCCAGTATGCGACCAGCCACCAGGAAACCATCGACGCGGCCTGGGCGAGAACCCAGAGCATGAAATAACTCATCTTTGGGAAACGGGCTACGGCCGTATCATGCGGCAATATCACGAAACAGGGGGGATCTTTCTTGCGAAGAGGAGCGGCGCTGACGGCGGCCCTGGGGCTTCTGCTCTGCCTGCCCGTTCCCGCTCCGGCGGAGGAGATCGCCGTGACGGAAATTATCGAGGAAATCGATCTGCCGGAGCCGGGGGAAACCCTGCTGGCGACGGATGTCGACTATTATACGCCCAACGAGATGAACGGGAACGCCCCCTGCGGCCACGCGGACTGCTTCTGGAACCTGAAGATGGGCTGCATGGACGAGGAGGCCATCTGGCGGGTGCTGACCCGGCCGGTGACGGTGCTGAAGGGCGCCCAGCGGGAGCAGATCCGGGCCCGGAAGGAGCCGGAGGCTTCCTGCGAGGAATATACCGGGGTTATTACCTGCGCCAGCCAGGCGGTTCACGTGCTGGAAAGGCGGGAGGACTGGACCCTGGTGGAGGCCTACTCCAGCTGCGAGGAGGGCTCGGCGGTCCGGGTCTGGGCCCTGCCCTTCCGGGGCTGGGTCAAAACCAGCCTGCTGGAGGAAAAGGAGGTCGACCAGACCTACGGCCTGGTAATCGATAAGCTGCAGCAGCGGCTCTACGTCTTTAAGGAAGGGAAGCTGCTCAGCACCCTCCTCTGCTCGACGGGCTTTCCCCGGTCGGACACCCCCTTTGCCGAAACCCCGGCGGGGGAATTCCTGATGGTCAGCTGGACCGGTGGCTTCTGGGCCGGCAGCCTCTTCTGCGATATGGGTATGCGGATCAACAGCGGTATCCTGATTCACGAGGTGCCCTGCCTGATCGAAAAGGACGAAAAAACCGGGGAGGAAACCCGGAACTACGCCCGCTGCGAGCGGTACCTGGGGGAGAAGGCCAGCCACGGCTGTATCCGGGTTCAGCGGGAAAGGACGCCGGAGGGCGTCAGCATTAAATGGCTGTGGGATAATCTGCACCGGACGCCCTGTACGAAGGTGATCATCTGGGACGAGATCGGCCGAACCCTCGGCTACCCCGACGACAGCCTGGAGCTGTATTACAATCCCAGCGGCGGAAAGAACTATCATTCCCAGCCCACCTGCGCTCTGGTCAAGGACAGGTATGAACCGATGACGGCCTTCCGTTACGGCGAGCTGGAGGAAAAGCCCTACAGCAGGCTGAGCCGGTGCCCCGGCTGCACGCCCCAGCTGCGCCGGAGCGAGATCGATACGGTGAACGAAAAAAACAACCGGGAAGGGAAATGACGGCCATGAGCGAGGAAAGAAAAGCCGGGGAACGGCTGCTCTTCCGCTGCGGGGCGATCCTGCTGGGAGGCTGGCTGGCCTATATCCTGATCCCCTGGCTGTGGGACAAGCTGAGCCCCTTCGTGCTGGCCATTCCGCTGGCGGCCATGCTGCAGCCGCTGATCCGCTTTCTGGAAAAGAAGCTGAAAATCAAACGGCCTCTGGCCAGCGTGGTGCTGGTGCTTCTGACGGTGGTGCTGGGGGTCGGCATCCTGGTCTATTTTCTGACTTTCGCTATTGGCCAGACGACGGAGCTGGTCAATAATTCCGGGGAGATCATTAAGGGGACGGTCGCCGGCATCAAGGGCCTGACGGACAGCATCCTTGAAAGCGCGGTCAATGTCTCTCCGGAGTCCGAACGATGGGTCCGGGAAGCCATTAACGGCGTGGTCAAGGAGATTACGGATTACGGCCCGGTGCTGGCCCAGTCCGTCCTGGCCTGGCTGCTGAATCTGGCGACCGGTGCCCCTTATATGGTGATCTATATCAGCTTCCTGGCCATGGCGCTGTATTTTATTTCCAAGGATTACGGGGCGATCCGGGCCTATCTGCCCGGCGGTGCCCGCCACCGGCAGGACAGCGCCTCGGCCCAGCTGACCAACAAGGCCGTCCGCAGCCTGATCGGCTACCTCCGGGTTCAGGGTATCTTCGCCGCCATGGTGCTGGTGGTCAGCTGGATCTATCTGAGCTGCTTCGGCCACCCCTATCCGGCGGTGCTGTCCATCGCGGCCGCTATCATGGAAATGATTCCCATGGTGGGGAGCGGCCTGCTCTATATCGTCCTGGGAATTCTGCATTTTATCGGGGGCAACCCCGCCCAGGGCTGGCAGGTGCTGGCCCTGACCCTGGGGCTGCAGCTGCTGCGGCGGCTGCTGGAGCCGAAGCTGATGTCCGATTCCATGAGCATTACCCCGCTGCAAAGCCTGGTGGGGATGTTCGTCGGCCTGCGGGCCGGCGGCATCCTGGGCCTGATCGGCGGGCCGGTGGCCATGGCGGTGCTGGTGGGCGCCATCCGGGGCCGGATCTTCGAATCCATCCGGAAGGATCTGCATACGGTGATCGCCTATTTCCGGCGAAGATGGGCGCCGGCCCCGGAGCCTCCGGCGGAGCGGCACCCAAATTGTCAACCGGACGGAAAGGCGGACGAAAAGGCAGACGAGAACTGACGGTTACAGAAAAAGGGCTGCGAAGTCATTCAGGGGGTCCCCCCAAATGCTTCGCAGCCCTTTTATTATGCTTTTTCAGAGCAGCGGGATCCCGGCACCGTGACAGGCTCTGACAACCTCCTCCGGCCAGAGGCTGGCCTGAACCTCGCCCACGTGAGCCTTCCGGAGGAAATAAACGCACATCCGGCTCTGGCCGATGCCGCCGCCGATGGTCTGGGGCAGCTCCCCGTTCAAAAGCGCCTTCTGGAAGGGCAGCTCCGCCCGCTCCTCGCACCCCCGGATCCTGAGCTGCTTTTTCAGGGTTTCCGGATCCACCCGGATGCCCATGGAGCTGACCTCCAGGGAGATGTCCAGCAAGGGGTCGTAGAGGAGAATATCGCCGTTCAGGCTCCAGTCGTCGTAGTCCGGGGCCCGGCCGTCGTGGGGCTGGCCGGATTTGAGGGCGCCCCCGACCTGCATCAGGAAGACGGCCCCGGCCTCCTTCACCGCCCGGTACTCCCGCTCCTTTGGGGAAAGCTCCGGATACCGGTCCTCCAGGGCCTGGGTGGTGATGAAGGTAATCCGCTCCGGCAGCTCCGGCCGGATATGGGGATAATGGGCGCAGACGTAGCCCTCGGTCTTCCGCAGGGTATAGTAGATCCGCTCGACGATCTCCCGCAGGAAGGCCTCGTTCCGCTCCCCGGGCCGCATGATTCGCTCCCAGTCCCACTGGTCGACGAAGATGGAGTGGATGTTGTCGGTCATCTCGTCCCGCCGGATGGCGTTCATGTCGGTATACAGCCCTTCTCCCATGGAGAATCCATAGGTTTTGAGAGCCAGGCGCTTCCATTTGGCCAGGGAATGGACGATTTCTGCCTGTTGCCCCGTCTCCAGCACGTCGAAGGCCACGGGCCGCTCGACGCCGTTCAGGTTGTCGTTCAGGCCGCTTTCCGGCGTGACCATGATGGGGGCGGAAACCCGGGTCAGGTTCAGGGCCCGGGCCAGCTCCGTTTCGAAGAAGTCCTTGACCAGCTTGATGGCGATCTCCGTATCCCGAAGATCCAGGACCGGGTTATAGTTTTTCGGAATAATCAGATGCATGGGGGAAGCCTCCTTGCCCGCCCGAACCGGGCGTCTGAAAAAATCGTATTCAATCATAGCACATTTCGAACCGCAAGAAAAGGCCGGGGAAAAGGACGCGGCCCGGGAAACAGAAAAAGACCAATCCCCTGAAGCGGCTTTGGGGCGCGCCAGTGGCGGCGGGTGCCTCCGGGAACCGGAAATCCGGGGTTCGGCGGAAATCCAGGGCTTGCTGAAAATCCAGGGCTTGCTGAAAATACAGGGCTTGCCGGAAATCCGGGGCTCGGCGGGAATCCAGGGTTCGCCGGAAATCCGGATTCGCCTTGACAGGGCAGGGGAAAGATGAGAAACTGATGGGCGGCGAAGGGACGGAGGTCCGTTCGCGAAGCGGTGTTTTTGGGCTGACGCCGAGGCCAGTCCCGGCTATACAGCCCCAAAACGTTGAAAAAGGGCAGAAAAGAGAACATTTTTATCAGCAAAGCGGCTGTAAAAACGTCATCCGTCGCAGAATGGCAGACGTGAACTGCCGTTCACAGAGGAGGAAACCATGGAAAAGGAAACATTTCTGATCGTCGGCCTGGGAAATCCCGGGGAGGAATATGCCCATACCCGGCATAACGCCGGCTTCGAGGCGGCGGACCGGGTCGCCGGACGGCTGGGGCTCGCCTTCCGGAAAAAGCCGGCCCTGGAGGGGGCCCTGGCGGAGGCGGCGGAGCCGGAGCGGAAGATCGTGATCTGCGAGCCGGAGACCTTTATGAACAATTCCGGCCGATGCCTGCGGAAGCTGATGGACTGGTATAAAATCCCGCCGGAGCGGGTGCTGATCCTCTATGACGATATCGACCTGCCTCCGGCCCATCTCCGCTTCCGGAAAAACGGCGGCCCGGGCACCCATAACGGCATGCGCTCCATCGCGGAGGAGACGGGGACGACGGCCTTTCCCCGAATCCGGATCGGAACCGGGGACCGGCCCCGGGGCCAGGATCTGGTATCCTGGGTGCTGGGGCGCCCGGGGCCGGAGGAGCGGGACGCCATGGCGGAAGCCTTTGACCGGGCGGCGGAAGGGGCCCTGATCTGGGCCCGGGAAGGCGCGGAGAAGGCGATGCAGGCGGTAAACGCGGGGTTCAAAAAACCGACGGGGAATGTGGAAGAGGAGAAGGCATGAAACAACTGACGGAAGCGCTGCGCTTTCCGGACCAGGAAGCGCTGGAGGGCCTGGCGGCCGGAAAGACGGTGGCGGTCACCGGGCTGACGGCCTCCCTGGCGGCGGCCCTGGGGGCGACCCTGGCGGGCCAGGGAAAAAGGGTTCTGCTGGTCATGGATAACGACCTGAAGGCGACCCGGGCGGCGGACGATGCCCGCCAGCTGGCGGGGGAGGGCTGCGCGAGCCTGCCGGGCGGGGAAATCGAGCTGACGAGGGCGGCGGGGAGCCAGGAGCTCAGCTGGCGCCGGCTGGAAACCCTGGCGGCGGTGGCCCGGGGGGAGATCCGGCTCCTGAGCGTCGGGGCGGAAACCCTGATCCAGCGCATGGGGCAGCCGGATGCCTTCCGGCAGCTGACCCTGACCCTCCGGCGGGGGGACGTGATGGCCCCGGAGACGCTGACCGCCAGACTGGACCGGATGGGCTACGAGCGGGTCGGCATGGTGGAGGGCAAGGGGCAGTACGCCCGGCGTGGCGCCATCGTCGACGTCTATCCCCCGGCTCTCAGCCAGGGGATCCGGCTGGAGTTCTTTGACGACGAGGTCGACGGCCTGCGGGGCTTCGACTGTATCAGCCAGCGGAGCCAGGAGGCGCTGGAGGAGGCGGTGCTGACCCCGGCCTGCGAGGCGCTGCTGGCCGAAGCGGAATACCCGGAGGCCGCCCGCCGGATGCGGGAGGCGCTGGGAGAAAAGGCCGCGCCGGAGCCCCCGGCGGGAGGGCTGCTGGATTCCCTGCCCCCGCTGCCGGAGGACGAGGAGGAGCTGGCGGAATACTTCGATACCGCCCTGGCCCCGAAGACCCGGGAAAAGGCCTGGCGGGAGGCGGCGGAAAACGCGGCGGACATGCGGCTCAGCCGCCTGCGCCAGGAGGCGGAGAACCTGGAAAAGGGGCTGCCCTTCCGGCGGATCCGGGTCTGGCTGCCGGTGCTGACGGATCGGCTGGGGAGCGTCTGCGACTGGTTCCGGCCGGATCTGGTAATCCTCTGGGAGCCGGATAAGCTGCGGGACCGGATCGCCGAGCGGACGGAGGGCTTCAGCCGGGATCTGGCCGCTGCCATGGAGCGGGGGGAAGCCGTCGCCGCCCAGGCCGGGCTGATGACCGGCTGGGAGGAAGCGATGGGTACCCTTGCCGCCTTTCCCCGGGTGCTGACGACGGAGATGCTGCTGGGGCTGGGGGGCCTCCGGCCGGAGAAGGTCATCGCGGCGGAGGCGGCGGGCATCCCGGGATACCGGGGCCAGCTGCGCCCCCTGCGGGACGATCTGGCGGCCTGGCGGAAGGAGGGCCGGCGGGTCTTTCTCCTAAGCGGCGGCGCCTCCCGGGGCCAGCGGCTGGCGGAAAGCCTGAAGGAGCTGGGAGAGAAGGCGGAATACCGGGAGGAGCCCGGGGATGTTTCCCCGGGCCAGGCGGTGATCCTGCCCCTGACCCTGAGCCGGGGCTTCCAGCTGAAGGACTGCGGCGCCGTCGTGGTCAGCGACGCGGATATCTGGGGTGAAGGCTATCGGCGGAGCAAAAGCCGGAAGCGGGCCGGGGAGCGGATTTCGACCTTTACGGATCTGAAGGTCGGCGACTACGTGGTCCACGAGGATCACGGCGTCGGCGTCTACGAGGGCATTACCCGGATTCAGTCCGAGGGCGCCTGGCGGGACTATCTGCTGATTCACTATGCCGGAAACGACCGGCTCTACGTACCCGTGGAGCAGCTGGAGCGGGTCCAGCGCTATATCGGGAATCCGGGCCAGCCCCCGAAGGTGAACCGCCTCGGCGGCGGTGAATGGGCCCGCCAGAAGGGGCGGGTCAAGGAGGGGCTGAAAACCCTGGCCTTCGACCTGAAGAATCTCTATGCCGAGCGCAGCCGGAATACGGGCTACGCCTTCGGGCCGGATACCGCCTGGCAGCGGGAATTCGAGGACGAATTCCCCTGGGAGCTGACGCCGGACCAGGCCCAGAGCGTCCGGGAGATTACCGAGGATATGGAGAGCGACCGGAATATGGACCGGCTCCTCTGCGGCGACGTGGGCTACGGCAAAACCGAGGTCAGCCTGCGGGCGGCCTTCAAGGCGGTGGTCAACAACAAGCAGGTGGCCCTGCTGGCCCCGACGACCATTCTCGTCCAGCAGCATTATAATACGATTCAGAAGCGCTTCGCCCGCACCGGCGCCCGGGTGGATTACCTCTCCCGCTTCCGGACGGCGAAGGAGCAGAAGGACGTGATCGCCCGCCTGGCCTCCGGCGAGATCGATATCGTCGTAGGCACCCACCGGCTGCTGGGCAGAGACGTCAGGTTTAAGGATCTGGGGCTGCTGATCGTCGACGAGGAGCAGCGTTTCGGCGTGGCCCATAAGGAAATCATCAAGAACATGAAGCGCCAGGTGGACGTGCTGACCCTGTCGGCGACGCCGATTCCCCGAACGCTGCATATGAGCATGACCGGTATCCGGGATATGAGCGTGCTGGAAACCCCGCCGGAGGAGCGGATTCCTGTCCAGACGGTGGTCACGGAATATTCCGATGCCCTGATCCGGGACGCGATCCTGCGGGAGGCGGGCCGCGGGGGCCAGGTTTATTTTCTCTATAACCGGGTCCAGAGTATCGAACGGTTCTATGAGCGGCTGCGGGTGCTGGTGCCGGAGGTCCGGATCGGCGTGGCCCACGGCCAGATGCGGGAGCATCAGCTCGAGGACGTGATGATGGATTTCTATAACGGGAATTACGACGTGCTCCTCTGTACGACGATTATCGAAAACGGCCTGGACGTGCCCCTGGCCAATACCCTGATCGTCTATGACGCGGAGCGCTTCGGCCTCAGCCAGCTGTATCAGCTGCGGGGCCGGGTCGGCCGGAGCAACCGCCAGGCCTACGCCTACTTTACGGTCCGCCAGGACCGGATCCTCTCGGAAACGGCCCAGCAGCGGCTTTCAGCCATCCGGGAATTTACCGAGTTTGGCGCCGGCTTCCGGATCGCCATGCGGGATCTGGAAATCCGCGGCGCTGGGAATATCCTCGGCCCGGAGCAGCACGGCCATCTGGCCACCGTCGGCTACGATATGTACTGCAAGCTGATGGAGGAAACCCTGGCGGAGGTCAGCGGCAAGCCCGCCGCCCGGGAGCTGGAAACCCGGATCCTCCTCAGCGTGGATGCCTTCCTGCCGGAAAGCTACGTGGCGGAGGAAAAGCAGCGGATGGAAATGTATAAACGGGTCGCCTCCATCGTCACCGACGACGACCGGGCGGATGTGACCGACGAGCTGATCGACCGCTACGGCGAGCTGCCCGTTCCGGTGGAGGCCCTGCTTGACGTGAGCCAGCTGCGGGCCCTCTGCAGCCGGATCGGGGTGTCGAGCGTGGCCCGAAGCAAGGAAGGGCTGCGGATGAAGCTGGAGGAGAGCGCGGTACCGGATCCGGCCTGTCTCCTCCGGGCGATGCAGGAAACCGACGGGCGGCTGATCCTCTCGGCGAGGCCCCCGGCGGCCCTGACCCTCCGGGACGTCCGGGGCGACGACCGGGCGGTGCTCCGGGAGGGGCTGAAGGTCATGCGGAAGCTGGCAGCCCGGCTGGAGGATCTGCTGGCGGAAAAGCAGGCCGCGGAGGAACAGCAGCCCGCGGAAAAGCGGCAGCCCGCGAAAGGGAAGCGCCTATGAAAAAGCGGGATGGGCTCTGGATCGCCGGGGCGGTGCTCCTTCTGGACCGGCTCACCAAGGCCTGGGCGGCGGGGCTGCCGGCGGAAGGGTTTTTGCTGATTCCCGGGGTGGTTCGTCTGCGGCTGACCCTGAACGACGGGGCGGCCTTCAGCCTCCTCGGGGGGAATCCCCGGCTGCTGGGGCTGGTCAGCCTGGCGGTGATCGCCGCCGCGGTCTTTTTCCTGAGAAGGAAGCGCTTCAGCGCCCCCGCGACGGTGGGGCTGATGATGATGCTGGGGGGCGCCCTGGGAAACCTGGTGGACCGGCTGGGGGCCGGCCCGGTGCCGGACTGGATCGAGCTGCTCTTCGTTCGCTTCGCCGTTTTTAACGCGGCGGACGCCTGCCTGACGGTGGGCTGCGCGCTGGTGATGGGCTGCCTGCTCTTTGGAAAGGAAGGGCCAGATGGAAGAAAAATGGATTGAAGCGGTGACCGATGGGCGGCGGCTGGACGTGCTGCTGGCGGAGGCGGCGGGGCTGAGCCGCTCCCGGGCGGCGGCCCTGATGGAGGAGGGACAGTGCTTCCTGGAAGGCGCCCCCTGCCGGAAGGCCGGGGAGCGGCCGACGCCGGGAAAGCGGGTGACCCTGACGGTGCCCGCCCCCCGGGAGACGGGGCTGGCGGCGGAGGATCTGCCCCTGGAAATCCTCTATGAGGACCCGGACTTGGCGGTGGTCAACAAGCCCCGGGGCATGGTGGTTCACCCGGCGGTGGGCCACGAGGAGGGCACGCTGGTCAACGCCCTGCTCTTCCGGCTGGACTCCCTGGGGGCCATCGGCGGCGAGCGGCGGCCGGGCATCGTCCACCGGCTGGATAAGGATACCAGCGGCCTGCTCCTGGTGGCCAAAAACGACGAAACCCAGCAGGCCCTGTCGGACCTCCTGCGGGAGCGGCGGATTGAAAAGCATTACCGGGCCCTGGCGGAGGGCCTCCTGAAGGAGGATGCGGGCCGGATCGAGGCGCCCATCGGCCGCAGCCGGAAGGACCGAAAAAAAATGGCCGTGGATCCGGCGGGCCGGGAGGCGATTACGGAGTGGCGGAAGCTGGCGGAGGGCCGGAGCTGCACGCTGCTGGACGTGCATATCCTGACGGGCCGAACCCATCAGATCCGGGTTCATCTGAAGAGTATTCATCACCCGGTCTGCGGGGATCCCCTCTACGGGTCGGATCGGGGGGCGAAGGTGCCCTGCCTGATGCTTCACGCCCGGAGCCTGACCCTGGAGCATCCCCGAACCCACAAAAAAATGACCTTCCAGGCGCCTCTGCCGGAGGACTTCCTGAAAGGTCTTGGGAGCAATGGCATTGTGATTCCGGAGGAGCTGATATGAACCGGCGTCAGGGGGCGGGAGCCGCCGCTTCCGCCGCCAGCTCCGCCAGATAGCGGTCCAGGGCGTTTTCGACGGAGGGCAGGGGTTTGAAGCCCGCCTCCAGAAGGCGCTCCCCGCTGAGCCGGGAGTTCAGGGGCCGCCGGGCCGGGGTGGGGTATTCGGCGGAGGAAACCGGAATGATCCGGCAGGGCAGCCCCGCCTTTTGCATGATCATGCGGGCGAAGTCCGCCCAGGAGAGAAAGCCCTCGTTCCGGGTATGATAGATGCCGTATTTTTCGGTGCCGATCATGTCGGCGATGACGGCCGCAAGATCCCGGGTATAGGTCGGGGAACCGACCTGGTCGTCCACCACCCGCAGCTCCGGCTTCTCCGCCCCGAGGCGGAGCATGGTCCGGACAAAGTTCCGGCCGTTTATCCCGAAAACCCAGCTGGTCCGCAGGATAAAAAAGCGGGTCATCAGGCTGCGGACCGCGTTCTCTCCCTGAACCTTGCTCATGCCGTAAACGTTCAGGGGCCCGTATTCGTCCTCCGGTTCCCAGGGCCGCTCGCCGTCCCCGGGGAAGACGTAGTCCGTCGAGATATAGACCAGCCTGGCCCCGACCGCCAGGGCGGCCCGGACCATGTTCAGCGTCCCCATGCCGTTGACCCCGGCGCAGATCTCCGGTTCGGATTCCGCTCGGTCGACGTTGGTATAGGCGGCGCAGTGAACGATGACGTCGGGCCCGTATTCCTCCGTGAAGCGCCGGGCGGCGTCGCCGTCGGTCAGATCGAAGTCCGCGACGTCCGCGCCAAGGCAGGGAATGCCGCGGCTTTCCAGTTCCTGGATCACATCGTGGCCCAGCTGGCCGGCGGCTCCGGTCACCAGTACTTTCATGATCGCTTTCCCTCCGCTTCCCGCCGGTCCCCCGGCGGGTTTCTTTCTTTTTGGCCGTTTCCGGACAGGGGAATGGTGCTCTCTGTCCGGTTGCCGCTTATCCGACGAACTCGTGGTAGATGGCGTGAATGGTGGCCTCGAAGTCGCTCTCGTTGACGCCGACGATGATGCTCAGCTCGCTGGATCCCTGGTCGATCATGCGGACGTTGATCCGGGCGCGGCTCATGGCGGAAAACAGCCGGGCGGCGGTACCGCAGTTGTGAACCATGCCGCGGCCGACGGTGGCGATGATGGCCAGCTGGTCCATGACGCTGACGGAGCCCTGGCCGTCCACCAGCTCCTCAATCCGGCGGATAACCTCCTCCTGGTGGGGAATCAGGGAATCGCTCTTGACGACGACGCACATGCTGTCGATGCCGGTGGGCATATGCTCAAAGCTGATGCCGTATTCCTCGAGCACCGCCAGCACCTTGCGGCCGAAGCCCACCTCGCTGTTCATCATGTTCTTTTCGATGTTGATGACGGTATAGCCCTTGTGGCCGGCGATGCCGGTAATGGTGGGCACGGAAACCTCCTGGGGGGCGTTCCGGCTGATCATCGTCCCGGGATGATAGGGCTTGTTGGTATTCCGGATATTGGTGGGAATGCCTGCCCGGTGCACCGGGAACATGGCGTCCTCGTGGAGCACGGAGGCGCCCATATGGCTCAGCTCCCGCAGCTCCTTATAGGTAATGGAGGAAATTTCCGCCGGCCCGTCGATGATCCGGGGATCCGCCATCAGGAAGCCGGATACGTCCGTCCAGTTTTCATAGACGTCCGCGCCGACCGCCCGGGAAACCAGGGCCCCGGTAATATCGCTGCCGCCCCGGGAAAAGGTACAGACCTCGCCATTCTCCTTCGCCCCATAAAAGCCGGGGATTACGGCGCTCTGACCGTCGGAAAGCAGCCGGGAAAGCTTCTCCTGGGTTTTGGAATCGCTGAGCCGGCCGTCGTCGTGAAAGACGATCCCCTCCGCCGCGTCGACGAAGCGCCACCCGAGATAGTCCGCCATTAAAAGCCCGCAGAGATATTCCCCGCGGCTGGCGCACCAGTCCCGGCCCTTGCCGATCCGGATTCCTGCCTCGACCTGGTCCAGCTCCCTCTCGATATCGATTTTCAGGTGAAGGCCCCGGGCGATGGATAGATATCGCTCCCGGATCTTGCCAAAGGGTTCGGCGATGGGTTTTCCCGTCGACGCCAGGTTATAGCAGACGTAGAGCAGATCGGTGACCTTGTCGTCCCCGTCGAAGCGCTTGCCGGGAGCGCTGGGCACCAGATAACGCCGGGTGGGCTCCAGCTCGAGAATGCTCCGGACCTTGCGGAACTGTTCGTCGCTGGCCAGGGAGCTGCCTCCGAATTTGGTTACAATACACTCAAGCACGGGTTTTCCTCCTCTGTGAACGCCGGTTTGTCGGTACGGGAGAGGACGGTTCTTTCTGTCCTTCGCCCAGCGCAAACCAAGGGCTATTCTACCGCCGCCGCCGGCTCCCTGTCAAGGGAGCGGCGGGCCGGGAAATGCCGCGCTGACACGAAATCCGTCCCCCTCCGTCCGGGCCGGAACCCGCCCGGTCAGGAACCCGGGTCCCGGGAAACCGCCCGGGTAAAGGTCAGCACGGTGATTTCCGTCCCGCCGCCCTGCCGCAGGGCTTCGGCACAGCGCCGGGCGGTGGTGCCGGTGGTCAGCACGTCGTCCACGAGAAGCACGGGAAACCGGATGGGCTCCGCCGGGGCGAAGGCGCCCTTCAGGTTTTGAAGCCGCCTGGCCTCGTTCAGCCGGGCCTGGGCCCGGGACCGGTCGTCCCGACGGTCCAGCAGCCGGCGGCAGGGAAGCCCCAGCTCCTCCGCCACCGCCTCCGCCAGCAGCCGGCCGTGATCGATGCCCCGAACCCGAAGCCGCCCCCGGGGCATGGTAACCCAGGTCACGACTGTTTCCGATGAAAAGGTCAGAAAAGCGGGAAGGGGCTGAATCAGCCGGGCGATTTCACGGGCGAGGCAGGCCTCCCCCCGGTACTTCAGGCTCAGTACCAGCTGCCGGGGCAGCGCCTCGTGGGCCCGGAGGCTCCAGGCGGTCAGCCCCGGCGCCAGGGTCGTCTCGGTCCAGAAGGAAAGACTGTTCTCCCGTTGCAGCCTCTCCCGGCACCCGGGGCACAGGGGCGTTCCGTCGGAGATTTTGCCGCATCCGCGGCAGATGGCGCCCTCGGGCCAGATGACGTCCCGCAGGAAGGCGCCGGTGGCCCGCAGCCCCTCGCCCCACCGGCTGTAGATCCAGTGCTTCATGCCGCCTTTCCCTCCTCTCTGAGCGCTCCGCCTGATCAGGCCTCATGGGATTCTCTTTCCGTAACCAGGACAGCGTTCACTTCTGTGACCGTCAGTTTACGTCCGCCGGACAGGGGCGCGTCAGCCCTCCAGCGCCGCGCTCTCTCGAATCCGCTCCGCCAGGGTGGTATAGCGGCGGACCACCCGGTCGTTCTCGACCATCCGCCGGATGACCTCCTCCCGGCCAACCAGCACCACCAGGGACCGGGCCCGGGTCATGGCGGTGTAGA
The DNA here is from genome assembly GCA_017433405.1 of Clostridia bacterium. Taxonomy (GTDB): domain Bacteria; phylum Bacillota; class Clostridia; order Christensenellales; family Aristaeellaceae; genus Aristaeella. The sequence continues at coordinate 2,469 of JAFRHH010000028.1, read as the reverse complement.
GCAGGTTTCGGGTCTGCAAAAGCGGCGGCGCGCCGACCACCGGCATGACGACGACGGGAAATTCGCTGCCCTGGCTTTTGTGGACGCTCAGGCAGTAGGCCATCTCGAGATCCTCCAGGTTTCCGGAATCGTAGTCGACCTCCCGCTCCTCGTCGAAGAGAACCGTCAGGGTCTGAGCCTCCGGGTCCACCGCGGTAATGAACCCGACGTCCCCGTTAAAGACGCCCGTGCCCTCCTCCCCGCCGGGAACGACCCGGCGCCAGGCGAGCTGATAGTCGTTCCGGGTCTGGATGACCTTGTCGCCGAGGCGGAAAACCGTCTCCCCCCAGGTCAGCTGGGGCCGACCTTCCCCTGGAGGATTCAGGGCGGCCTGGAGCATGGCGTTCAGGATGTTGACCCCGCATTCGCCCCGCCGCCCGGGGGAAAGGGCCTGAATATTCCGCACCGCCAGAGGGATCCGCTGCCCCTCCGGATAGCCCAGATAGCCCGGAAGCCGCCGGGTGATCAGGGCGACGATGCTTTCGGCGGCGGAGGCGGCGGAATCCCTGCGCTCGAAGAAGAAATCGGAGCCCCGGCCGTTTAAAAGGGGCATCTCCCCCCGGTTGATCCGGTGGGCGTTGAGAACGATGCGGCTCTCCTCGCTCTGGCGGTAGATATCCGTCAGCCGGGCGCAGGGAATCTCGCCGCTTTCGAGAATATCCCGCAGGACGTTTCCGGCGCCGACGGAGGGCAGCTGGTCCGCGTCCCCCACCAGGATCAGCCTGGATCCGGGGGCAAGGGCCCGGAGCAGGGCCCGCATCAGGGCCAGATCGATCATGGAGGCCTCGTCGGCAATGACGATCTCCGCCTCCAGGGGATTGTCCTCCCCCCGGGAAAAGGAACCCTCTTCCCCGCCGTATTCCAGCAGCCGGTGGATGGTCCGGGCCTCGGCCCCGGTGGCCTCGGTCATGCGCTTGGCCGCCCGGCCGGTGGGGGCGCAGAGCACGACCTCACTCCCCTGGGACAGGAGCGCCAGCAGGCAGTTGATCAGGGTTGTCTTGCCGGTGCCGGGCCCCCCGGTAATGACGAAGACGCCGGCCTCGAGGGCCTGGCGGATCGCCTCCCGCTGGGCCGGGGAAAAGGAGATGCCCTCCCGGCGCTCGAAGCCGGAAATCGCCCGGCGGGCGCCGGCGAAGCGGCCCGGGGAAGCGGCGGTCATCAGCGCCCGGAGCCGGAGAGCTACCTCCTGCTCCGCCCGATAGAGAAAGGGCAGATAGACCCGCCGGCTTCCGTCCTCCTCCGCTTCGGCGATGAGATCCCCGGAAAGGAGCAGCCCTGTCAGCTGCCGCCGGCAGAGGGCGGGATCCACCTGCATCAGCTCCGCCCCGGTGCGGATGAGCTCCTCCTCCGGAAGATAGACGTGGCCCCGCTCCTGGGAAACGTCCGTCAGGATGAACTTCAGGGCGGCCCGGATCCGGCTGTCGCTGTCCGGCGGAATGCCGAGCATCAGCCCGATCCGGTCTGCCGTGCGAAAACCGACTCCCTCGAGATCGTCGCAAAGCCGGTAGGGATTCTCCCGGATCACCTCCGGCGTCCGGTCGCCATATCGGCGGCTGATCCGGACCGCCAGCGCCGGGGCTACGCCGTAGCTCTGAAGAAAGATCATGGCCCGGCGGGTCCCCTGATGCTCCCGGTAGCTTTCGGCGATCATTTCCATGCGGCGCCGCCCGATGCCCGGCACCTCCGTCAGCCGCTCCGGATGCTCGGAAAGCATCGTCATCGTCTCCTCCCCGAAGGCGGCGACGATCAGGCTGGCGGTGGAAGGCCCCACGCCGCGGATCAGCCCGCTGCCAAGGAACCGCTCGATCCCCAGCAGGGTGGTGGGCATCCGGATTTCGCATCCGACGCAGCGGAACTGGCGCCCGTAGGTTCGGTGCTCCGTCCACTCCCCGGAAAAGATCACCTGCTCCCCGGGACTCAGCTCCGGCAGGCTGCCGACCACGGTGCTTTCCTCCCGCCCTGCCAGAACGGTCAGTACGGAATAGCCGTTTTCCGGATTCCGGAAAACCGTCCCCTGCACGGTGGCCTCAAAACGATCCATGACGAGCCTCCCAGCGTTCATTTTCATGCCTTTGAGGCATTCTACCATAAAAAACGGGGATTGTCATTAAAGACCGGGTCTGGTATAATAACGCCAGCTCTTTCGAGCCTGAGGAGACAGATTTTGTCCGCGAACGCGTCAGCGAAGCGGCTACAAAATCGTCATCCGAACAGAATGGCAGACGTGAACTGACGTTCACAGAGGAGAGTGTGTCCATGGACATTTTGAAGATATTGCTGGTTTATCTGTCCGCCACGATGGCGGCATCCCTTCAGGCGGCGCCCACGCCGCGGATAACTCCGGTGCCGACGGCGGTGGTGACTCCGGCGCCGACGGTAACGGCGACACCCGAAACCTTTACCGAGACCCCGGCGCCGACGGCGGAGCCG
>JAFRHH010000027.1 GCA_017433405.1 Clostridia bacterium | reverse complement strand
GGGAAGTGCCGTTCCCCGGTGGGCAATGACATCAACGCTTAAGCGCGACATGCTCCAAAAGGCTTCTCCTCTGGGGTCCAGGAGCTGTTTCAGCTCCTCCGCCTGGGCGCCGTCCACCGGGTAAAGGCGAACGGAACTCTTTGATGCCTGTCCCCGCGTTCCGTTCAGCCGGGCCTCCAGGGTGCCGGCTTCATCCAGAACCCAGGCGACCCCGCCGGACATGCCCGCAGCGAAGTTATCCCCGACGGGGCCCAGCACCGCCACCCGGCCGCCGGTCATGTATTCGCAGCCATGGTCGCCCACGCCCTCCACCACCGCCCGGGCGCCGGAATTTCGGACCGCGAAGCGCTCCCCGGCCATGCCGGCGACGAAGGCGCTGCCGGACGTAGCGCCGTAAAGGGCCACGTTTCCGATCAGGGCGTTTTCCGCTTCCCAGACGGAATCCGGCGGCGGGCAGACCGCCAGGGTGCCGCCGGAGAGGCCCTTTCCGAAATAATCGTTCGCCACCCCGAAGAGGGTGATTTTCTGATCCCCGGGCAGGAAGGCGCCGAAGGACTGGCCGCCGCAGCCCCGGGCCTGGATTTTCCGCGGTCCCCGGAGCATCGTTCCGAAGGCGCGGTCCGTATTCGAGAGGTGGACGTGATCCTGGTACAGCCGGACGTCCGCCCGGGACGCAAGATGAAAATCATGCTCCCTTTCCGGATCGAAGCAGATATTCCGCGCGAAGCCGATCAGATCGGAAAGATCCAGGGCGGCGTCCTCCTTCATGGTCAGCAGGTCGCTGCGGCCGACCAGCTCCTCGACCGTCCGGGCGCCGAGGCGGGCCATCATCTCCCGCATCTGGCCGGCGATAAAGCGCATAAAACGTTCCACGTATTCCGGTTTTCCCGCGAAGCGGGCCCGCAGGGCCGGATTCTGGGTCGCGATCCCGTAGGGGCAGGTTCCCAGCTGGCACACCCGCATCATCCGGCAGCCCAGGGCGACCAGGGGCGCCGTCGCGAAGTCGAAGAGTTCCGCCCCCAGGAGCAGGGCGACCATGACGTCGTGGCCGGTCATCAGCTTCCCGTCCGTTTCCAGGGTGACCCCCTGACGAAGCCGGTTGCGGCACAGCGCCTGGTGGGCCTCCGCCAGACCGATTTCCCAGGGGAGGCCGGCGTGGTGGACGCTGCTCAGGGGCGCCGCGCCGGTGCCGCCCTCGCCGCCGGAAATCAGGATGCCGCCGGCTCCCGCCTTGGCCACGCCGCTGGCGATGGTTCCCACGCCCGCCGAGGCGACCAGCTTCACGGAGATTTTCGCCTCCTCGTTCGCGCACCGGAGGTCGTAGATCAGCTCCGCCAGATCCTCGATCGAATAGATATCATGATGGGGCGGCGGGGAAATCAGCGAAATGCCCGGAACGGAGCAGCGGGTTTTCGCTACGCTTTCCGTTACCTTCGCGCCCGGAAGATGGCCGCCCTCGCCGGGCTTGGCCCCCTGAGCCATTTTAATCTGGATTTCCCGGGCGGAAAGCAGGTATTCCCGGGTGACGCCAAAGCGGCCGGAGGCCACCTGCTTGATGGCGGAATTCAGGTCCGTGCCGAAGCGCTCCGGGAGCTCGCCGCCCTCGCCGCTGTTGGATCGGCCGTCGAGGCGGTTCATGGCCTTCGCCAGGCATTCATGGGCCTCCCGGGAAATGGAGCCATAGGACATGGCCCCGGTCCGGAAGCGCTTCACGATGCTTTCAACGTCCTCGGTTTCCTCGAGGGGGATCGGCCGGCAGGCGTCGAGGCGGAAGGTCAGCATCGAGCGGATCGTCCGGGGACCTTCCTTTTCGATCAGGGCCGCGCAGCGGTCGAACAGCGCCCGGTCATCCGTCTGAACCGCCTGCTGCATCAGGCGGATGACCTCCGGGCTGTAGAGATGCTCCTCGGCGCCCTCGCCCTTTCGGAAGCGGTGTTTGCCTTCGCTCGGGAGTACCGCCGCCGCTCTTTCCCGGAAGGCGGACCCGGGATGGGCCCGGCAGGCCGACTCCTGGCCCGGGCGGAAGGCCGCGTCATGATGAAAGCGGTAATCCGCCTCGATCCTGTTCAGATCCGCGCCCCCCAGGGAGCAGGGCGTATTCGTAAAATACCTTTCGACCAGCGGCCGGTCCAGGCCCACCGTCTCGAACAGCTGGGCGCTCTGGTATGCCTGGAGCACGGAGACGCCCATCTTCGAGGCGATCTTCAGCACCCCGTCGGTCAGCGCCCGGTCGTAATCCCGGACCGCTTCCTCCGGGTCCTTCGCGAGCCATCCTCCGGCGCACATGGCCCGCACACATTCGTGGGCCAGATAGGGGTTCACCGCCCGGGCCCCATAGGCCGAGAGCAGCGCCAGATGGTGCACGTCCCGGGGCTCCCCGCTTTCGAGGAGGACGGAAACGGCCGTGCGCTTCCGAATATGAATCAGGTGCTGTTCCAGGGCCGAAACCGCCAGCAGGGACGGAATCGCCATCCGGTCCCGATCCACGCCCCGGTCCGAGAGAATCAGGATATTGATGCCGTCCCGGCAGGCCCGGTCACAGTCGGCAAAGAGCCGGGAAAGGGCGTCCCGCAGGGGTTCACCGCGGCCAAAAAGCAGGGACACGGTGCGAACGGAGAAATCTTTCCCGGGAATCCGGCGGATCCGCTCCAGCTCCTCCTCCGTCAGCACCGGCGAGGGCAGCTCCAGCACGGCGCTGTTTTCCTCCTCCGGGGAAAGCAGGTTTCCGTCGTCGCCGACATAGATGGAGCAGTCGGTTTTGATCTCCTCCCGCAGGGCGTCGATCGGCGGATTGGTTACCTGGGCAAAGCGCTGGCGGAAATAGTCGTAAAGCGGGGGGTGGGTTTTCGAGAGCACCGCCGGGGGAATATCCGCGCCCATCGAGGCGATGGGCTCCGCCCCCTTTTCCGCCATCGGCAGGAGGATATCCCGCAGGTCCTCCCAGGTATAATGGAATGCGCGGAGAAGGCTTTCCCGTGCATCCGGCGTCAGCGGGGCCGCCGGCTCCGCGTCGGCCGGCGCGTCCGCCCGGGGAAGATCCTCCAGCCGCACCAGCTTCTTCATCCATTCGCCGTAGGGATGTTCCCCCGCGTAGCGGGCCTTCAGGGCGCCGCTCTCCGTCAGGGCGCCGGAGATCAGATCCGCCTCCAGCGCCTCCCCCGCCTTCAGTCTCCAGCGGCGCAGGATATGGCCGTTTTCCTCAAAAAGAACCCCGGCTTCGGAGCTGAGGATCAGCCGCCGGTCGTCCGTCAGGGCGCAGCGCAGCGGCCGCAGGCCGTTTCGGTCCAGGGACGCGCAGACCCGTTCCCCGTCGGTATAGAGAATCGCCGCCGGGCCGTCCCAGGGCTCCATCATCGTCGCCCAATAGCGGTACAGATCGCGCCAGGGAGTTTCCTCCCGGGCCTTCTGCCAGGGCTCCGGCAGGAGGATCATTCCGGCCAGCGGCAGGGGGAAGCCGCTCATCGCCAGGAACTCCAGGGTATTATCCAGCATCTGGCTGTCGCTGCCCTCCGGGGCGATCACGGGAAGCACCCGGCGCATCTCCGGCCCCAGGGCTCCGCCGCGCATGGTCTCCTCCCGGGCCTTCATCCGGTCATGATTTCCCCGGATCGTATTGATTTCGCCGTTATGGAGCAGCATCCGGTGGGGATGGGCCTTGCTCCAGGAGGGAACAGTATTCGTCGAAAACCGGGAATGCACCATCGCCAGCCGGGAGGTATAGCGCACATCCTGGAGATCGTCGTAGAAGGAACGAAGCTGGCCCACCAGCATCATCCCCTTATAGACGATGGTCCGGGACGAAAGGGAGCAGATATAGGTATCCGTATCCTGCTTTTCAAAGACCCGGCGGAGCACATAGAGCCGTCGGTCGAAATCCGCGCCGGGACGGATTCCCCGGGGACGGGCCAGAAAGCACTGGCGGATTCGGGGCATGGTTCGCCGCGCGCCGGCGCCCAGCTGGGCCGGGTGGCAGGGAACATCCCGCCACCCGAGAACCGGGATTTCCTCCGCGGCCGCCAGCTTTTCAAAGATCCGGGCGATATTCGCCGCGGCCACCTCGTCCTCCGGGAGAAAGAACATGCCGACGCCGTAATCCCCCGGAGCGCCGAGGGAGATGCCTTCCTCCCGGGCCCAGGCGCCAAAGAGCGCGTGGGGCAGCCGGGTCAGGATGCCGACGCCGTCGCCGGTGGTTCCCTGGGCGTCGCTTCCGGCCCGGTGAGCCAGGCGTTCCACGATGGCCAGGGCCTGTTCCACCGTCCGGTGGGTATCCCTGCCGCTCAGGTCAGCGATGGCGCCGACGCCGCAGCTCTCATGCTCCATCTCCCCGCGGTACAGCGGGTAATTCCGGTCCGTCCCGGTCGGTATCGTCGGCATCATCATCCCTCCATGGACGAATTTACGATCATTTCCGCGTATTCGGTCATTTTCTTTCCGGTGCGCATGGCATACTGCTGCAGCGCCCGATGGGCTTCCGGTTCGCTGATCCCGTGCTTCTCCATCAGGATCTTTTTCGCCCGCTCCACCGTCTGGCGGTCGGCGCCGCTGCGCCGGGGCAGCCGCATCCGGTGCAGCTGGGAGAGCATTTCCACCGCGCCGATCACCGCCTGGCTCGAAGCGGGCAGCGGCAGGCGGAAGATCTCGGGGCTTTCGCAGCTTTCCAGCACGAAGGGCTTCCCGATCAGCAGGATCTGTACGGCGCTGCCGTAATCCCACTGCAGCTCGTCCGGCTTGCAGTCCGGGATCAGCCCCGCCAGGATCACGAGCCCGTCCTGGCATTCATTGATGCTTCGCCTCAGCTCGCTGCCGCTCCCGCAGACGCGGAAGACGGGATAGCCCGAAGCAGCCAGCAGCCGGGACAGCTTTAATCGGCTTTCCTCTGCCGCGGCTGCGATCAGGATTCTGGCCACTGGTTTCATCTCCTTTATGAAGGGCAGTTCACGTCTGCCATTCTGTGTGGAATCCGGCGGACGGTCAGTACAGAACCAGGTAGCGGTCGATCTCCCACCGGCTCACATGGGTGCGGTAGGCATCCCACTCCTTTTCCTTCCCTTCGATATACTGGGAGAGCACATGGGCGCCGAGGCAGGCGCAGATCACCGGATCCGCCTTCAGGCACTCGATGGCGTCCTTCAGCGTTCCCGGAAGGGATTTGATGCCCTTTGCTTCCCGGGTCGCCGCGTCCATGGCGAAGATGTTTTCCGTAATCTCCTCCGGCGGGGTCAGGCCCTTTTCGATTCCGTCCAGGCCCGCCGCCAGGCACACCGCCATATTCAGATACGGGTTGCAGGAAGGATCCGGGCAGCGCAGCTCGACGCGGGTCCCCATTCCCCGGCTGGCGGGAATCCTGATCAGGGCGGAACGGTTGCTGGCGCTCCAGGCCAGATAGCAGGGGGCTTCGTAGCCCGGTACCAGGCGCTTATAGCTGTTCACCAGCGGATTGGTAACGGCCGCCATGCCCCGGACGTGGGCGAGGATGCCGGCGATAAAGGCATAGGCTTCCCGGCTCAGGCCCCGCTTGTCGGAGGGATCCGCGAAGGCGTTCTTTCCGTCCCGGAAGAGGCTCATGTTCGTATGCATGCCGCTGCCGTTAATCCCGAAGACCGGCTTGGGCATAAAGGTGGCGTGGAGGCCGTTTTTCTGGGCCAGGGTTTTGACCGCCAGCTTGAAGGTCATGATGTTGTCGGCGGCCGTCAGGGCGTCCGCGTAGCGGAAATCGATTTCATGCTGGCCGGCGGCCACCTCGTGATGGCTGGCTTCGATCTCAAATCCCATCTGCTCCAGGGCCATGCAGATCTCCCGGCGGGTGCTTTCCCCGTGGTCCAAGGGGCCCAGATCGAAATAGCCGGCCTCGTCGGAGGTCGCGGTCGTCGGATGGCCGTTTTCATCCGTCTGGAAAAGGAAGAACTCGCATTCCGGCCCGACGTTGAAGGAATAGCCCAGCTCCGCCGCCCTGGCCAGCGCCTTTTTCAGGACGCCCCGGGGATCGCCCGCAAAGGGGGTTCCGTCGGGATTGTAAACGTCGCAGATCAGCCGGGCGACCTTCCCGTGCTGCGGCCGCCAGGGCAGAATCGCGAAGGTGTCCAGATCGGGCCGCAGATACTGGTCGCTTTCGTTGATGCGGACGAAGCCCTCGATGCTGCTGCCGTCGATCATGATCTCGTTGTTGACCGCCTTTTCGATCTGGCTGGCGGTGATCGCCACATTCTTCAGCTGGCCGAAAATATCGGTGAACTGCAGACGGATAAACTCGACGTCATCCTCCCGAACCATGCGGACTACGTCCTCCTTCGTATACCTGCTCATAAAGCCAACCTCCTCGAAAATGAAATAAAAAAGAAAGAGAGCAAGGTGCGTCAGCACGACTCCCTTGCCCTGTTGGGCGTATCCTATCACCCGGCCCGCAGGATGTCAAGGGGTTGGATTGTATTCCCTTTGTTTCCCCTCCCCTTCCCCGCTTGACAGCGTTCCGGGGAGAATGGTATGCTGTTTTCCGTCAAGGCGAGGGAGCCCTGGTTGGGTTCCCTTGCCGTTCTTTTTGTTTTGGAGGTGCCCTATGCTGAGCCCGAATATGAACTACAGCGCGTTGAAGGAATCCTATCTTTTTTATCACATCGCCCGGAAAACCGGCGCCTATCTGGCGGAGCATCCGGAGAAGCGGCTTTACCGGATGGGCATCGGGGACGTATCCCTTCCGCTCCCCCCCGCGGTGATTTCCGCCCTGCATGAAGCCGTAGAGGACCAGGGACGGAAGGACCGCTTCCATGGCTATATGCCCGAATGCGGCGCGCCCTTCCTGCGGGAGGCCATCGCGGCCCACTACCGGAAGCGGGGCGTCCGGCTTTCGCCGGAGGAGGTCTTCGTCTCCAGCGGCGCCAGCGACGAGCTCGGGGATCTGCAGGATCTCTTCGCGCCCGAAAGCGGCGCCCTGATCATCGAGCCGGCCTATCCGGCCTATGTGGATGCCTGCGTCATGGCCGGGCGGAAAATGCTGCGCCTGCCCTCCGGGCCGGAGAATCATTTCCTGCCGCTGCCGACGGAGGGACTGGAGGCGGATCTGATCTATCTCTGCTCCCCGAACAATCCGACCGGCGCCGTCTTCAGCCGGGAGCAGCTGTCCCGGTGGGTTGATTTCGCCGCCTCCCGGGGCGCGGTCATCCTCTTCGACGCCGCCTACGAAGCGTTTATCGAGGAGGATCTTCCCCACAGCATCTTTGAAATTCCCGGCGCCGAAAGCTGCGCCATCGAAATCTGCTCCCTGTCCAAGACGGCGGGCTTTACCGGAACCCGGCTGGGCTATACGGTCATCCCGAAGGCGCTGGCGCGCCGCGGCATGAACCTGAACGCCATGTGGGTCCGGAACCGGACGACAAAGACCAACGGCGTTTCCTATATCCTCCAGAAGGGCGGCGCGGCGGTTTTTACGGAGGAAGGTCAGCGCCAGATTCGGGAAAACATCGGCATCTATAAAGAAAACGCCCGGATGCTGATGGCCGCCCTGGACCGGATCGGGCTGCGCTACTGGGGCGGCCGGAACGCGCCCTATCTCTGGCTGGCCTGCCCGGAGGGGATGGATAGCTGGGCGTTTTTCGATCGGCTGCTGCGGGAAATCCAGGTGGTCGGGACGCCGGGAGAAGGCTTCGGCGCCTGCGGCGAAGGGTTTTTCCGGTTTTCCACCTTCGCCTCGCCGGAGGATACCCGGGAAGCCGCCGGGCGGCTGGTCAGACTGCTGGGAAAAAAATAATGGCAGACGTGAACTGACGTTCACAGAGGAGGAATGATTATGTGCTCCATCTTCGGGTTGACCGGCGCGCGGTTTCCGCGGGATCTGGTGAAAACCTGTTTCGACCGGACCCTCTCCCGGGGGCCGGACATGAGCCGGATGGTGGATATCCCCGGCGGGCTGCTGGGCTTTCACCGGCTGGCCATCATGGGTCTGCATGAGGAGGGTATGCAGCCCTTCCGGCTGGAGGACGACTACGTGGTCTGCAACGGCGAGCTGTACGGCTTTCGCCCCCTCCGGGCCCGGCTGATGGAGACCTATGAGCTCAAAAGCGAATGCGACTGCGAGATCCTGCTGCCGCTGTACCGGGAATACGGGGTCGAGATGTTCAAAACCCTGGACGCGGAATTCGCCCTGATTCTCTGGGACGGAAAGCGGAAAAAGCTGATCGCCGCCCGGGATCCCATCGGCATCCG
>JAFRHH010000026.1 GCA_017433405.1 Clostridia bacterium | reverse complement strand
GGACGGAGGAACCGTCCCCCTGTCCCACGCTGTCAGCCCTTAACCGCGCCGGCCGTCATGCCTTCGACGATGAACCGCTGGGCGAAGAGATAGATCAGCAGCAGCGGCAGGATCGCGAAGCAGGAGCCGGTAATCATGAGGTCATAGTTGTTTCCGTAGGGGGACCAGAGGGTGTTCAGACCGATCGGAATGGTGTATTTCTTCATGTCGGACAGCACCAGCATCGGCCAGAGCAGGGCGTTCCAGGCGCCCATGCCCGTCAGCACCGTCATCGAGGCGTAGGCCGGAATCATAACCGGCACGATGATCCGGAAGAAGGTGCCGTATTCCGTGCATCCGTCGACCCGGGCGGCCTCGATCATCTCGTAGGGCACGCCGGAAAGGAACTGGCGGAAGAAGAAGACCGCGCTCATGCTGACGAGGAAGGGGAGCATGATGCCGGCGTAGCTGTTGCGCAGGCCCATGGCGTTGACCTGGGTATACATGGGCAGCATCAGGATTTCCAGGGGAACCATCATGACCATCAGCACGCACATGAACAGCGCGTTCTGCCCCTTGAACTTATACTTGGCGAAGCCGTAGGCCACCATCGAGGACAAAAGCAGGGTCAGGAAGGTCTGAATCACGACGACCACCAGGCTGTTGCCGTACCAGAGGAAGTAGTCGTGGGGATTGTATTCCCCGTTGGACATGATCCCCGTGAACAGATAGTTCCAGGCCTTGAGATGGAGCTTCTCCGGGGTCGGATTCAGGTTCAGGCCTGAGACGAACAGCTCGGCGCCGCCCTTGAAAGTGCCCAGCAGGAGGGCGTAAAGGGGAATGATGAACAGGATGGAGAGAATGCCGAAGAAGATCCACAGGGCAATCCTGCGCCCGAGGTATTTCTTTTCCTCCGGGGCGCCCATGACCTTCGGGCTGTTGATAACCTTCGGAGCCGTTGTCATGCTTTCTCCCCCTTTCTTCCGATGGTTCCGGTCAGCCACAGCTGAATCAGGGTGATCAGCAGGGCGCCCACCAGCAGCACCAGTCCGACGGCGGAAGCGAAGCCGAACTTGTCGACCTTTTCAAAGCCGTAGCGGTACAGATAGCCGACGATGGTCAGTCCGTAGTTTTTCGGGGAGTTGTTGCCGCCAAAGATCATATAGCTTTCGGTAAACATCGCCAGGCCGGCGTAGATGGAAATCGTCAGCACGTAGATCGTCGTGGGCTTGAGCAGCGGCAGGCAGATCTTCGTGAACTTCTGGACCGCGTTGGCCCCGTCGATGTCCGCCGCCTCGTAGAGCTCGTTGGGAATGGACTTGAGGCCTGCCATGTAGTAGAGCATGTTCATGCCCGTCCACCGCCAGAAGCACAGCAGCACCATGGCGAACATCGAGGTGCCCGCCCCCTTGAGCCAGGTGATCGGCGGAAGGCCGAAGAGCCCGCGAACCTGGTTCATCAGGGCGCCGTCCAGCTCGCTGAACATCATCCGGAAGATGATGCCGGCCACGACGACGGAGCAGAGCACCGGCATGAAGGCCACGGTCTTGAAGAGCTTTCCGGCCTTGGAAAACTTCGATTCCGCCACATAGGCCAGGATCATCGGAATCGGAATCAGGATGGCGCAGGTCAGAACCATGTAGGTAACGGAATTCTGTACCGCCGTATAGAAGTTCTTGTTGGCGAACATATCCGTGTAGTTCTTGAACCCGATCCACCGGGAGCCGGAGCCGGTGATCTCCTGAAAGCTCATCAGAATCGTCGAAATCAGCGGATAGGCGAAGAAGACGACGAAGGTGAAGATAAACGGCGCGACGAAGACATAGGGCGCCAGCGTCTGGGAATAGAGCAGATCCCGGTTCAGAATGACGAACACCGCGATCAGCGCCACCCCCAGGAGCATCACGATGGCCCGCTGGCGCAGCAGGAAGAGCGCGACCCGCTGGAAAGCGTTATAGTCCCCGCCTTCGGCCACAGCGCCGAAGGGATAGGCGCTCAGATCCCCGCCGCTGTCATAGTTCCGGTCAAACTGAACGGACTTCCCCTGCATCATGAAGAGCGCGGCGATTCCGATCAGCAGCAGGATAACGCCGCACGCCAGCAGCGCGACCGCTCTGCGTCCGGCTTTTTTAGGAATGACCCGTGTTTCCGCCAAGGCAACCTTCCCCTTTCCGATTACCGGCCCGGGCCGGTAGAATGAGTGGCTTTCCATGCCATTTTCCGTGCGGCCGCCCCTTACTCGGGGGAAGCGGCCACCTGTGAGCGGCCGTCCCCCTCCCGCGGGGGTCGGCCACATAAAACGCATGGGAGCGGGAAGCTCCCATGCTGAGGTTAGAACGAAGGATCAGAACAGATCGCTCTCGATGGTTTCCTGAGCGGTGGACAGGGCTTCCGCGGTGTCCGCGCCGTCCACATAAACCTCGTTCCACAGCGTGGTTCCCAGATAGCTGTTGATGGTGGGACTGATGGAGGTGGAAACGATGTAGCCGATTTCGTTCTTGATCGGGATCAGGGCGTCGATCGGATAGCCGATGAAGTACTGGTTGAACTTGTTGTCGTCGGTCTTCATGATGGTCGCGTCGTCCCAGATGGAGGTGTTGCAGGGATCGAAGCCCAGCACGTTCCAGATCTGCGCTTCGCCTTCGGGAGAAACCTTGGCGAAGGCCAGGAACTCGGCGCACAGGCTCGGGTTGGTGCCGTTGGCATAAACGACGGTGCCGGTGCCGCCCTGACCGATGGAGTGCAGCTGGCCTTCCTCGAACACGGGGCAGGGAGCGACGACATAGCGGTCCTTGCAGCTCTCGCCGATTTCATCGGTGAAGCGGCTCATGAACCAGAAGGGCATGATCACGCTGGCAATCTTGTTCTGGGCGATGTAGGCCTTGCCTTCCTCGGTGTCGGGCTGGCCGCCGGGGCACACCTGGCAGATGCCGGCTTCGAGCCAGCTCTTCTGGGTGTCGATGATCTTCGCCACTTCGGGGGTGTTCACGGTCGCCTTGCCGTCCGCCTGCCAGTCCTTGCCCTGCTGGGCCAGCATGAGAGAGGCGACCCACTGGGTGCTGGTTTCGACGGTGCCCATCCAGGCGTCCGGCACGGCGGCCTTCAGCTTGATGCCGGCTTCCTTCCAGTCGTCCCAGGTCTTGATGTCTTCATAGTTGACGCCGGCGGATTCCAGCAGCGCCTTGTCATAGAAGGAAACCATCGCGCCGACGTGCAGCGGGGCGCCGTAGTATTTGCCGTCCTTGGCGTAGATTTCCAGCCGGGCCTTGACCAGGTCGGCCATGTAGGGGCTCAGCGCCTCGGTCAGGTCCAGCAGCTTGTCGCTGTAGGCCAGCACGTTCGGGAACTGACCCAGCTCAACGTCGCACATATCCGGAGCGCCTTCGTCCGCCTGCAGGGCGACCTTGAACTTGTTGTGCATGTCGTCGTAGCCGATGGTGGTTACTTCGACGGCGATGGGCCGGTCGGGGTTCGCTTCGTTCCAGCGGGCCGCGGCCTTCTCGAAGAATTCCTGATGCTGGGCGATGAACGTCCACATCGTCAGGGTCGTGGTGTCGGCCGCGGAGGCGAAAGAGCATACGCCGAGCAGCAGGCACAGGGACAGAGCCAGAGCCAACAGTTTCTTCATGGGTACAACCTCCTTTTATTTTGATGAGCTTTCCGCTCAACAAGCCGAAACAGGAAATCCCCGAAGCATCCGGCGTATCGCCCCGAGGGCAGCCCCGGAAACCGGGAAAAGGGAACTGAAAACCGACAAACCCGAACCGTCCGAAGCGGCAACCCCGAGGGTAGCCACCGGTTAAAGATGGAAAATCTGGAAAGTAATAACGTTAACATTAACGTTAATGTAATCTTCGAGGATATAATAGCACGCTCCCCATGAGCCTGTCAACCCCTGTTTTTAAAAAATGTTTTAAAAATATCAGACAAATCGACCAGACAATTCAAAACCCGTGGACATGCCCCACAGACAGGGTGACGGTTCTGTCCGCCAGGGAAGCGCACGCGCGCGGCATTTGACAGAATCCGGCGTTCAATGCTAAGATGACTCCGTTTGCTTCAAAAAGCGCCGCCGCCGTTCAAACCGCGCCGGCGTCAGCCAGCTCGCAGACAGGGGGACGGGTGCTTGCTATCCCCACTGTCTGCGTGAATTCGGAGGAAAGAAAATCCCATGGGACGAAGGACGGGGCGGGTCACGCTCGAGGATGTGGCGAAGGCCACCGGCTATACGATCAATACGGTTTCCAGGGCACTGAAAAACAAGGATGACATTTCGCGCCAGACCCGCGAGCAGATTCAGAAGACGGCCCGGGAGATGGGCTATGTCCGGAATTATATCGCCAGCTCCCTCCGCTCCGGGCGGACAAAGACGATCGCCCTGATCGCCGGAACCATGTCCAATCCCTTCTACGCGGTGCTGGCGGACGTGATTCAGCGGGAGGCATTCCGCCTGGGCTATTCCCTCATGATCCTCTGCTCCCAGGACGATCCGGAGATGGAGGTCCATTCGGTTGAAATGGCCCTGTCCCGCCAGGTGGACGGCGTTCTGATCCTGCCCTGGTCCGGGGATTCGCCGGCGATGGAAAGGCTTCGGAAAAGCCGCGTTCCCTATGTGGTTCTGAACCGCTACATGGGCAGCGAGGAAGACGATTATGTGATCTGTGACGAGAAAAGGGGCGGCTATCTGGTCGGGCAGCATCTGACAGGGGCGGGCCACCACCGGGTGGCGATGATCTCCCGGTACGACGTTGCCTGGTCGTTCCGCATGCGGTACGAGGGCTTCCGGGAAGCCTGCCGGGAGGCCGGGCTTCCGGATACGGATATTCTCAGCGCCCGGGTCCGCGGGGAAGAGGAGATCATCCGTCAGCTGAAGGCCTGGAAGGAGGCCGGGGTGACGGGGCTGTTCGCCTTCTGCGACGTGGAAGCCTGGGAGGAGATGACCCTGATGGAAAAATGCGGCTTCCGGATGCCGGAGGATTTCGCCATCGTGGGCTTTGACAATATCCTGGGCTACGTCAACTTCCCACGGCCGGTCTGCTCGGTGGATATGGATTTTCAGGCGGAGGCGGTTCAGGCGATCGATCTGCTCCGGAAGCGGATTCACGACCCGGCCCTGCCGCCCCAGCACGTGGTGCTGCCGATCCGCCTGGTCTGCCGGAACAGCTGCCGCCGATAAACGGGACGGGGAGACCGGGACAGGGGGACGGTTCTCTGGATGGTTGTGCTGATCGCCGTGATGACGGGAATCAGCGCCGGCGTGCGGGCGATCGCCGGCTGAAAAATGAACGACCGGATTCCGCGAATGGGAAATGGAACGAAAGACTGGCCATCGTTCCCGAAGGAGAGAATGCTTATGAAACGCAGCGAAATCATCAGGAAAAAAGCGAAGTCGGGAATCGCAGTGATCGCAGCTCTGGCGCTGCTGATCCTGGCCGTGCCGGCGTGGGCGGACGAGCCAGCAAACCCTGAAGCGCAGCGTACGTCGGGCGGTACGACAACTGACTATGACACCCTGGCAGAGGCTATTAATGATGCGCAGTCGGGGGATACTGTCAAGCTGCTCCGGGATGTGAACACATCTGCAAGCATCAGTATCACGGCGAAGACGATCACGCTGGATCTGAACGGATTCGGAATCGTGGCAAACGCTACTGTAGAAAACCGATTCAGCGTCATTACGATCTCTCCGGGTGGCCATCTGACGATAACGGACAGCAGAAAGGATGAACAACATTATTATACCGTTGATAATTCCGACACAAACGGAGCGGGACTTGCAACGGTGTGCGATACGGATACTTATGATCGGTATAATGGGACAAAGGGCACCTTTAAAGGAGGCTATATTACAGGTGGCACGGGTACCAAGAAGCAAATGCCCAGTACAGAATATTGGGGCGGCGGCATTTATCTTGAGGGTCGTGGCAGTATGCCTTCGGAAAATAAATCTTATTTGACGATGACCGGAGGTACCATCATCGGCAATCAGGCGAAAGAGGGCGGCGGTATTTATGGAGATGCGTATGCTGTATTAAACCTGACTAATTGCAATATCATCGGCAATCAGGCGGAAAATGGCGGCGGCGGCATTTTATGCGCTAATTATACTCAATTGACCATGACTGGCTGCGAGGTGCGCGGTAATCGCGCAACAAACAGCGGCGGAGGAATAGGCCTGGAGAAAGGCAATAACGAATTGAAATTAACAAACTGTAAGATCCGCAATAATACCGCAAACGGAAGAGGCGGCGGCATAGGCCATTGGGCGAATGGCAAAGACATAATCAGCGATACTTCTGTTTTCGGCAACAAAGCAGGTGCATGGGGCGGCGGCATTTGTTTTGAAAACGATAAAACAGAGCATATTTTAACCAACGTCGAGATATATGATAATGAAATTACCGGTTCAGACGAGGATGATGTGGGTGCAGGCATATATCTTGGGCATGGAACACTCAGACTGAACGGAGGATGGATCCATGGGAACAAAGTGACACGGGACAGCAACTGTTTCGGCGGGGGTGTGTCAATGAATGCAAATGATGATGCTGCATTCATTGTCTCCGGCAAGGTGGTGATTACAGAGAATACGAGCGGAAACAAAGCCAGTAATGTTTATTTCAGAAAAGACGAGCAGTTTACGCCCAAGATCTCTATCGACGGAAGCCTTGATGAGAGCAGCCGGATCGGAGTTGCCACAGAAAACAACGAGACCCGCACCGTTACTTCAGGCCTTCCGGGCAGGGGCCGTTTATCCAACTTTTTCAGTGACAACGAGGACTACATCATCATAGCGGACGATCACAACGAGGCGGCGCTTTCTTTACCTGAATCGGTCATCACGAAAGTGCCGGAGGCGATTACCGGGCTTGTTTACAATGGACAGGCGCAGGCACTGATCCGGCCGGGAGAGGTGACAGGCGGGACTTTTTACTATGCCGTAACGGGGGAGGGCGATCCTGAACCCGCTTCCGAAACATATTCCCCGTCCATTCCCACAGGCATCAACGCCGGAACCTATTCCGTGTGGTACAAAGCAGTCGGGGATCAGTATCATTCCGACACCAAACCGGTCCGCATTTCGGTCACCGTTGCCGCCCGGACGAAATACGCCATCCTTTCCGCCCGGGGGCTGGAGCATATCCTGGACGAAAACACGGACGCCGTCATCATGGTGGCGAATCCGGAGGATGACAGCAAAACCTATGACAAATTCACCGGCGTGACAGTGGGCGGAAAGCCGGTTCCCGAAGGAGGCTGTACGACGGCCAGGGGCAGCCTGATCCTGACCCTGAAGGCCGGATATCTGAACACCCTTTCCGTGGGCGAATATCCGGTGACGATTTCCTTTACCGACGGAACAGCCGAAATGATGCTGAAGATCCTGCAGAAGAAGGTGCCGAAGACCGGAGACAGCGGAAGCCCCGCCCTGTGGATCGGGCTGATCCTGCTGGGACTGGCGGGAATCGGCATCCTGGCCGTAAGCCGGAAAAGAAAGTAGGTCCTTTTACGCGGCGGGGGAGAGCGCCTTTTCTTCAAACCATTCGTTGATCATCCGGTCCAGCATCACATCATCAAAGTACGGTGTGTAGTCGCCGTTTGAAAGCGTGGGATTGGCGTGAGTCGGCGTTTCCGGTTCGATTCGCGCGATGGGCAGGTCTGTCCGGCAGCCGCCTTCCACGGAACCGCCGTTCGCGTCCCGGAAGACCCAGAACCAACCGGACATCATTATTTTTCCGCCGTTCGTCAGCGTACTCATCATGACACTGCAGGAGCCGCCTCCCGAGGGCTCGCCGAGCAGCACCGCGCCGTGCTCCTGCATGAGGATCGGCATCAGGTTGCCGCAGGAGAAGGAGGAACGGGTGGTCAGTACGGCGTAGTTGAAATCATATTTCACTTCCCCGTCCTTTACATCGAACACGCCGTCCAGGTTTTTATCCGAGCGGAATATCGCATATTCTGTCTGTCCGGTCAGCATATTGTATCCACGGAAAGTATGATCCCCGAACATCAGGTCGATCATATAGTCCAGCATATCGCTGCTTCCGCCGGAGTTCGCGGACAGATCGAACAGGATGTTTTTGATCGCCGGGTTTTCGGAAGCCCGTTTCAGGCCGGTCCAGGTGATCCCGACGGCGTCCATGGGGATTTCTCCCTCACCGGCATAATAGGCTTCCCAGCCGGCCGCGTCATCGTCGAAGCTGTCGATCCTGAGAATGGCGGTGCTGCCGCATTCCCGGTAGACATCGTCCCCCCAGGCCGATCCCCGCACGCTTTTGATCCCGAGCCCGATTTCATACGGAATGGTATTTTTGCCCGGATTCGCTGAGAAGAAACAGCTGATCATTTCCTGCGCAATCTCCGGATACGGAAAATCCGGAAGCGCCGCGGCGTAGAGGCCAAGGTATACAGAATGCCCGTCATCCAGGCCGATATTGAACAGGTTGTATAAAGCCTTCATATATTCAAGCATATCGGGACTTTTCAGCTGTTCTTTGACGGATTTCAGTTCCGGCGTATCCTCCAGCGCCGCATCCAAACCTTTTTCCCGGATGCTTCTGTCCAGCATACCGACCCCGGGATAGCCGAAGAAATAATCCAGGGTGAAGCAGAGCTCCGCATAATCCTCCCGGATGATGTCCTGCGCCCGCTGCTTTCTTCCGGTCAGCAGGGCGCACATGGGGTAGCTCGCATACCATTCGGCGGGCATCATCGTAAGATTATCTACCGACAGAACCTCTTTCAGAACCGATTCACCGTTCCACAGCACCGTATTGCCGGCCGGATCCGTAAACATGACGGACAACAGCGACAGAGGCAGATAGACATCCTCCGCGTCCGCGTAAACTGAAATGCCATACTTCGCGAAATCAAAAGTCACGGCGGCGGGCGGACCGCTGAACTCCACATCGGAATAATACGTCCAGGGCCCGGCCGAATCCTTGATGCCGATGTGGGATCTGTAGGGGAGCGGCGGGATCTGGAAGCGCGCCCAGTCCGCGGCTTCGATGGTTCCGGCGGAAGGATTGACCAGAAGCTTCGTCCCGTTGGGGTTGGCCACCTCCCAGAGGCCGTCCTGCAGGGGCGTCACCGTCAGGCCTGTCCGATACATGAAGTTAACATAGGACTTCAGGCCGTAATACGGTACATGCGGAGTCTGCGTATAGAACCGCAGATCCATACTGCCGGCCTGTTCCTCCTGCGTCAGGCCCCCAACCGTCAGGACCCCGACCGTCCGGACGATATAATCCGTTCCCTCCGCCGGCACAGGGAAAAACACGGGATAGGCCTCTCCCAGCGCCGCCTTCAGCCGGTCCAGGGCGTCCGCGTCCGGCTCATACCCGGCCTCCAGGGCTTTCCGGTAGCATTCCGCCGCTTTGGCGGGATCCTTCTCCACTCCCTGTCCCAGCCAGAAGCACTCGCCCAGCATGAACATCGCGAGCGGATCCTGCTCCGCTGCCTGTGTAAAACAGTCCACCGCCCTGCCGTAGTCCTGTTCCACACCCGTGCCGCGGTAATAAAAGATTCCCAGGCTGCAGAAGGCCTGAAAAACTCCCAGATCCGCCGCCTTCTGATAGTATTCCGCCGCTTTGACAGGATCCTGCTCTACCGTTTCGCCTTTTTCATACAGCCTTCCCATTGTCCAGCAGGAGGGAGCATTTCCCAGTTCCGCCGCCTTCCGATAGTATTCAACAGCCCTGACGCGATCCTGCTCCACTTCACCGCCGTAGTAATACATGGAGGCCAGCATCGCGTAGGCGTCTGAGAAACCGAGACTGCCGGATTTTTCATAGTATTCAACGGCTTTGCCGATGTCCTTTTCCATGGCCTCTCCGCTTTCATACATGATCGCGAGGTTATAGTACGATTTCGCGTCCCCCTGAGCGGCAGCCAGCCGGTAGTATTCCAGCGCCCGGCTGCTATCCTCTTTCACGCCCAGCCCCTGCGCATAGAGATTGCCGAGGCCTCGCCATCCTTCCGCGTTGCCGGCGTCCGCCGATTTCTGAAAATACTCCATCGCTTTTTCATAATCTCCCGCGGTATAAGCGTCCAAGCCGGCCAGGTACAGCTCTTCCGCGGTCATCTCCGCCGCCACGCTTTCGGCGGAAACGGATCCGCCGAAGACACTGAAGCACAGGCAAAGGGCAAGGATAAGCAAAACGGTTTTTTTCATGAGGCTGCCCTCCTTTGTTTTTTTCCATTCACACAGAACCTGAACGGCCCCGGTTTCCCCGGCCGCACGATCCTTTTCTCCTGAACAGAGGCTCTTATTTTATTATCACAGAAAAGCATCCCGCTGGCAAGCGGTTTCGAAAAAAGTCCGTCCCGTTTCGCTCATCTGACGATCAGGCTTTCCGCCTTTTCGCCATCATGTCATTTCCATGAATGAAGCCGCGAAGCGGATGAACATGTCCCTGAAGGAGTTTTCCGAAAAAACCGGACTCCCTCTTCCTCAGTGATCCGCGGAAAGGGAACCATACCCAAGCCGAAAGCGCCTGCTTCCACAAACGGAGGCAGGCGCTTTCAGAATGCGGAGACTGGGACGGAGGAACCGTCCCCCTGTCCCACGGCTTACCGCCGAACCCAGACCCGCATCTCGCCCAGGCCCCGGTTGGCCCAGGCGTAGTAGGGAATGAAGGTCAGCCGGGTTTCGGTTTCCCGGATCGGCAGGGAGGCGCTGTAGAGCGTGTCCTCCCAGCCTTCCTCGCTTTCCCGGATGCCGGGGCAGGTCAGCTCCGTAATGCCCTTCAGCTTATCCGGCTTCCAGGCCGCGGCGAAATCAGCCGCGGCTGTTTTTCCGATCCGGAGAAGATGCAGACGCTTTCCGTTGTCCGCTTCCTCGAGACAGTAGACCAGCGGCCCCCGGGCGACGGCGACCTTGCCGGCGTCCTCGGGAATCCGGGGGCTGGCCTGAACCAGCCGGACCGGCATATCGAGGTTCAGCTCCACCGTATCCCCGTCCCGCCATTCCCGATCCAGACGGAGATAGCCCTCCTCCGGCCCGGCGGAAACGGCCTGACCGTTGATGCGGACCGCGAAGGAGGCGCACCAGCCGGGAATCCGGGGCCGCAGGCAGAAGCGCGCCGGCTCCGGAAGGCGGAGCGTCAGGACAATTTTCCCGTCCCGGGGATAATCTGAGCGAATCTGAAGCTGAACAGTTGTTTTCGGCGCTTCGGGGGCTGCGGCGCTCTCCGTCTCAAATTCCGCCTCGCCGCCCAGAAACAGGTGGATAAAGACCTCCTGGCCCCGCAGGGAAATCATATAGTCCTCCAGGGAGGCCACCAGCCGGTTCAGATTCGGTGGGCAGCAGGCGCAGGCGAACCAGCCCTGGCGCTCGGGGCGCACATGGCGCTTCCGCTCGTCCATCTCGCAGGCCTCCGGCAGCACTTCCAGGGGATTGACATAGAAAAACCGGGTGCCGTCCAGCTGCATGCCACTCAGGATCCCGTTATACAGGCATCGCTCCATAACGTCCGCGTATTCCCCCCGGGGATCCATCTCCAGCATCCGCCGGGCGAAGAAGACCAGGGCGATGGAGGCGCAGGTCTCCGCGTAAACCGTGTCGTTGGGCAGGTCGTAATCGAAGGTGAAGGACTCGCCGTATTCGCTGGAGCCGACGCCGCCGGTGATATACATCCGGCGCCGGACCGCGCTTTCCCAAAGCCTCCGGCAGGCCCGGAAGAGGGACTCGTCCCCGGTTTCCCGGGCCACGTCCGCCATCCCGGCATAGAGATACAGGGCCCGGACGGCGTGCCCCTCCGCGTCCTCCTGCTCCCGAACCGGCTTTCCCGCCTGATAATACCGGTAGCGGAACAGGCTTTTCCGGTCGATGTCGGCGACGCCGTGGCGGATTTCCTCCTCCCGGAAGAAGAGGGGCTGCCGGCCCCGCTGATCGATGAAATAGCTGGCCAGGCGAAGATGCTTCGGATCCCCGGTGACCCGGTAAAGCCGCATCAGGGCCAGCTCGATCTCCGGATGACCGGGATAGCCGTGAAGCTTGCCCTCCTCCGGCCCGAGCACGCTGTCGATATGGTCGACGAAGCGGATCATGGCGTCCAGCAGGCGGCGCTTGCCGGTGGCCTCATAGTAGGCGACCGCGCCCTCGAGCAGGTGGCCGGCGCAGTACAGCTCGTGATGATCCTTGAGATTGGTCCAGCGCCTGTCCAGCCCGTTAATGATGTAATAGGTGTCCAGATAGCCGTCGGGCTGCTGGGCGGCGACGATCTCCTCGATGGCGCCGTCCATGATCTCCTCCAGGGCCGGATCCGGATGCCAGCGCAGGGTATAGGCAGCCCCCTCCAGCCACTTGCCGATATCGCTGTCCTGGAAGACGCAGCCCGCGTGGGCGCCCTGCTCCCGCCCCGCGGCGATCCGGAAATTCCGCATGCAGCCGCTGGGCTCGGTGTCGGGCAGCTGATCGTTCAGCGCCTTCCACTGGTAGGGAATGCCGGTCTGGCGGACAGTTTCCCGGATCGGGTTCCAGAAGGAATCGTTGAGGCGGACGTGGGTCAGGAAGGAACTGCCGGTTTTCATGGAAAACTCCTCCGTTTCGATGATCTAAAAATCTGTCTCCATCAGCGGCGGAATCAGATCGAAGGGACCGGCCGCCTTCCGCGCGGCGGTCAGCCCCGCGATGATCTCCGCGATCCGGCGGATCGCCGCGTCGACCTTTTTGGCGAGGGCTTCCGGCCGATCGGTATAGTTCTCCAGCCGCCCGCCGGTATACCGCCCGTCCCGGATGCCCAGGAACAGCCGCTCCTTCTCCGGATCGAAGGCGCCGTAGGCGGCGAAGAGCCCCACCGCGTCGGCGATCAGCTCGTCCCGGACGGGGTCGATCCGGTCCGGATACTGGCGGCGGCAGATCACGTGGGTGATTTCGTGAAAGCGGCGGATGGTATCGGAATCCAGGAGCCATTCCTCCTCCGTAAGGCCGAGCGCCGACGCGGGAACGCCGCTGTAGGGCCCCCGGGACAGGATGATCAGGCTGTCCGTATAGTTTTCCTTCTTCGCGGTAAAGCGGTTAAACGCCGCGGCCTGCTCCTCCGGCGGAAAGGCGGCCAGATGGGCCCGGATCCGCGGCCAGTTAAACACGGTCAGCATCGCGGCGCCCTGGCTGGGGGGAATCGAGGCCCGGGGACCGTCCTTGGCGGCCATCAGCCCCCGCATGACGAACTCGAAATCGTGCCGGTCCCCCAGGGTGGCCACCCGGACGGGACCGACGGGCGTTTCGACGGTTTCCAAGGCGTCGAAGGAGCTCCCGCGATAGTGGGAAAGGCTTTTTCCCGGGGGGTTCGCTCCCCGCAGTACGACGCTGCGGAACGCCTCCCGGTCGTCCCGGTCCGGGTTCAGATACAGCACGGGATATTCCCGGGCCAGCGCTTCAAAAACCCCCTTCGGCGGCAGATCGGTGACCGGCTTTTCAGTCATTTTCTGTCCCCTCCTCGATGAACGTCCCTACGCGTCTGCCAGAACGTGGGAGCTGTTTCCGGGGCCCGTTCCCCCATCCGCTACTGCAGCTCCCAGGTAACTTTCCCGTCCCGCAGAATGACCAGCACGCCGTTTTTCGTCTCCTGGGTCTGCAGCACGGTGATCTTATATTTGTTCAAAAGCTTCATAACCCGGGGATCCGGGGTGTCCGGCTCGTCCTCGGAGTTGGTCGAAATCACGGCAACGGACGGGGAGACGGCGGAGATCAGCCGCTCGCTGGTGGCGTCCCCCTCCCCGTGGTTGCCGATCTTGATGACGTCCGCGTGGGGAATCAGGCCCGCGGCCAGCAGGTCGTCCTCCTCGGGAAACTCCATGTCCCCCGTCAGCAGAATGCTCCCGCCGCCGCCGGAGGCCAGGATCACGAGGGAATTGCTGTTTTCCTCGTTCGAACTCGTCCGCTTCTCGATCGGCCCCAGTACCTTCATCTCCCCCCCGTCCAGCGGCAGGGAGTCACCGGATTTGAGATAGACGGGCTCGAGGCCCGTCTTCTTCAGGGCCTTGACGATGGGGTTCTCCTTGTCCGCCTTCTTCGGCGCGTAATAGGCGGTCGTATAAACTCTGTCGATGGCGATATCCGACTGAACCAGCTTCTTCAGCCCGCCGGTGTGGTCCGAATGGGAATGGGTCAGGATCACGCCGGTCAGGCGGGTCACGCCGTTTTCCTTCAGCACCCGGTAGAGGGTATCGTATTCCTTTTTCTCCCCGGTATCGATCAGATAGACGCTGCTGCCGCAGCGCAGCAGATGGGCGTCCGCCTTGCGGACGTTGATGGAGAGGAGAGACAGCGCGTTCCCCCCGGCCGAGGCCGACGCGGGGACGGCGAGAAAGGGGAACAATGGCATAAGAACCAGAGTCAGCAGAAAGGAAAGCCACCGTTTCATCGAGATCAATTCCTCCTTATAATTCCTGTCGGGCCTGCTCATATTTTTTTAACATGAAACACCGCCGGGATTCAAGCCTGAAATCGGAAAAACGCCTGGCTTCTCCGGGAAAACGTTAACCGTTCCCCCGGACCTTCGCGATGATCAGGCAGATCAGGAAGGCGGCGATATCGACGGCCACGATGGTCGAGCCCACCGGCGTCCCCGCGACGATGGACACCAGGATGCCCGCCAGGGCGCACAGAACCGAAAGCACGGCGGAACAGACGGTTACGGAAAGAAAGCTCTTATAAAGCCGCATGGCGGACATGGCGGGGAAGATAATCAGCGCGGAGATCAGCAGGGAGCCGACCAGATTCATGGCCAGCACGATGATGACGGCGATGACGATGGCGATCAGCAGGTTGTAGGCCTCCGCGCGGGTTCCGGCGGCCCGGGCGAAATCCTCGTCGAAGGTGACCGCGAAGATCTTGTTGTAGAACAGCACGAACACCGCTACGACGAAGACCGAAAGGACGATGCAGAGCCAGACCTCGCCCCGGGTCAGCGTCAGAATCGAGGTCGAGCCGAAGAGGGTCGAGCAGACATCCCCGGAAAGATTGGACGAGGTCGAGAACAGGTTCATCAGCAGATAGCCGAGGGCCAGGGCGCCGACGGAGATCATCGCGATGGCGGCGTCCCCCTTGATCCGGGTGTTCCGGCCGGTTTTGAGCAGCAGCACGGCGCACAGCACCGTAACCGGCATAACGAAGAGCATGTCGTCCGTCAGATGCAGGACGCTGGCGATGGCCATGGCGCCGAAGGCCACGTGGGAAAGCCCGTCCCCGATGAAGGAAAAGCGCTTCAGCACCAGCGTCACCCCCATCAGGGAGGAGCAGAGGGCGATCAGCACGCCGACGATCAGGGCGTAGCGCACGAAGGGAAACTGCAGATAGGTTCCGATGGTTTCAATCATGCCGCCCCACCTCCCTTCCCGGAAGGGCGCGCCGCCCCGGCGGGGGCGCTCAGGGAAAGAAACCGCGCCGCGAAGGGGGAGGCCAGATAGGCCTCCGTCGTCCCGAAGAACAGCTCCTGGCCGACGTGGAGAATATGGGTTGCCTCCCGGACGGAGGCGGCGATATCGTGGGAGATCATCATGACGGTGATGCCGTCCTCCCGGTTCAGCTTCCGGATCAGGGCATACATCTCCTGGGTCACGTGGGGATCCAGGCCGGATACCGGCTCGTCCAGTACCAGCAGCTTCCGGGTCGCGCAAAGGGCCCGGGCCAGCAGCACCCGCTGCTGCTGGCCGCCGGAAAGCTCCCGGTAGCACCGCCGCTCCAGCGGGCTCAGATCCATCCGGGCCATGTTCTGGGCGCACAGCGCCTTTTCCGCCTTCCCGTAAAACGGGCGACGGCCCACCCGGGCCTGGCAGCCGGACAGGACGATCTCCCGCACCGTCGCCGGAAAATCCTTCTGCACCGCGGTCTGCTGGGGAAGGTAGCCGATCTCCGTCTGCCGGAGGCCGTCCCCGAAGGCGATGGTTCCCCGAAGCGGCCGCTGCAGACCCAGCACGGTCTTCATGAGCGTCGATTTCCCGGAGCCGTTTTCCCCGACGATGCAGAGATAGTCCCCCTGGCTGATTTCAAAGTTCACCCCGGAAAGGACGGGGGTCCCGTCGTATCCGAGAACCAGATCCCTGCAGGATAAAAGTGCCATTGGATTCCTCCTCCGTGAATGTTAGTTCACGTTTGTCCTTCTTTCCGGATGACGATTTTGCAGCCGCTCACGCGAACGCGGCTCGCGGACAAAATCTGTCTCCTCAGTCAGTTGATAGCCTGGCGCAGCACGGCCAGGTTGGCTTCCATGGCGGAAAGGTAGGTCTTTCCCGCCTCGATGTCCGCCCGGGTGGTGGACTGAAGGGAATCCAGCGTCAGCACGGCCTGATTTTTCGCCGTGGTGGCCTGGACGATGGTTTCGGCGACCCGGCGGTCCGAGCCGTCGATCGTCAGCACCGCGGGCAGGCCGAGCTCGTCCACCTTCTGAGCCAGGAAGGCGATGGTCCGGAAGCTGGCCTCCGTTTCCGCGGAACAGCCGGGGAAGGCGGCGTAGTAGGTCAGCCCGTAATCCTCCGTCAGATACCGGAAGGGGAAGCGGTCGCCGAAAAGCACCGTTTTCAGGAGGGCGGAGGCGACGGCCTTGCCGTAGGCCTGATCCAGGACGTCCAGCTTTTCGCGGAAGGCGGCTGCGTTTTCCCGGAAAGCCTCCGCCCGGGCCGGATTCGCCTGGGCCAGGGCCTCCGCGATTGAGCCCGTCAGCTTTCGGGCGTTCCGCAGGCTCAGCCAGATGTGTTCGTCCGCCGCCTCCGCCTGCTCCGGGGCTTCCCCGGAGGTCTCCTCCGGTTCCATGCCCTCGACGATCTCCTCGGTCCGCGCGTCCCCGCCCAGGGCGTCCAGCAGATTGACCGCGATCATATCCCGGTTGACGGCTTCCTTCAGGGCGTCCCGCACCCAACCGTCGGATTCGCCGCCCACGTAGATAAACACATCGCAGCCGGCGACCTTCATGATGTCCGCCACCGACGGCTGATAGCTGTGGGGATCCACGCCGCTGTCCAGCAGCAGGGTCAGCTCCGCCCCCGGCGCATCCCCGAGCACCTCCCGGGTCCAGTCATAGAGGGGGAAAATGGTGGTGACGACGCGGAGCGTTTTTTCCTCCGCCCCGGCGGCGCCGAGAGCCGGGAACAGGGCGGTCAGAACGGCCAGCAGGGCCGCTAAGCATTTCTTCAAGGGCGCATACCTCCGGATGGGCCGCCCGGGCAGCCGGGCTGAAAATGAAAACCGTTTTCAATTATATGCGGAAGCGAAGACCTGTCAATATGAAAATGAGTTTTATTTTGATAGAGAAAAATACAGTTGCGGCGCAGCCGGTTTCTGAGTACAATAAAAAAAAGACCAGCTGCGAAAAACATCAGGAAACTTCAGAGACAGGACAAAAAACATCTGGAACCCCCAGAGACAGGAGGAACCTATGGAATCCGGAGCCAGCATTTTTACTGATTTCGACAGCTTTTTGTTTCATCAGGGGACGAACTATGAGGTTTATCACAAGCTGGGCGCCCATCCGGATACGCAGGACGGGGTTGAGGGAACCCGGTTCAGCGTCTGGGCGCCGAACGCCCGGTACGTTTCCGTGATCTGCGCGAAAACCGGATGGGAAAACGAACAGTGGATGAGCCGCAGCATGTGGGACGGCGGCGTCTGGGAATGCTTCCTGCCCGGCGTGGGGGTGGGGGACGCCTATCGCTATGTCATCACCGGGGCCGACGGCGTCCGGCGGTATAAATCCGATCCCTACGGCTTCTGGTTCGAGCTGCGGCCGAACAGCGCCTCCATCGTCGCGAGCCTGGAGGGCTATGAATGGCACGACGGAGAGTATCAGGCGCAGCGGGATAACACGAGGGTGCTTGAAAAGCCGATGGCCATCTATGAAGTGCATCTGGGCTCCTGGAAGAAGGGCTATCAGGGGGACTGGGACGAGGACGGTTTCCTGAACTATACCCAGCTGGCGGATGATCTGGTGCAGTATATGCAGTACATGGGGTTCACCCATGTGGAGCTGATGGGAATCTGCGAGCATCCCTTCGACCTGTCCTGGGGCTACCAGGTAACGGGGTATTACGCGCCCACCAGCCGCTATGGGACGCCGGACGATTTCCGCTCCTTTGTGGATCGGATGCATCAGGCGGGGATCGGGGTGATTCTCGACTGGGTGCCGGCCCATTTCCCGAAGGATGATTTCGCCATGGGCTGGTTCGACGGAACGCCCCTGTATGAAGGAAGCGATCCCCTGCGGCGGGAGTTTCCGGCTTGGGGAACGCTGTCCTTCGACCACGCCAAGCCCGAGGTCCGGTCCTTCCTGATCGCCAACGCCATCTACTGGATCCGGGAATTCCATGTGGACGCCCTGCGGGTGGACGCGGTGGCCTCCATGCTTTACAACGACTACGACCGCAATGACTGGCGGCCCAATATGTTCGGCGGGCGGATGAACCTGGAGGGCATGGATTTCCTCAAGCAGCTGAATACCGAGGTATGCGGCCGGACGACCGGCTATCTGATCGCGGAGGACTCCTCCCCCGAATGGGGCATCACGGAGGACGTGAAGCGGGGCGGGCTTGGGTTTACCTTCAAGTGGAACATGGGCTGGATGAACGATACGATCCGGTATTTCAATCTGGATCCCGTCTACCGGAAATGGCATCATGGCATGCTGACCCACGTGGTGGATTACGCCTTCGCGGAAAACTTCGTCCTGGTGCTCAGCCACGACGAGGTGGTGTACGGCAAGGGAAGCATGGTCAACAAAGCCCCGGGGGATATCCAGGCGAAGATGGGCGAGCTGAAGGCGCTCTATACCTGGCAGTTTACCCATCCGGGGAAAAAGCTGCTGTTCATGGGTCAGGAGTTTGCCCAGGAACGGGAATGGAACGTCAAGGAGAGCATCGACTGGCATCTGGCGGATGAGTTCGGCCACCGGGACGTGATGCAGTGCGTCAGGAATCTGGTGGGGCTGTATAAGATGTATCCCGCCCTGCATGCCGACAGCAGGAACCCGGCGACCTTCGAATGGGTCAACCGGGGGGACGCGGACCGGAATATTCTGGCCTATATCCGGCGGAATCCGTGGGACTATAACGGCGCGGTGCTGTGCGTGCTGAACCTTTCCCCGGTCAGCCATTATGATTACAGCGCCGGGGTTCCCTTCGGCGGCCTGTACAAGCGGGTTTTCAGCACCTACGACAGCCTGCCGGGCCAGGGAAGCCCCAATGATACCCCGCCGCTGACCGCCGACTGGAAGGAGTGCGACGGATATTCCCATCGGATCACCTACAGCCTGCGCCCCTTTGAGTGCATCGTGCTGGCCTTCCCCGGATAAGGCGTCTATGGAACCGCTGATCATCCGGGGGAATATCCTGTTCACGCCGCGAAGGGGGGAGCTGCGGGCCCTTCCGCGTGGCTACGCGGTCTGTCGGGGGGGCGTGTGCCTGGGCGCGTTTCAGTCCCTTCCCGGGGAATACCGGGGAATCCCCGTGACCGATTACGGCGACGCGCTGATCATCCCGGGCCTGGTGGATCTCCATATCCATGCTCCCCAGTACGCCTTTCGCGGCACCGGGATGGACTGCGAGCTGCTGGAATGGCTGAAACGCTATACCTTCCCGGAGGAAGCCCGGTACGTGGACCTGGATTATGCCACCCGGGCTTACAGCCTGTTCGCGAAACAGATGAAAAATAGCGCCACCACCCGGGCCGTTATTTTCGGGACGGTCCACAGGGAGGCTACGCTGCTCCTGATGGACCTGATGGAGGAGACAGGCCTGATCAGCTATGTCGGCAAGGTCAACATGGACCGGGATGCCCCGGACGAGCTGCGGGAGCCGTCGCCGGAAGCCTCCGCCTTCGATACGTTCGGATTTATCAACGTGGCCCTCAGGCGCGGGTATCGGCGCACGAGGCCGATCCTGACGCCGCGCTTTATTCCCAGCTGCTCTGACGCGCTGCTGCGGGAGCTTTCCGAAGTCCGCAGGGCATACGACCTGCCGGTTCAGTCCCACCTTTCGGAGAACCCGGAGGAGGTGGCCCTGGTGAAGCGGCTGGTTCCCTCGGCGGCCTTTTACGGAGAAGGGTATGAACGCTTCGGCCTGTTCGGGGGCGAGGCGAGGACGGTGATGGCTCACTGCGTCTATTCCACGGAAGCGGAGGTGGAGCGCATCCGGAAGAACGGCGTCTGGGTGGCCCATTGTCCGAATTCCAATCTGAATATCTGCTCCGGCATCGCTCCCGTGCGAAGATATCTGGAAGCGGGGATCCGCGTGGGGCTGGGCAGCGATGTGGCCGGGGGACAGACGGAATCCATGTTCCGGGCCGTGACCGACGCCATCCAGGTGTCGAAGGTGCGATGGCGGTACCTGGATCCGGAGGCGCGGCCGCTTTCCTTCCCGGAAGGCCTGTACCTCGCGACAAAGGGAGGAGGCTCCTTCTTTGGGCGGGTGGGAAGCTTTGAGCCCGGCTACGAATTTGACGCGGTGGTGCTGGATGATTTCATTCTTCCCCATCCCTATCCCATGACCCTGGCGGAACGCCTGGAGCGGGCCGTCTATCTCGGGCTGGACCGGGAGGGGATCCGCGCGAAATACGTCGGAGGCTGCTGTCAATTTCAGTATACGGAATGAAGCAGTTTCATCAACTCAAAGAAACTTGACGAGTTTGCCAAATCAGACGGGACAGCAGCTTTGAACACATTCATTGAAATCCGATCAGAGCGGAGAAAAAGCGGGAGGACAATCCGATGAAACAGATACGACTGGGCATAATCGGGGTGGGCAACATCGGCACAGGCCATGTGGAGAATATCCTGGCCGGCCTGTGCCCTGAGGTGGCGATCACGGCGGCGGCGGACCGGCGGGAATCCCGCAGGGCATGGATCAGGGAGCACCTTCCGGACGCCATGGTTTTCAGCGAGGGCGAGGACCTGATCGCGTCGGGCCAGTGCGAAGCGGTGATGATCTGCGTGCCCCACTATCAGCATCCCGCCCTGGCGATTTCCGCCATGCGGCATGGGCTTCACACCCTGGTGGAAAAGCCTGCCGGCGTATATACGCTGCAGGTGCGGGAGATGAACGAGGAGGCGGACCGGCATCCGCAGCTGGCCTTCGCGCTGATGTACAATCAGCGGACGAACTGCGTTTACCGGAAGCTGAAGGAGATGATCGACGGCGGCGAGATCGGCGCGCTGAAGCGGGTCTCCTGGCTGATTACCGACTGGTACCGCACGCAGAACTATTATGACTCCGGCGCGTGGCGCGCGACCTGGGCCGGGGAAGGCGGCGGCGTGCTGCTGAACCAGTGCCCGCACCAGCTGGACCTGCTGCAGTGGCTGTGCGGACTGCCGGTGCGCGTGCGCGCCTTCTGCCACGAGGGGAAATGGCACGACATCGAGGTGGAGGACGATGTGACCGCGTATCTGGAGTTTGAAAACGGCGCGACGGGCGTATTCGTGACGACCACGGGTGACGCGCCCGGAACCAATCGCCTGGAGATCACCGGAACGCGGGGCAGGGTGGTGTGCGAAAAGAATAAGCTGATCTTCACCCGCCTGGAGACGGACGAGCGTGAATGGTGTGCTTCCTGTAAGGAAGGGTTTAAAAAGCCGGCGTCGGTCACCCTCGAGGTGGAAACCGACGGGAAGAACCCGCAGCATCCGGGCGTGATCAACGCGTTTGCCGGGCGGATCCTGCGCGGTGAGCCGCTGACCGCAGACGGGCGGGAGGGCCTCCGCGGACTGATGCTTTCCAACGCGATGCACCTGTCCTCCTGGCTGGAGAAGCCGGTGGAGCTCCCGTTTGACGAGCGGCTTTTCCGGGATATGCTGATGGAACGATGCCGGACTTCCCGCCACAAGGAAGCGTCGGATGTGACGTTTGACACCCGGGGAAGCTACTGAACCGTTCCGCCGGAGGAAAAAACGACGGGCCTGCCGCGCGGGGAGACAGATTTTCGTCATCCGTCACAGAATGGCGGACGTGAACTGTCGTTTACAGAGGAGGCCGGCTGAGGTCTGAGGTTGGAAATGACGAAGAAGGAAAACACGGATCGGATCATCCGGTATCTCGGCGGCGCCGGGAATATCGTGTCAGTGAACAGTTGCATGACCCGGCTGCGGGTGAGTGTCAGGGACGAAACCGCTGTGGAGGAGGAAAAGCTGCGGACAGCGGAGGATGTGCTGGGGCTGGTGCACGACCGGGAAGGATACTATGAGATCGTTGTGGGCCCGGGCAAGGCCAGGAAATACGCGGATCTGTGCCGCGCCGCGGGGCTTTCGGCGGGCTTGGACGAAGGGAAACCGGCGCGGGAGCGCGATCCGGGAAAACAGCGGGGCCGCCGGGAGGGCGGAGGCCTGAAATCCGGGCTGAAAACGCTGGGGGAAATATTCATCCCGCTGATCCCCGGCATCATTACGGCCGGGCTGTGCGCCGGGTTTGCCTCCCTGATCGCCCAGACGGTTCCCGGCTACAGGGACCGACGCGTATGGGGTGTCCTGTATCAGCTGCTTTCCCTGATCAATGCCTCCTTCATGACCTATCTGACGGCATGGGCCGGCTATCGGGCGGCGGAACGCTTCGGCGCGACCCCGATCCTGGGCGGCATGCTGGGCATGATGACCTCCCTGGAAGGAATCAACGAAATCTCCAGGCTGCTGGGATTATATGATGAAAGCAGCCCGCTGAACGCCATCCTGCGGACGGGAAAGGGCGGCGTACTGGCCGTGATTGCGGGGGTTTTTATGCTGTCCCTGGTGGAGAAGCGGATCCGGTCCCGGATGCCGGAGAGCCTGGACGTCGTTTTTACCCCGCTGCTCTCGCTGCTGATCTGCGCGGTTCCGTATGTTCTGGTCATCATGCCGCTGCTGGGATACGTGTCCGGCGGGATTGTGTGGGTCTTCAGCAGGCTGTGCCTGTCCGACAATCTGGCGGTTCGGATCGCCGCGGGCTATGTTTCCACGGCGCTGTTTCTTCCGATGGTGGCCGCCGGGATGCATCACGGCCTGGTGGCGCTGTACTCCGTGCAGCTGCAGGAGCTGGGCTATGTGACCCTGTATCCCGCGCTCGCGATGGCGGGAGCCGGCCAGGTGGGCGCAGCGGTGGCCCTGTGGATGAAGGCCCGAAAGGTGGGAAACCGGAAGCTCTGCGCCGTGATTACCGGCGCGCTGCCGGCAGGGATTCTGGGTATTGGGGAGCCGCTGATTTACGGGGTGACCCTTCCGCTGGGAAGGCCGTTTATCACGGCCGGACTGGGCGCCGGCTTCGGCGGAGCGCTGGTGATGGCGGCGAAGGTGGCCTCGACCACCTGGGGACCTTCCGGCCTGCCTGGGACGTTCGTGATGACGGCGGGCCCCCGGGGCGCGGTCGGAAGCGCGCTGTTTTATCTGGCGGGGCTGGCGGTGGCCTGTGTCTGCAGCTTTATCATCACGGCCCTGGTGATCCCGAAGGAGACGCTGCTGCCGGAAGGCGCGGGGGAAGCGGCGGGAAAAACCGTTGCCAGGGCGTTGGGAGGCGCGGAAGAAGCGGCGGCGGGAAAAAACGCTGTCAGGGACGTGCAAGGGGCGGAGGCGCCCGGCCGGACAGTGCGCCATGGGGAGGAAATCCGCCTGGGAGCGCCTGCTTTCCGGTTTGAATACACCGTGACGGATCCGATCGGGATGCACGCCCGGCCCGCCGGAAAGCTGGCGGAAGCGGCGCGGGCCTATCAGTGCGAAATCACGGTCTGCGCCGGGGAAAAACGCGCTTCCGCAAGAAGCCCGATCGCGCTGATGAATCTGGGCGCAGGAAAGGGCACCGTGCTTTCGGTCCGGGCGGAGGGAAAGGACGCGGAGGCAGCCATACGGGCATTGAAGGCGTTTTTTCAGGAGAATCTGTGAAAAAACCGGAAAAGACGTTTGGAAGGTGAACAGCCGATGAAAGAATTTGCGATCAGGGCGGCTCAGCCCGGGTTCGCGGCCGGCGAAGTCTTCGTGGCCGACGCGGCGGCGGAAATGCCGGCCTCCGCGCGGCCGGAGGGAAAGCGGACGCCGGAGCAGGAGCTGGCCCGGTACGAACAGGCCGCAGACGTTTTGGACCGGGAGCTGGCTTCCGCCGCGGCCGGAGCGGACAGGGGCAGCGCAGAAATCTATAAAACGGAGCGCCTGCTGCTGAAGGACGAAACCTATGCGGAATCCGTGCGCGGGCTGATCCGGGAGGGCGGAATGGATGCCGCGGCGGCGGTCGAAACGGCCGGACAACGCCTGGCGCGGCAGCTGGGGGACAGTGAAAATGACTATATCCGCCAGCGAAAAGACGACGTGCTGGGCGTGACGGGAAGGCTGCTGGACATACTCGGCGGAAAGACGGACGCCGGCCCCGGAAAGCCCGCCATTCTGGTGGCGGAAGAGCTGAGCCCGGCCCGGCTTTCCGCGATGGATCCGGCGATGATTCTTGGGATCCTGACCGAGCAGGGCGCGCCGACGTCCCATGTGGCCATTCTGGCGGGCAATCTGGGGATTCCCTATGCATATGGCTCCCATGACGCGGCGGAGGCCGCGCGCCGCAGCGGCCGGCTGATCCTGGACGGGGAAAAGGTGATAACGGATCCCGGGGAGGAGCAGTACCGGGAGGCGCTGGACCGGATGGCGCGGGAGCGGGAAAGGAAGCGGCGGGAACAGCGGGCGCAGAAGGAGGCCGCGGCGCAATCGGCGGGAACGACACGCACAGCCGTGTTCGCCAATATTGCCGGCCCGCGGGATATTCCGGCGCTGATCGCGTCCGGGGCGCAGGGCGTCGGGCTTTTTCGTTCTGAATTTCTTTTCCTGGATCGGGACGCCGCCCCGACGGAGGAGGAGCAGTTTGAAGCGTATTCCGGCGTGGCCCGGGCCATGGCGGGGAAGGAAACGGTCATCCGCACGCTGGACGCGGGCTCTGATAAAAAAATAGCCTGGCTTCCGCAGCCGGCGGAGAAGAATCCCGCGCTGGGATGCAGAGGGCTTCGGCTCTGCTTCCGGGAGCGGGAGCTGTTTCGCACGCAGCTGCGGGCGCTTCTGCGGGCGGCCGCCCTTGGAAATGTGAAGATCATGCTTCCCATGGTCGCCTCCGCCTGGGAGGTGGAGTCCGTGCGCGCGCTGATGGCGGAATGCGCCGCGGAGCTTGCGGCAGAGGGGAAGGCGCACGCGGTTCCTCCGCTGGGAATCATGGTGGAAACGCCTGCCGCGGCGATGATCGCCGACGAGCTGGCGGAGAAAGCGGATTTTTTCAGCATCGGGACCAATGACCTGACCCAGTATACCCTGGCGCTGGACCGCGAAGCGCAGGGGCTGGATGACTTTTATGACCCGTGCCATGAAGCGGTTTTTCGCCTGATCGAACGAACCGCCGCCGCGGGCCACCGGAAGAACATTTCCACCTCCGTCTGCGGTGAGCTGGCCGCCGACCCCCGGGCGATCGGAAGGCTGATTTCCTGCGGCGTGGACAGGCTGTCCGTTTCCCTGCCGAAGATCGGGGAAACCAGGCTGCGCGTGAAGGAAGCGGAAGAGCAGCAGGCGCCGGCAAAGGAACAGGCTCCCGCAAAGGAAATCAAGGAAGCCGCGGCGGCCGCGGAGCCGGATACGCCGCCCAGGGAGCTGGAGGAGCCGCCCCGAAGCGTCTCGATCGCCGCGCCCGCGGACGGGAAACTGATTCCCATGGAGGAAATTCCCGACCCCGTGTTCTCCTCCGGGACGATGGGGACCTGCATCGGAATCATGCCGGAGAACGGGACGATCCACGCTCCCTGCGACGGCGTCGTGTCGGGGATCGCGCCAACTGGCCACGCCATGACGTTTACCGCCTCGGACGGGAAGGAAATTCTGGTTCATGTGGGCATCGATACGGTTCAGCTGGGAGGACGGGGATTTCGGATCTTCGTGCGGGAGGGGAGCGCCGTGGCCCGGGACGACGTGGTGATGGAAGCGGATCTGGACGTAATCCGGGGGGCGGGCCTGTCCCCGATCGTGATCGTGGCCTGCTGACAGTTGGATCGTCGAGCTGTGCGGGAGACAGATTTTTTCCGCGAACGCGCCGGCGAAGCAGTACAAAATCGTCATCCGGACAGAGGGGCAAACGTGGACTGACGTTCACAGAGGAGAAAAAGATGTTTATTCGAAGCCTTTCCATTGACTGGAATGAGATCAGCCCGGACAGCTATCTGCGGGGCATTGACGCCATCCGCACGCTGGAGTCCCTGTCTTTTCGGAAGCCGATTACGTTCTTTGTCGGCGAAAACGGAAGCGGAAAGTCAACCCTGCTGGAGGCGGTGGCGGTGGCCTACGGGTTCAACCCCGAAGGCGGCACAAAGAACTACCATTTCTCCACGAAGGATACCCACAGCGAGCTGTGCGGCGCGATCCGCCTGATCCGAAACCCGGCAAAAGCCAGATGGGGATACTTTCTGAGGGCGGAGAGCTTTTACAACGTGGCCACGATGGAAGAGGAATACGCCGAGGTATCCAGGGAATATCACAGAAAGTCTCACGGAGAGAGCTTTCTGGCCGTGGCCCAGGATAATTTCAGAGGGAACGGCATGTATCTGCTGGATGAACCGGAGGCGGCGCTGTCGCCGCAAAGGCAGCTGACATTGATGCTGGAGATCATTCGCTGCGCGAACAGAAACGCGCAGTTCATCATTGTGACGCATTCGCCGATTCTGCTCGGGATGCCGGATTCGGAGATCTTAAGCTTTGATTCGGGAAGCATTCATCCCATTGAATATGAAGAAACGGACAGCTACAGGATTACGGAGATGTTTATCCGGGATCGGAAGAGATTTCTGAACAGATTGCTGGATGACGGGGAGGAGCCTGGCTGATTCGTTTCTTGACAAGTACAGCTTGAAATTTTTACAGGTTAAACAGCGCGCGCAAGTACTCCTGACGCTGATGAAGAACTCGAACAATCACGACATTCTTCTCATCTTCCAGGTAGAAAATACAGTAGTTTTCACATGGAAGATAACGATACTCGGTGTGTACGGAGATCAAGGCATCGAGAGAAAGAGCGGCAGGCAGGAGGAAGATGAAAGAATCAGTGAGATGAACCGGATCGGAAATCGGGGAGGCATCAAGGATGGACAATAACGACCCAAGGTCCCCGTTGCGTGAGGCCTGAAAAGCCGGTATAATGAAACCAATCATCAAAACCGGACAGGAAAGGAAACTCAAACCATGGAAAAGAAATACATGTCGGATATCCATCTCGAGGATTACGCGGCGGAATATGAAGAAAAGAAGGCTCTCTGCCTGGATCTGGTCTTTCCCGGCGGGCGGGAGCGGGTCTCGCTGGCGGGCCCCTGGCATTATGCCGTGGATCAGTATGATACCTGCCTGCGGCAGAAGTGGTTTCTGGAGAAGTATCGGGATGAGCGGGGGGATACGCTCCCGGTGGACTATTCCTTCGACGAATGGGAGACCATGGAGCTGCCGGCCTGCTGGAACACCGCCGGGCGGGAGTTTCTGTTCTATGAGGGGCCGATGGTTTTTACCCGCCGCTTTCATTTTGACCGACCCGGCAGCGGGCGGGTGATCCTGCGGATCGGCGCGGCCTCCATGCTCTGCCGCGCCTTTTTGAACGGGCGGTATCTCGGCATGCACCGGGGCGGCTCCACGCCCTTCTGCTTCGATGTCACGGAGCTTTTGCGGGAGGAGAACCGCATTCTGCTCAGCGTGGACAGCACGCGGCGGGGGGAACAGGTCCCCTGCGAAAACACGGACTGGTTCAATTACGGCGGGGTTTTCCGGGAGATCGACCTGATCGCCGTGCCGGAAACCTTTATCCGCTCCTTCCGACTGAACCTGGTGCCGGACGGCGGCTTTGACCGGGTGAGGGCGGCGGTGACCGTTTCCGGAAGGGCGGAGGCGGAGTGCGTTCTGGACATTCCGGAGCTGGGGATTCGCGAGCGGATTCCGGTCCGGGAGGGCCGGGGCGAGGCGGTGATTGCCGCCCGGCCGAGGCTTTGGAGCCCGGAGGATCCCTATCTTTATGATGTAACCCTGAGCCTGGGGGAGGACAGGGTGTCCGACCGGGTCGGCTTCCGGGAGATCCGGGTTTCCGGCCGGGAGATCCGGCTGAACGGCAAGCCCCTTTTCCTCCGGGGCGTCAGCGCCCATGAGGACAGCGTGGAACGGGGAAGAGCCCTGA
The DNA here is from genome assembly GCA_017433405.1 of Clostridia bacterium. Lineage (GTDB taxonomy): Bacteria > Bacillota > Clostridia > Christensenellales > Aristaeellaceae > Aristaeella. The sequence continues at coordinate 4,271 of JAFRHH010000026.1, read as the reverse complement.
CGGACGGGGAGCGGGCGGAGATTCTCCGGCAGGCGAAGGAGCTGGGTTGCAATTTCATGCGGCTGGCCCATTATCCCCACCATGAGAACATGTCCCGCCTGGCGGACGAGCTGGGCATCCTGCTGTGGGAGGAAATCCCGGTTTACTGGGCGATCCGCTTCGACCACGAAGACACCCTGGCGGACGCGGAAAACCAGCTGGCGGAGCTGATCGAGCGGGATTTCAACCGGGCCTCCGTCATCATCTGGTCCGTGGGCAACGAGAACGCGGATACCGACAGCCGCCTCCGCTTCATGAGCCGCCTGGCGAAGCTGGCCCGGGAGACGGATCCCTCCCGGCTGGTGTCGGCGGCCTGCCTGGTGGACGCCCGGGAGAACCGGATCGCCGACCGGCTGGCGGAAGCGCTGGATCTGATCGGAATCAACGAATACTGCGGGTGGTATACGCCGGACTTTGAGAAGCTGCCGGAGCTGATGCGCAACAGCGACCCCGATAAGCCGGTAATCATCACCGAGTTCGGCGCCGACGCCCTCCGGGGGAACCGGGGCGACGCCGGGACGAAGGGGACGGAGGAGTACCAGGCTCTCGTTTATGAAAAGCAGATGGAAACCCTGCTGAAGATCCCTTATATCCGGGGAACGTCCCCCTGGCTTCTGTACGATTTCCGCAGCCCCCGAAGGACCAGCTCCGTCCAGAAGTACTATAACCGGAAGGGCCTGATGGACGAGACGAGGACCTATCGGAAGCCGGCCTTTTTCGTCCTGCGGCGGTATTATACCCGCGAACGGAATTGATTGCCAGACCGGCGTTCTGCCCGCGCCGAAAAGGCGGAACGTGAGGCCTGAGACCGGATGCGGACGCCGGCTTATGATCTGCCGCCCAGCAACCGGTCCGCCAGCGGCAGGAGCTCCCGCTGCAGCTGATATTCCAGCGGAATCCGGTCCTTTTCCTGGCAGTCGAAGGTCACCAGCGCCCTGGACAACCTGACCCAGAAAAAGGTCGCCGAGGCGCTGGATCAGCTGCGCTGCACCCGGATCGTAATCGCCCACCGGCTCTCCACCATTCGCCAGTGCAACCGGATCCTCTATCTCGAGAACGGAAAGATCATCGAGGAAGGCACCTACGATGAGCTGATGGCGAAGGACGGCGCCTTCGCCAGACTTGTGGAAAGACAACAGGTGGAATAAGGAGCTTATTTCCGGGAATTCCGGAAGGAGACAGATTTTGTCCGCGAACGCGTCAGCGAAGCGGTTATAAAATCGTCATCCGAATAGAATCACTGACGTGAACTGCCGTTCACAAAGGAGAACAGCCACCGGGCATAGTCGTCGTTTTCCAGCAGCGCCAGTTCCACATGGTGGAAGCTGTAGGTCTGCTCCTGGCCGTGAACGGCCCCGGCGGCCTCCATTTCCGCGTCGCTGAAGATCTTCAGCGTCACGTTTCCCCCTGCCTTCTCCAGAGCTTCCGCGGCCTGGCGGCCGACGGAGGAGGGAATGGTTTCATCGTTTTCCGCCTGGGCGATGAACAGCGGAACCTCCTTCATCTTCGGCAGGTTGGCCATCCCTGTCTGGGAATAATTCAGCGCCGGGCACAGGGCCATGACCGCCGCGATCCGCTCCGGAAACTGCTCCGCCATCTCGATGGAGGACATGCCCCCGAAGGAATTGCCCATCAGGTAGATCCGCTCCGGGTCCGCCGCTCCCTCCGCGGCCATTTCATCGATCCAGGCCAGCACCTGGGCAAAGACCCGGCTTCGGATGCCGGGATTGATGTAGGACATATCATCGATGGTGGGGGCGATCACGATGCAGGGGCGCTCCGCCTGACGCGCCGGCTCCGCCCAGTCCACCGCCGTGCGGTAGGTCAGGAGGTTGGAGGTGTCGCCGTAGCCGTGGAAAACCACCACCACAGGGAGGGTCTCGGTGGCTTCCGGCCGGTAAACCCAGGCGCGGACCCGGTGATCCTCCGACTCCCGGAGGGTGAACGCATCCGCGGTCTCCGTAACGGTCTCTCCGATGTCCGCCATGGTAAAGCTCAGCTCCGGATACGCGGCGCAGGAAACGGTGAAGCTGCGGACATAGAAATATTTATCGGGAAACCGCTCCGGGTAAAGGCGCCAGCCGTCCGCCTCCGAAACGACCTCCCTGACGCCGCAGGAAAAGGGATGGGTGGCGGCGGCGCCCCAGCCGGCGGCTTCACCCTCGATGGTAAAGCTGTCGGGGCCGACGCCCTCCGGGAGCCGCTGGCCGCGAACGGTAAAGCAAAGCGGCATCTGGCCCCATTTCGTGACCTGGGTTTGGGCCGAAATGTACCGGCCTTCCGCCGCGCCGGCGAAGGCGGCGCAGGGGGATAAAAGCGTTAAGGCTGTCAGCACAGAAAGGATCCTCCTCTTCATTTTTCCATATCTCCTCTTTGGCGCAGGCGTTCAGCAATCTCGGGTTGGTTTTCAAACCATACTATTGCCAGATCTCGCTGATCCGGCGGGCAATACACATTGACCCGGGAAACATTTTCATATGAATCGATTAGTTTTCCAATTGTTTCACAAAGCTGCACAGCCTTTTGCACCTCTCATATGCTTTATTCTGAATCCATCATAATTGAATTTTATCACAAGCGCTGTTATCGATGCAAGCAATAACAGCGCTGTCTTTTCATTGGTAGTCTATGCTATAACCGGGGTTTGAAAACGAGCCGAAGAATATGCTATAATGCAAAGAATGAGAGAAAGAATAAACCCGCGCAAGCGGATGAGCCGATTTACGGATCAGCCAAACGACAGGAGGGATGAACGCATGCGCTTTCTTCATATTGCCGACCTGCATCTGGGCAAGCAGATGAACGACGTGTCGCTGCTGCCGGATCAGGAATACATTCTGGATCAGATGGTTTCCATCGCCGAAAGGGCGCGGGCGGACGCGGTGCTGATCGCCGGGGACGTGTATCAGCGCTCCTCGCCCCAGGCGGAGACCATGGCGCTGTTCGACCGCTTTGTGAGCCGCCTGGCGGAGGGGGGCCGGAAGGTCTTCATCATCAGCGGAAACCACGATTCCGCCCAGCGGATCTCGTATTTTTCCTCCCTGATCAAATCCTCCGGGGTGTATGTGACGGAAGCCTTTGACGGGAAGCCGCAGATCGTCCCCCTGCGGGATCGGGAAGGGGAGATCCTGATCTGGATGCTGCCCTTCCTGCGGCCTTCCCAGGTCAAGCACTTTCTGCCGGAGGAAAAGATCGTCAGCTATCAGGACGCGATGGCCGCCGTGCTTCGCCAGACGCCCGTCGACAAAAAGAAGCGCAACATCCTTTTGTGCCATCAGTTTATCACCGGCTGCGAAACCTCCGATTCCGAGGAGCGGGCCGTGGGCGGGCTGGACAATATCGACGCGGCGCTGCTGGATGATTTCGACTATGTCGCCCTGGGGCATATTCACAAGCCCCAGAAGGTGCTGCGGGAGACGCTGCGCTACGCCGGATCCCCGCTCAAATATTCCTTCTCGGAGGCGAATCACAAAAAGAGCGTGGCCGTTGTGGATCTGGACGAAAAGGGCGAGGTCGCCGTCCGCCTGGAGGCGCTCTATCCCCTCCATGATGTACGGAAGATCGAGGGAAAACTGGCCGATCTGATGCGGCAGGATTATTCCGAGGACTATCTGTGGATCACCGTGCATGACGAGTTGGTGCCGCCGGACGCAAGGGAGACCCTGTCCACCAATTTCCCCAACATGATGAAGTATTCCATCGTCAACTCCAAAACGAAAATGCCGTCCCACATGGATGACCACGACAGAAGCTTCCTGTCGGACATGATGCCGTGGTCGGAAGCATTCAAGGAATATGCTGCAAAGGAAAAGGCGGTACTGATTCAGAAGTATCGTTTAAACGCTTCTGATGAACCACCATTGCAGACAAGGTGCCGATCTGGCCCAGATAAACAGGCCAGCGCCTGATATTCTCTGAAAAAACTGAAAAAGTCTCGGGAGTTTCCGGAGTTTTGCGACTCCGCTGCCAAAAATCTCGAGAGTTTTGGCAGTCGAATCGTCAAGTGGTTGGGTGCGGTATTCCTATCTACACACGACTTACACATCAACTGGTTTTATGAAATAAAGATGCGAATCGTTCGTTTTCCAATTGCTGACAATTCTTATGAATGTATAATCACAAATCTTCCGCCAGAAGAATTCTCTCCCGAAGATATAAAAGTGCTCTATCATATGCGGTGGGGCATTGAAACATCCTTTCGGGAATTGAAGTATTCCATAGGATTAACTCAT
>JAFRHH010000025.1 GCA_017433405.1 Clostridia bacterium | reverse complement strand
GGTAAGGCCGGCATCTCCGGCCAGGGCGGGCAGGCAGCCGATCAGCATCAGCGCCGCCAGAAACAGGGATACGAGCTTTTTGGACATTCTTCTGTCCCTCCTCTTTTTCGATCAAATGAATCAGCGGGAGGGATGGATGTAAAAAGCGCCCCTCCCTGAGGAACGCCAACCAGGCCCGCGGCATCATCGTGAGCCCGACAGCATATCCCACCCCCAGGGGAATGATATTTCACGGTGTAAACAAGTCTCCCGGCTTTGCCTCATCCTACCAGCACACCTTCTCGCTTTCGCAATGGCTTCTCCGTGCTTTCGTCCGCTTCACGGTTACTGGGATAGCCCGGAACTTTCATCCGTGTTCCTGTGACGCCCCTCTTCGGGGCGCCGCGCATCGCTGCGCAGATACACCGGCTGTTCATTTGTCACGACCATTATAGATGGCGGAGGCTGAATCGTCAAACGGGAACACAAAAGGACCGTCATTCGTCAAACTGGCCCAGCTCCTTCAGCTTCGTGATCAGGGAGCCGACGAGGGCTGCTTGCAACAACGGATTCCGGCGGCGAGACAAAAGATACGTCCCCGCGTCTCACACAAAACTGCGGATTGAAACCATGAAGAAGCTCCTCAATGAGAGGCAACTCCGAACAGCCGCAGCGCACTGCTTAACGCGATCAATGCGGATATATATCATCAGTTGAGCAGAGCGATAAAATACAGCCGCTCAGGCGCTTCAAAACTCCCGGGCGGCTGTCTGCCCTGCCAGCGGCGGGCTGCCCACATAGGTTTACGGAAAGAACAGGATAATCTGTTGAACCCCACTTGAAATTTTGGTATATTCTATTTGTGCTTTTATGCCGTTTTATAAGGGATAAAGAGAACTGTTCGAGGGGCTGAAGGTCTGGGAAGATGCTCAGATGCGGGAGCAGCAGGGAAAGTGGCCGGTGATCTTCCTGACTGTGGAAGAGATCCTTCCGGAAGGCGTCCGGGAAACGGAGGTATAAGATGGAAAGCAGCAACAGGCAGCTGATAAAAATAGTGAAAGAGATTTGTCAAGAACACGGAATTACTTTCCAGGGATTCTCATCTGACTGGGTCATACAATTGACCGCTAATGACCATACGATGTTTATTCATGGATATAAATTTCCGAATAACAATGCAGCCATTGAACAAATCTGCAATGACAAGTCCGCTCTTTCTGATCTTCTGTCTGCGCACAGGATTCCTCACGTTCCGCACAGCTATTTCAGCTCTCCCTACAATAAGCAAAATCCCCCTCCGCAGGACAACTGGAAGAGAATGCAGTCTCTTTTACAGGAATATGGGAAGATTGTATGTAAACCCAACGCTGCTACGGGAGGATACGGCGTATTCAAAGTTTCATCACAAAGAGATTTGGAATTCGCTTCGCAGGAGATTTTTTCTGCCTCAGAGGCCATGTCCATATCACCTTACAGAAAAATTCAGGCGGAATATCGGGTTATTATCGTAAATGCCAGCGTCGGCGTGATTTATGAGAAAAAAAGACCGTTTGTTGTCGGAAATGGTCGTGATTCAATAAAGAGCCTGATTGAGAAAGACCCTGCTTTACTGGGTATTGAGACAGACAACGAATTGGATGTATTACGTGTCCCTGATGCTGATGAAATTGTTGAAGTTTCCTGGAAGCATAATCTGGAGCAGGGGGCACGCCCTGTTATTGTGACAGACGTTTTTAAAACGGAAATCCTGTCCGAACTGGCCCTGTCGTGCGTGGCTGCTCTCGACGCTGAATTCGTGTCCGTTGATATCGTTGAAGATGAATGCGGTTTCGAAGTGCTTGAAATCAACAGCGGTGTCATGATGGAAAACTTCGCCGCAAGCAATCCTGAGAACTATGAGATTGCAAAAAACATCTATCAAAAAGCGATCCTTCACTATCTGAACATGGATACACCACGATATCAATATTCCAACCAGAGACCGGGAAAAACAAACCTTGTCCCGCCTGTACTGGAAGAAACTGCCCGAGAACGTGGTGTACAAATGATCCCAGATAAAGAAAAAGGGAACTTTGCCATCTTTGTGTTCAAAAATGGAAAACGATTTGTTGCCAAAGACCACCCTTTAAACATTAACTATGCAGGAAGTATCAGCCTCTGCATAAACAAAGCCGCCTGTGCTCGCTTTCTTCACGATATGGGATTTCAAATTCCCAGACAAAAAACCTTTGCCAGAAAAGCCAATCCTGATACAACTCTTTCAGATTTAAGCAGATGCTTTGAAAACCCGGGAGAGCGATTAGGCTTTGGTTTTCCTATGATTTTGAAACCGAATGGATTGTCCCAGGGAACAGGCGTATATAAAGTTTTTAATGCCAAAGACGGGTTGCTTGCTGCCCGGAATGTTCTGGCCCTGAAAGAAAAAAACATTCTTTTGGAAGAGTATTGTCCTGGCAGCGATTATCGAATTGTCGTGCTCAACGGGCAGGTTATTCAGGCGTATGAACGGATCCCCTTTCACGTTGTTGGAAATGGCCATGACACAATCAGAACCCTGCTTCAAAAACAGGCGGATGCTTTTGAAAAAGCCAACCGAGACAAGACTGTTGATACTGAAGATCCTCGTATCCTGCGAAATATTATTCATCAGGGCTATACCCTGAATACAGTTTTGAACGCGGGCGTTATTTGCACACTCCAGGATGTGGCGAACCTGTCATTAGGCGGAACGGCCAGGGATCTGACGGACCGGATCAGCCCATACTATTCTGAACTGGCCATTAGCATTGCAGAAAGTCTGAACCTGAAACTTTGCGGCATTGATATAATTGCGAAAGACATTACTGACATGAATCGTGCGGATTACCATGTGATAGAAGTGAACAGCGCTCCAATTCTTAACAATCATGCTTTTGACGGAAAGAAACAGGAGAAGTATGTGAAAGAGCTGCATGGTATGGTTTTCGATTTCCTTGAATCATTGTAGCCGGGACGCCGGGACGGTCCTTTTCGTTCCGCGGGGAACACACGGACGGTCTTTTTCGTTCCGCGGAACAGAGGAACCGCGGTTCTCTGTTTCAGACAATGAATGTGACAGTACCGGAATGCGAAGGAACCCTCATCTCAATGTACACCGCCTGTGACAGGGGAGCGGCGGAATGAAGAAGACCGTCCCCCTGTGTGCGGGGTTGTGACGGGGCTGGTTTTGGTGTAAAATCCAGACAGCAAAAGACAGGGGGACGGATTTTGTCCGCGAACGCGTCAGCGAAGCGGTTACAAAATCGTCATCCGTCGCAGAATGGCAGACGTGAACTGCCGTTCAAAGAGGAGGAAAGGGATCATGTCGGTAATCAGTCAGCTGTCCGCTCCGACGATGTATCTGATCTGCGGAGGGATCGTCGCCTTTGTGGCGGTGGTATGCGTGGTGTTTGCGGTACGGGCCTGGCGCGCGGGAAAGGCGATCGGGATGGACACGGCGGTGCTGCGGCGGGTGGTGACCGCCTCGGCATCCTTTTCCGTCCTGCCGGCGGTGGGAATTCTGCTGGGCGTGATCGCCCTGTCCGGGGCCCTGGGAATTCCCTGGCCGTGGCTCCGGCTGAGCGTGATCGGCGCCCTGCATTATGAAACGCAGGTGGCCCAGGGCGCGGCGGAGCAGGTGGGCATTCACCTTTCCGGAAGCGAGATGACGGCGCAGGCCTTTGCGACCATCGCGCTGCTGATGTCGCTGTGCATCCTGTGGGGCATGCTGCTGAACCTCTTCCTGAACAAAAAGTATACCGCGCGCCTGTCCCGGCCGAAGGCCGGCGGAGCGGGCGGCTCCTTCGGGGATCAGGCGATGACGGCGATGTTCATCGGGCTGGTGAGCGCCTATATCGGCTCCTATCTCGGACAGTGGATTTCCGGCAACGGCCGGTTCACCTTCTCCGGCAGTCCGGTGCCCCTGCTGACGGCGCTGTGCGCGGCGGCGATGATGGCACTTTTGACCTGGGCCGCGGAGAAAAGGAAGCTGCACTGGCTGGAGGATTTCTCGCTGGCGCTTTCCATGCTGTTCGGCATGGCCTGCGCGGTGCTTGTGCGGCAGGGAATCTGAGAGGAGGCGCGAAGCATGGAAGAGAGAAAAGAGATCATCGCGAAATATGAGCGGGGAACGCATCTGCTGGGCCGGGTGGTCAGCGCCCTGACCCTGGTGATGCTGGTGGGCGCCCCCTTCCTGATCGGCTCCTGGCTAGGCGCGATGCCGGATCTGAATGCCGTGGGCCGCGGCTTTCTGGCGGTCGGCCTGGTGTGGACGGTTTCCTCGGTGGTGGAATTCCTGGTCTATACGCCGATGCTGGGCTCCGGCGGAAGCTATCTGGCCTTCATTACCGGGAACCTGATCAACATGAAGATTCCCTGCGCGGTGAACGCGCGGGATCTGGCCGGGGTGAAGGCGGGAACGAAGGAGAACGAGATCGTCTCCACGCTGTCGATCGCCGTATCCTCCCTGGTGACGATCGTCGTGCTGGCGCTGGGCGTGCTCCTGCTGCAGCCCCTGCAGCCGCTTCTGCAGAGCCCGGTGCTGCAGCCGGCCTTCGATAACGTGGTGCCGGCGCTCTTTGGGGCTATGGCCTACAAATACTATCGAAAAAATCTGAAGCTGGCGGTGTGGCCGCTTTTGATGATGAGCGTGCTGTTTATCCTGCTGCCCGCCCTGCAGAGCCAGACGAGCATTCTCATTCTGCCCAGCGGGGCGCTGGCGATCGCCCTGGCCTGGCTGAAGTACAGAAAGGGGCGGAAGGCGTGAGCGTCTGGCTGATTGTGATTCTCTGCCTGTGCGGCGCGGCGCTGATCCTGCTGGGAATCGCCGTCGTCCGCGCCCTGAAAATGCCGGCCCGGAAGGCGCTGTATCAGGCGCCCGCGGCCGACGGGCCGGCCCGGGCTTACGCGGAAAAGCTGAGCAGGATGGTCACCTTCGACACCGTCAGCGTTCCCGACACCAATCAGCGGGAAAAGTTTCTGCCCTTTCACGCGCTGCTGGCCTGGCTGTTTCCGACGGTGCATGAACGGCTTGAAAAGATTGAGATCGACGGGAACCTCCTGTTTTGCTGGAAGAGAAAAAAAACAGACCGGCCCCTGGTGCTGATGAGCCATCAGGATGTGGTGCCGGCGGAGGGGGAGTGGATCCATCCGCCTTTTTCCGGCGAGATTGCGGAGGGAAAGGTCTGGGGCCGGGGCGCCTCGGACACCAAGTGCAGCCTGATGGCGCTTTTTCAGGCGGCGGAGGAGCTGCTGCAGGAGGGCTTCGAGCCCGAAAACGATGTGTATCTGTCCGCCTCCTGCACGGAGGAATGGGCGGGGGACGGATGCCCTAAGCTGGTGGAGGCGCTTAAAAGCCGCGGCGTGCGGCCGTTCCTGGTGTGCGACGAGGGCGGCGGCATCATTACGGATCCGGTGGGTGGCATCCGGGGCAATTTTGCCATGGTGGGGGTCTTTGAAAAAGGAAAGGCGGACGTGCGCCTGACGGCCCGATCCGAGGGCGGTCACGCCAGCGCGCCGGGAAAGCATACGCCGGCCGCCCGGCTGGCGGATTTCATCTGGGATTTTGAGCATCGCAGTCCCTTCCGGCGGAAGATGGCGCCGGAGGTGCAGGCGCTGTTTGAGCAGCTGGCGCCCTACGCGCCGTTCTATATGCGGCTGCTGTTTGGAAACATGTGGCTGTTCCGGCCGCTGTTGATCCGGGTGCTGCCGATGATCAGCGCCCAGGCCGGCGCCATGCTGCAGACGACGATCGCCTTTACCATGCTCAGCGGCTCCGAGGCGTACAACGTGCTGCCCCAGGAGGCGACGCTGGGCGCCAACCTGCGGTTCATTCCCCATGAAGGGATGGAAAAGAGCCTGCGGAAGGTGAGAAAGGCGGCCGCCCGGCACCGGCTGGAGATGGAGGTGTTCCATGCGGTGGACGCCTCCCGGAGCGTGGACATAAACGGGGAGGGCTTCGGCCTCGTGAAGCAGGTGATTGGTCAGACCTTCCAGGGGCTGGAAACCTGTCCCTATGTCATGACGGGCGCGACGGACGCGCGAAACTATGAGCCCATCGCGGATCATGTGGTTCGCTTCGCTCCGGTGATCTACGGGCCGGAGCAGATGAAGGGCATGCACGGGATCAACGAAAACATCGGGATCGACTGCCTGCCCGGGGCGGTGGATTTTTACCGGAACCTGATCACCCAGAACCGGTAAGCGGAGCGGAGTGGGACGGGGTGATGGGATGGGGGGACGGTTCCTCCGTCCCACGCGGAACGGAGGAACGACCTTTTTGTGCCGGGGCAGGGATTGTCCGACGTGAGCCGCAGACAGAAGATACGTCCCCGTGTCTGACACCCGTGTCTGCGTCCCCGTATCTGAGAGAGGGAGACCTGATGACGGTTTTCCGGGACGGGAAAAAGCGGGAGATCCCCTGCGCCACCGACCTGGTGATCGGCCGACCCTACTGGGGCGCAGGACATAAGGCCTGCATCGCGGATTTTTACCGCAGCATTGAAAACGGGACGCCCTATCCAAACACGCCTGCTTCCTGCGACGAAACCATGCGGGTGCTGCTGAAGCTGTATCAGGAAGCCGCCCGCTGACTGTCAGGACGGCTTACAGAAAGGTGGCTGATCACGATGATCATGAAATTGGGACAGCGGATTGAAAACTTCGTGGAAAGAGTGCGCCGGGAGGATATCAACCTTCACGGTCTGATTCTGAGCGTCGGGGGAGCGGAGAAGGTGAAGGCCTACTGGGCGCCCTTTGAGGAGGGGCAGCCTCATCGGATGTATTCCGTCAGCAAGACCATGGTGGCCATGGCCCTCGGCATGCTGGCGGAGGAGGGAAAGATCCGGCTTGAGGATCCGGTGGTCGACTACTTTCCGGATCTTCTGCCGGTGGAGCCCAGCCCCTACCTGCTGCGGCTGACCCTTCGGGATATGCTGCGGATGGCAACCTGCTACCGGGAGACCGCTTACCGGGAGCGGGAGGACCGGGACTGGACCAGGCCCTTCTTTACTGGCCATCCGGACCATGAGCCGGGGACCGTTTTTAACTACGACACCGGCGCCAGCCAGGTGCTTTCCAGCCTGGTCCGGCGGGTGACGGGCCGGGAGGTGGTGGACTTCCTGAAGGAGCGGCTCTTCGGGCCCCTGGGCTGCGAGGACGAAATCACCTGGCTGCGGGATCCCTCCGGGCAGTGCACCGGCGGAACGGGGCTCTGCATGAGTCTGCGGGATCTGAACCGGGTCGCCCTGTGCCTTTCGAGGGGCGGGGACGGGCTGGTTCCCGGGTGGTTCGTTTCCGAGATGCAGAAGAAACAGATCGATACCCTGCTGCGGGAAAACGAGGAGGAAAGGTACGGCTACGGATGGCAGTGCTGGCGGACCCGGGCCGGATGGGTGCTCTACGGCATGGGCGGCCAGCTGGCGGTGCTGTGTCCGGAGAAGGACGCGGTGCTTTGCACGATCGCGGACGTCCGGCTGGATCCCTGCGGGATGCAGCGGATCTATGACGCCTTCTTCGAGGAGCTCTATCCCTGGCTGGACCGGGAGGATACGGCGCCCCTGAGCCTGGCGCTTCCGGCTCCCGTTGTTTTTCATGACCAGGAGGCGAAACGGGTGATCGGGGGCGACTACGTCTTTCCGTCGGGGAACGAGCTGGGATGGCGGCGGCTGAAGGTGGAGGAAGGCCGGATGAGCTGGGTAAACGGGAGGGGCCGGTGCGTGCTGCCGATGGTGGCGGGGGAGACGATCACCGCGGACTTTCCCGGATGGCCCGGGGAGCCGGCGACGGTATCCGCCGGGTGGTTCGGGGACGGGCTGCTGCGGGTTCGGTGCTTTGCCATCGGACAGAGCCCCTGCGGCTTCGATATGGTGCTGGCCTTCGTTGGGGAGCGGGTGACCGTTCAGGCGCGGCGATCCTGGGATCCCATGACCGATGGATACGACGGCGCGGCTTCGGGGACAAGATGTGACTGACGGGGATCGGAGGGAATGAAATGACCGGGATGGGGGAGACATCCAAATCGTCATCCGGACAGAATGGCAGACGTGGACCGACGGTCACAGCGGGGAAGGAGGCGAAGCGGCGCGGGGGATATTTCCGCAGCCGGGTTTTTAAGCGGCTGTTTCTGTCCTATGTGCTGATCATTCTGGTGCTCTTCGGGTTCTTCATCGTCTGGGCCGGGATTTCCTATCGCCGGGAGGCGGAGGATCTGGCCCGGAAGGAATGGGAACAGAAGGGAATCAGCTGGGGAAACTGGATGGATCAGCAGCTGATGCAGGCCCAGATGCTCTGCGCCGCCGTCAACGCCTCCGAAAGCGCCAGGTCCGCTCTGCAGACCGTCTATGTGGAAAAGGGCACGATGAACGCCCTGCAGCTGTACAACCTGCTGGGGGAGCTGAACCGGATCAAGGGCTCCGCCCGGAGCGCCGGGCTCTACAGCCTGATCCTGGCCTTTCAGGGGGAGCGGAAGGTTTTCCTGCCGGGAACCGTCTATTCCCTCAACGGGGAATGCCGGGTGCTTCAGTCCTCGCCCTACCTCGGGATGACCACCGCCGCGGGGCTGCTGGGGGTCAGCGGTCCCCAGATCATTCTGAACAAGGAATTCCTCATCTACGGGGAGGCCTATACCGGCTTCGGCAGCCGGAGCTCGACGAAGGGGGAGGTGCTGGTGCTGATCGAGAAGGATCAGCTGCTGGCCTCCCTCCGGGAAAAAACCGGGGAGGCGGCGGTTCGGATCACCCGGCGGGGTCAGCCGGTGCTCGAAAGCGGCACGGCCGGCGGGGTGGAGTTCCGGGTTCGGAGCCAGGCGGACGGAACGGTGGAATACACGACCATCGTACCGGAAAGCGCCCTTCGCAGGCCGATCCCGGTTTCGGCGCTGCTGCCGCTGGCCATTATGGCCATGGCGGCGATCCTTTCGGTAGCGCTGACCTACCGGATCGCCCGGAGGTATTACAAGCCCATCGACGATATCCGCCGGCTGGTGCCGGGGCCCGAAGCCGGGGATAAAAAGGAGGAGGCCGCCCCCGGGAACGGGGCCAACGAGTTTGACCATATCCTGCAGGGGATTTCCAGCCTGATCGGCGAGCGAAACGGCTACCGGGAAAAGATGGTCACCATCACCCCCTACGCCCGCCAGGGAATTTTACAGGCGGCGATCCGGGGCGCGGGATCCGCGGAAACCCTGGTGCAGGAGCAGTTTACGGAGCTGAAACGGAAATACTATATGGTGGGCGTGGTCAATTTTACCATCGTCCGGGATATTCCGGCGGCGGAAAAACGATACCGGGATCTTCAGAGCCTGCTGATCTCCCTGTGCCGGGAGACAGATTTTGTCCGCGAACGCTCAGGCGAAGCGGATACACATTCGTCATCCGGACAGTATGGCAGACGCGAATTAGCGTTTGCTGAGGAGCCGGATTCCGTCCCTGATCCGCGCCATCGGGAACGGCTGCAGAATGGGCATCCGGACGGGAATGGCGAACCTGAACAAACCTTCACCGAGGAAGGACAGAGCGAGGAGTTTCAGCTGGCTGCCGTACCGGAAAACCTTCAGAACACCTATGTCATCGCGGCGGGGGACAGCCGGGAGGGCTTCGAGGATTTCTTCTACCGCTTCTACCACACCGTCGAGGAAAACCTCGGCGACGAAAGCACCCTCATCACCATTGGGACGGGGCGCCGGGAGAGCGATCTGGAGCGGCTGAACGCCGCCTGCCTCGAGGCGAAGGCTTCCCTGGGCCAGATGCTGACCGGCGGCCGGGGCGCGGTGTATTTCCCGGAGGACCGGCGGGATAACGAACCGGGGTATTATTTCCCGAAGGATGCCCAGAAGCAGATGGTGCGGATGCTCCGGGAACGGAACCTGGAGGGGCTCAACGGGATGCTGGACGACATCTATCAGAAGAACCTGGTGGAGGCGGACCTGCCGGCGGAACAGATCCGCCAGATGGCGGACGAGCTGTACTGGACGATCCGGAAGGCCCTGCGGAACGCCTTCGATCTGAGCACCACCCACGTCCGGATGGAGCCGATTCGGGACGCCGCCACCATCGAGGAAATCTTCGCCTACTACCGACAGGTGTTCGAGGCCAGCCTCGCCGAGGATGCCGTCGGGGAGGGAGAGGCTCGGGAGAAGGATCTGGAAACGGAAATCACCCGGTATCTCGAGGAGCACATCTACGACCCGGATCTGAGCCTGAACGGGGTGGCGGACCGGTTCGGGGTGTCGACAAAGATGGTCGGGCTGATCTGCCGAAAGAAATATAACCAGACCTTCCTGGCTTATGTCCGGGATCGCCAGATCCAGCGGGCGAAGGAGCTTCTGCGGGAGACGGATCTGAGCCTGGAGGAGATCGCGGCCCGGTGCGGCTTTTCCAATATTCTGACCTTCCGGCGGAATTTCAAGTCGGTCACCGGCGTCAACCCCAGCGAATACCGTGAATAAAACATCAAAAAGGGAAGGGCCTTTTTGGATGCTCCCGGTCAAAAGGTGCAAAAAAT
>JAFRHH010000024.1 GCA_017433405.1 Clostridia bacterium | reverse complement strand
TCAGTTTAGCAGGAGAAGGCTGAGCATTATGAATGACGATAATAAAAAAATAATGATATTGGGAATGGGACTTGTTGGAAATTCCCTTCTCTCTCTTTGGGTCCGGGAGCAGCTGTTGCGGGCGGAAGATATTTGGGTCGTGGATCAGGACAGCAGCGCATTTGCACAATACGACGCTATCGGAGGATTTGTCTACGATCTGAGCTCCACATTAACATGCGGAGCTTGAATCGCTATTGGGGATAATATTTTTCAACCGCACAGGTCGAAAAAATTGCCGGAGGGTATTGCAAAGTAGAATGATATATGATATACTCTATCCGAACCGACTGGTAAGGTCGTAATCGCTGAATCTTATCAACTGAACAGCCCGAAAGGGCAAAACCGTACGGCGAGTGGGTCGTACGAAGGGCTAAGTGGAGCACGGAGATGTGAACCGGCTCCTTTTTTATTCGGGAAACTCGATTTCAATGGACAGGAACAGAGGGGGAGAAGAAATGACCGCAAGAGAGTATGATCATTTTACTTTTTTCGTCATTTTCATTTTATGTTTTTCGTTTTGGATTATGGTTGATAACAGTTTGCCCCACCGGTAAAGCCAAGCGACTCTTGTGGAATTTGATGGATTTTGATGGTTCATAACCACAAGATCTTGTGGTTTTGCTGCAAACATACTACATAGTGAGAGCACATCGTTCACCTTGATGGGGTCACTGATTCGAGTCCAGTACAGACCACTCCATTCTTCCTCCCTGAAGCGCCTTTCTTCCGGCTTCACGGGGAGGCTTTTGCTGTCCATTTTCTCCATCCGGAAAAAACCGGTTTCTTCACGGAAAACATTTCCGACAGGATAATTCAAGTTAAACTGGAATTATTATATTCAAGTTCAATTCGAGTCTGCTGGTTCTCCCCTCCCCTTTCTGATATCCTGTTTTTCGGAAGGGAGATGATCCGTATGACAGACAAAGCAGCAAAGGAGACCGCCGCCATGAAACAATCCGTCCTGATCGGACAGCGCATCGCGAAAGCACGAAAGGCCAGGGGGCTGACCCAGGAGCAGCTGGGAGATAAGCTGGGGGTCAGCTTTCAGGCCGTCAGCACCTGGGAACAGGGAAAGTATATCCCGGATTCGGAACATCTGCCGATACTCGCGAAGGTTCTGGATCTCTCCCTGGACAGCCTCTTCGCGCAGGAGGAGCACCGCTGGGATCTGAAGCCGGTCAACTTCAGCTTCAGCCACATGTTCTCCTTTGTCAAGGGCCGGGCCCAGCTGCTGAACATGCCCCAGACCCTGGCGGTGCTGGATCTGCTGCGCACAGCCCACGGCGGGCAGGTTCGCTCCAGCCGCAACGGCTTTGATACCACCTACATGGTGCATCCCCTGACCATGGCCTGTCATGCCCTGGCCATGGGGCTGCGGGACGACGATATCATCGCCTCCTGCCTGGCCCACGACATGGTGGAGGATTCCGACCTGAAGCTATCGGACCTGCCCGTGGGCGATCGGGTTCGGGAGGTGGTCCGGCTGGTATCCTACAATACCTATGACGAATCCCGGCCGGATCTGGACGACGTCTATTTTGAAAACATCCGGAAGAATCCCCTGGCCTGCCTGATCAAGTGTCTGGACCGGGTCAACAACATCGCCGGCATGGCAGACTGCTTCTCCCGGAAAAGGATGGCGGCTTATGTCACGCTCACGGACAAGTATTATCCGGATATCCTGGAGGTCGTCAAGAAGGTTCCGGAATGGAATGATGCCTGGTGGCTGCTGCGCTATCAGCTGATGACCATGACGGAAGCCTTCAAGCGGCTGCTCTGACGGGCCCGTCCGGTTTCAAAGCAATGATTCAGGAGGCATTACATGATTTATGAAAAATCCTGCGGGGCTGTAGTCTATGTTTTTCATAATGAATACCCTTTTGTCGTGGTTGAGTATATGGCCAAAGGCCATGTTCCCTTTTTATGCTCCGCAAAATATCACATCCCGCACAGGTCTTTGACAACCTCGCCGGCAATAATCAGCCCGGCCACGGAGGGAACGAAGGCCGTGGAGCCGGGAATATCCCTGCGCACTGTGCATTTTCGGGTATCCGGCGGACAGATACAGTGCTCCCGGCAGCTGATGGCGGGGTTCTCGAGCGGACGGATCGGCTTTTCCGTCGAATAGACGACTTTCAGATGGCGGATTCCCCTTTTCCGGCATTCGGTGCGCATGACCCGCGCCAGGGGACAGACGGACGTCTGATAGATATCCGCCACCCGAAAAGCCGTCGGATCCAGCTTGTTTCCGGCGCCCATGGAAGAGATAATCGGGGTATGGGCGTCCCGCGCCTGTTCCACCAGCGCCAGCTTTCCCTTCACGGTATCAATGGCGTCCACCACATAGTCATATTGAGTAAAATCAAATTCCGCCTGTGTTTCGGGCATGAAAAAGGTTTTGTGGGTAACGACCCGGCAGTCCGGATTGATCTCGCGCACCCTTTCTTCCGCTATGTCAGCCTTGTATTTCCCAACCGTTTTCCGGGTGGCGTACAGCTGTCTGTTCAGGTTGGTCAGACAGACCCGGTCGTCGTCGATCAGATCCAGCGCGCCGATGCCGGACCGGGCCAGGGCTTCCACTGCGTATCCGCCCACGCCGCCAATCCCAAAGACGGCTACCCGGCATTCGGACAGGCGCCGCATGGCTTCCGGACCCAGCAGGAGCTCGGTTCTTGAAAACTGGTTCAGCATCGCTCCATCTCCGTTTCGTCGAAAACCTCAAGCACCTGATAATCCTCCGCCTCCACGGCCTGGCGGAGCAGCGCTTCGTCAATCGCTCCTTCCGCCTGTAGGGTGGCCTGCCCCGCCCGATGATCCGCCTGCGCGCTGATCACGCCGGGGATGGATTCCAGCGCCTTTTGAACCCTTGCCTCGCAATGCTCGCACATCATTCCATCGATGGTCAGCTTCATCCGTACCCGGGGCGCCCGCGCCGCGGAAACAGTCCTGACCTCCGGAGCGGGCCGGAGCGCCCGGTCGCCTTCCCGGCCCCGCAGGCGGACGAAGTTCAGCCGCAGGGCGTTGCTGACCACGCAAAAGCTGGAAAGGCTCATGGCGGCCGCCCCGAACATGGGGTTCAGCGTCCATCCAAAGATCGGAATAAACACCCCCGCCGCCAGGGGAATGCCGATCACATTATAGATAAAAGCCCAGAAGAGGTTCTGGTGAATGTTCCGCAGGGTGGCGCGGCTCAGGCGAATGGCGGCGGGCACATCCGACAGCCGGCTTTTCATCAGCACCACGTCCGCCGCGTCAATGGCCACGTCCGTACCCGCGCCGATGGCGATGCCCATATCCGCCCGGGTCAGGGCCGGCGCGTCGTTGATGCCGTCGCCCACCATGGCGGCCTTCCCGCTTTCCTGTAATTGCCGGATGGCCTGTTCCTTGCCGTCGGGTCTGACGCCGGCAATCACCTCATCCACGCCGGCCTGATTGCCGATGGCCCTGGCCGTACGCTCATTGTCGCCGGTGAGCATAACCACCCGCACGCCCATGCCGCGAAGCTCGGAAATGGCCCGGGGGCTGTCCTCCTTGATCACGTCCGCTACGGCGATCATGCCGATGAACTTCCCGTCCCGGGCAAACAGCAGAGGGGTTTTCCCCTGTTCGGAAAACGCCCGGGCTTTCTCTTCCGTATCGGCGGAAAGCCCCATCAGGCTCCGGATAAAGGCCACGCTGCCGCCAAGGAGCTTCCCCCCCTCCAGGGAAGCGCGGATGCCGCTGCCGGGCAGTGCTTCAAAGTCTGTAGCCCTGGCCAGGGCCAGCTTCCTTTCTTCCGCCTCCCGGAGAATGGCCTTTGCCAGGGGATGCTCACTGTGCCGCTCGGCGGAGGCCGCCAGGGTCAGCAGCGTTTTTTCGTCAACGCCCGCGGCGGGAACAAGGTCCGTCACCCGCGGCTCCCCCTGGGTGATGGTGCCGGTCTTGTCCAGCGCCACGATCCGCACCCTGCCCGTTTCCTCCAGGGACGCGGCGGTTTTAAACAGGATGCCGTTCCTTGCGCCGACACCGTTGCCCACCATGATGGCCACAGGCGTGGCCAGGCCCAGGGCGCAGGGGCAGGAGATCACGAGCACGGAGATTCCCCGGGCCAGGGCATAGCCCGTATCCTTCCCCACCAGCATCCAGACCGCCGCCGTGATGACGGCGATCCCGATCACCACCGGCACGAAGATGCCGGATACCCTGTCGGCGATCTTGGCGATGGGGGCCTTGGTGGCCGCCGCGTCGCTGACCATGCGGATGATCTGGCTCAGGGTGGTATCCTCGCCCACCCGGGTGGCCTGACATTTCAGGAAGCCGGACTGATTAACGGTGGCGGCGGATACGCTGTCGCCCGCCGCCTTATCCACGGGCACGCTCTCGCCGGTCAGGGCCGCCTCGTTGACCGCGCTGCCGCCCTCCAGGACGACGCCGTCCACCGGGATGCTGTCGCCCGGCCGCACCACGAAGATGTCCCCCTGCCTGACCTGGGCGATGGGCACCTCCGTCTCCCTTCCGTCCCGCAGCAGAACGGCGGTCCTGGGAGCCAGGTTCATGAGGCCCTTCAGGGCGTCCGTTGTTTTGCCCTTTGCCCGTGCCTCCAGCATCTTCCCCACGGTAATCAGCGTCAGAATGGTAGCCGCGGATTCGAAATAGAAATCCATCATATAAGCCGTGACCGCCGCCTGGTTCCCGTCCGCCGCCGCCCGGGTCATGGCAAAGAGCACATACAGGCTCCACAGGAAGGAAGCGGACGCCCCCAGGGCTACCAGGCTGTCCATATTGGGAGCAAGATGCCCCAGCGCCCTGAAGCCGCTGATGAAGAACTTCTGGTTGATAACCATGATGAGCCCCGTCAGCACCATCTGTGCCAGCCCCATGGCCATGTGGTTCCCATCAAACCAGGCGGGAAGCGGCCAGCCCCACATCATGTGGCCCATAGACAGATACAGAAGCGGAATCAGCAGGATCACGGAGGCGATCAGCCTTTTTTTCAGGACCGGCGTTTCCCGGTCCCTGAGCGCTTCCTCACCGGCGGAGGCGGCGCTTTCCGCTTTGGCGCCGGTTTTCAGGCTGGCGCCGTAGCCCGCCGCTTCCACGGCGCCGATGATCTCCGCCGGGGAGGCGGACCCCTCCACGCCCATGGAATTGGTCAGCAGGCTCACCGAGCAGTTCGTTACGCCCGGCACCTTGCTGACGGCTTTTTCCACCCTGGCCTGGCATGCGGCACAGCTCATGCCCGTAACAATGTACTGTTCCATATCCTTCTCCCTGGTGAACGGTAATTCACGGGTGATCCCCCCCTCACGCCAGCCTCAGTTCATCCAGCGTATACCGGATCACTTCGTCCACGGAATCATTCTCATCCTGCCGCGTCATCTTCGAGAGCCAGGGATGGGATTCTTCCCATGATTCCTGCGTTTCTTTCGTCTCCTCATCCATGAAGCAGTCACCTCTCCGAATTAATCAAAACCGCAATAGATTGTAGACGAGAAAGCGGAGAAACGCAATATCCGTTCTGGTCTTTTTCCGAACCTGACCGGATGGCCGCGGAAAGGCCCGCTCCCCCACCGTGGCCATCACAGGATCCCGCGCCAGCCCCCGTTCCATGGGACGGAGGAACCGTCCCCCCGTCCCATTATTCTCTTTCCAGATAGGACCGCATCACGTAGCCCTCGATGACGTCCGTTCGGACCCGGGCCCAGCCGGGAACGTCCATCTCGTCCAGCACGATCAGCCGCTGATGCTTGGCCAGGGTCCGCAGCACCTCCGCCGTCGGGGAGGGTTCCGCCCGCAGATTCAGCGTCGTTCCGTCCTGAATGTTTTCCACGGAAGCCAGATACGCCCCCTCCGGCAGTCCCTCGGCGGAAACCGGCATCAGGGTCGGCTTCGGCGCCGGGGTGGCCTCCGGCGCCGGCGTCCGGTTCATAGCCGGCGGCACCGTCGGCAGCGGCGCCGGATGGGCCTCATATTTCATGATCTGGCTGTCCGGAAAATAGAAGGCGAGAATCTCGTCGAAGGTCTTTCCACCCTCCTGGGCCATCCACTGGGCGCCCCGCTGGCTCAGGCCGACCCCGTGGCCGAAGCGGCCCGCCGTCAGGCGGAAGGCCTCCTCCGTTTCCGTCAGGGTGAAGATTTCGTTATCCGTGCCGTTAATGGCCAGCCCCAGGGCATGCTTGACCGCCGGAAACAGCGGCAGGGTAATGGTCAGGCTTCCGGCGGATTCAAAGCCGCCCAGCGTTCCTCCCGCCACCTTTCGGCCGGAGGCTGTCAGGGTGATCTCCAGCTCCGTCATCAGGCGGCTGGGGGAATCGAACCGCGGCGTCTTCAGGGCCATCGCGGAAAACCCGTCCACCCGGAAGTCCGATTCCTGGGTTGAAAAGCCGCCCTTCTGCCATTCAGGCCTGGCAAAAACCGCCTCCCGGATCAGGCCGGTGATCCGGCGGTACAGCCCGGTACCATCCTTTTTCAGCGTCGCCGAGCGGGTCAGGCTGTCGGGATTGCCCGCGTCCCAGGGGTCGTCGGCGATCTCGTATTTCCCCGCCGTTTCCCCGCTGCCCCAGACGTGGGCGGGGATCTCCGTCTGGCCGCCGTTGGAGGCGGAATAATAGCATTCCACCAGGCGCCCGTTCCGGGTCAGCAGCAGGCCGGCGGTCTCCGCCACCGCCCGGGCAGCGTTCACCGTATTCTCCGAAACCCCGCGGAAGACCTGGTCGTTGGTGGTGTCCACCACGTCCCACTCCCGCTGGGGATTCATTTTGTTCATCGCGTAGGTCCGGGCGCAGACCGCCTGGGCCTTCAGCGCCTCCAGGGGAAAGCTGTCGCTCATCTCGTAGGGCACGACGCCGAGCAGATAGTCCTCCATCGACAGGGTCAGAACCGCCTGGAGCTTTCCCTCCGAAACGGTCAGCCGAAGGTCCCCGGGATACAGCCCCGCGCTGCCGATATAGAGCCCGGAGGCGCTGCCTGAAGCGGATTCGGAGGTGCTGCCGGGTTCGGGTTCGGAGCCGTCTCCCCCGTCCTCTAGGCGCGTCAGGGTGAAGGAAGCGCCCGCGGAAAGAAAGGCCCCCTCGTAGCGGACCAGGATTCGCCCGTCCTCCAGCATCAGGGTCATCCGCCCGTCCCGGGGAAAGACCACCTCCATGCCGTTTTCTCCCCGCCCCAGGTATCGCCCCCGCAGCGTCAGCTCCGCCCGGTCGGACAGGTTCAGCCGCCGCAGAAGCACCCGCAGCGGGGTTTCCGTCCCCTCCGGCCCGGAGGCCGCCGCCGCGGCCACCGCCAGGGAAAGCGTCGCAAGGCAGACCAGCGCCGTCAGCGCCGCCGCAAGCCTTCGCGGCCATGCCCTTTCCGACGTCCTTCGCCCGATCCTTCGCATTCCTTTACCGCCTCCGTTTCCTTCTATCGTCTTTCCGTCTTTTTTTCTTTTCTTCTTTTCTTCGTTCCTTCGTTCCTTCTTCCGGTATTGTACCTCTTTGGCCTCCTCCGCGCAACGAAAAAGGGGAAGGGGATTGACAGCCTTTTCCCGGCGGGGTAAACTGCAGCCATGAAAGAGCGAAAGTATAAGGAAGACTGGATCAACGAAACCCGGTTCGAAGGCAGCCGGGAAAAGCGGGTGCCCGTATACCGGGGACCCCTGTTCGTCTTTGAGGGCGGCGCCTCCGGGAAAAGCCTGGCGCTCCGGGGGCTGATCCTCTGGGGGCTTTATCTGGCGCTGCTGCTTGCGTATTTCCGGCTGGACTTTCCCGGAACCCGGGCGCTGTTTGTGTTCCTGCCCGCCGGGCTGAGCCTGTTTCCCTGCTTCTACTGGGCGCTTGGCCTCTGGGGGCTGTTCCGGGCGCCGGAAAAAATGACCCGTCTGCAGAAGGAAAACGGCCCCGGCCGGGTGCTCCGCTCCGCGGTTGGCTGCGGAGCCTGCTCCCTGGGGGCCGTGATCGGGGATGCTGTTTTTCTTCTGACCGGGGGAAGCGCCGCGGCGGAATGGCCGGGGCTGTTGATGCTGCTGGCGGTTGGGGGCGTCGCCTTCGCCGCCGCGGCGGTTTTCCGGGAGGCCGAGAGAGCGCTCGTGGAACGCGGGACATAAGGTGATGAACGCGGGGTGTGTTGTTCCACACGCGTGGAACAGGGGTACAGTTCCCACGTTCCGGTTACCGGGCGCTCAGATTGTTGGGCAGTATTTTTACCGAAACCAGATCTCCGTACAGAAGAGCACGAAGAGGATGATGCCGGCGCACAGGACGCCGACCACCAGCAGGGCCGCCTTCAGGGCTCCCCAGGTATAGAGGCGGGATTCCTCCCGGCTCAGGGCCGGCCCGGCGAGCCCTTCTCTGTCGCCGCCGCGCCGGGGCTGCGCCCCAGGCGGATACCGGGGCGGGTCTTCTTCGTTCTTTTCGCCGGCGCGCCGGGGCCGGGCTCCCGGCGTATACCAGGGCATGCCCTCCACGTTCATATCGGCGATGATCCGGCCATCGTCCCCCTTCGGAAGATCAGTTCTTTTCCTGGGCATAGCCGCTCTCCGGATCGTACATATGGCAGGCCACGGTATGGCCGCCGCCCATGTCGACTGGCTTCGGAGCCTTCTGGGCGCAGACGCCGCGGCACTCCCGGCACCGGGTATGGAACTTGCAGCCCGAGGGCGGATTGGCGGGGGACGGAATGCTCCCCTCCAGGATGATCCGGTTCATCTTCACCGTGGGATCCGGCACCGGGATCGCGCTGAAGAGCGCCCGGGTATAGGGATGGAGCGGCCGGGCGAAAATTTCCTTCTTATCGGCGTACTCCACCATGTTTCCCAGATACATGACCCCCACGGTGTCGGAGATGTGCTGGACGACGGACAGATCATGGCTGATAAACAGGTAGGTCAGGTTGAACTCCTTCTGGAGATCCTCCAGCAGGTTGATAATCTGCGCCTGGATGGACACGTCCAGGGCGGACACCGGCTCGTCGCAGACGATGAAGTCCGGATTCAGCGCGATGGCCCGGGCGATACAGATCCGCTGGCGCTGGCCGCCGGAAAACTCATGGGGATAGCGGTCCTTCTGGTAATCGAAGAGGCCGCAGCTCTTCATGATGCGGGAGACATAGGCGTTCAGCTCGCCGTCGGGCACGATATGGTGCTCCCGGACCGCCTCGCCGATAATCTCTCCGACCGGCAGCCGGGGGGACAGGCTGGCATAGGGATCCTGGAAGATAATCTGAATCTTCGGACGGAAGGCCCGGAGCTCCCGGGCGGAAAGCTGGTCCAGATGGACGCTGCCGTTGAAGATCACCTCGCCGCTGGTCTTCGGGGTCAGGTTGAGGAGGGTTTTGCCGATGGTGGTCTTGCCGCAGCCGCTCTCCCCCACCAGGCCCATGGTCGTGCCCCGCTTCAGGGTGAAGGAGACGTTCTCCACCGCGTGGACTTGGCCCACCACATGGCTGAAGAGACCAGCCTTAATCGGAAAATATTTGCAGAGGTTGCGAACCTCCAGGACGTTCGCGCTGGTCTCGCTCATTCGTTGCCACCTCGCTTCGGATCGTCAAAATACCGCCAGCAGCTGACGATATGCGTGTCGGAGACGTGAACCTCCGGCGGATACTCCCCCTGGCACCGGCTCACGCATTTTTCGCACCGGTCCCGGAAATAGCAGTAATCCGGCATGTTCACGGGATTCGGCACGGAGCCGGGGATGGAGTACAGCCGTTCCACGGTTTTATTGATCACGGGCTTGGACTCCATCAGGCCGATGGTATAGGGATGGCGGGGATCCAGGAAGACCTCCCGGGCCAGGCCCTTTTCCACCACGCGGCCGGCATACATGACCACCACGTAGTCCGCCATTTCGGCGATGACCCCCAGGTCATGGGTGATCAGCATAATGGAGGCGTTGATCTCCCCCTTCAGCTTCCGAAGGAGCTCCAGGATCTGGGCCTGAATCGTAACGTCCAGGGCCGTCGTAGGCTCGTCGGCAATGATCAGCCGGGGATGGCAGACCAGGGCCATGGCGATGACGATGCGCTGGCGCATGCCGCCGGAAAGCTCGTGGGGATAGCGGTTATAGATGCCTTCCGCGTCGGGGATGCCCACCAGACGGATCGCGTCGATGGACCGCCTTTTGACCTCCTCCGAGGTCTGCTCGGGGCTGTGGAGATGGATGATCTCATCCAGCTGGAAGCCGATGCGGAAGACCGGATTCAGACTGGTCATGGGCTCCTGAAAAATCATGGAAACCACGTTGCCCCGAATCTTTTCCATGGCCCGGATCGGCATCTTCGCCACATCGTAGGCCTTCTCCCCCAGGTTCAGGCGGATCTCGCCGGAAACGATCTGGCCGCTGGGCCGCTGCAGGAGCTGCATCAGGCTGAGGCTGGTCACGGACTTTCCGCAGCCGCTCTCCCCCACAATGCCCACGGTTTTGCCCACCGGCACGCTGAAGCTGACGCCGTCCACGGCCTTGACCGTGCCCACGTCGGTAAAAAAGCTGGTATGCAGATCGTCAAACTCCACGACGTTGCCCGGGTCATGCATCTGGGTGAGGTATTCCCGCTCCGGCACGTGCTTCCGGTTCAACCGCGCGTCCAGCTTTTTCGTAATCTTCGCGTTTTCCCGGCTGATTCGGCGGGATTCACGGGCGGAAATAAAGTTGGAATCCTTTCTGGCCATCTTCTTTATCCTCCCGTTCTCAGCGTTTCATCCGGGGATCAAAGGCGTCCCGCAGCCCGTCGCCGACGAAGTTGAAGCCCAGCACCGTCAGCACGATCAGCAGGCCCGCCGGGATCCACAGATACCAGCAGTTGGTCATAACGTAAATATTCGAGGAGGAGTTGATAATGCTGCCCCAGGAGGCCAGGGGATATTTGATGCCCAGGCCCAGGAAGCTCAGCGTCGCCTCCGTCAGGATGATGCTCCCCAGGCCCATGGTGGCCTGCACGATCAGCAGGGGCATGACGTTGGGCACCAGGTGGCGGAAGATCCGCCGGGACACCCGGATACCGGTGGCTTCGGTGGCCACCATGAAGTCCTGCTCCCGGAGGGAGAGGATCTGGCCCCGGACCACCCGGGCCACGCCGGTCCAGCCCATGATGCCCATGATGGCCATCATCATATAGAGCCGGAGATAGGGATCCACCTCGAAGGAATCCATGATGGCGCCGGCGATGATCATCATCGGGTAATAGGGAATCGAATTGAAGAGATCCACGAAGCGCATGAGCAGCGTATCCACCCAGCCGCCAAAATAGCCGGACACGCCGCCGATAATGATCCCGATGATGTTTTCCAGGATCATGACAATGAAGCCCACCATCAGGGAGATCCGGCCGCCGTACATCAGGCGGGTCAGCACGTCCATGCCGTGGTCGTCGGTCCCCAGGGGATGATCCGGGCCCGGAGCGGCATACATATCGATCAGGTAGGTCTGCTGGACGGTGGAGATGATATAGGTATTGCCCCGCATCTGGATGGTGTGCTTTTCGGTGACGCCCTCCGGATTGACGTATTCGAAGGCGGTCTGGTGGTTGGCGATGGCGTCCGTCACCGCTTCCCGGTAGGCCGGGGGCAGCAGGACGCCGCTGGTGACCGGGTTGACGATAATATTGGAAACGCGGGCCACCGGCGCGCCGCTCCGGTCCAGCACCTCGGCGTCGTTCTCGCTGACAGCGTTCAGGGTATAGGTTTCCCCTCCCGCCTCGAAGGCTTTCTCCCCCCGGTGCATGGCCGTTTCGCAGTTGCGGCGGAAGGTATAGTCCGCCGCCAGGCCGGCCCGGGCCGGATCCGGGGCGTCAAAGTTCAGAAGGCTCGCCAGGGCGATCTCGCTCATGCCGCTGAGCCGATAGGATTTGCCCACATCCCGGGTCAGGGTATAGGCGTCGCCCTCCAGCTCGAAGGCCGTCTGGCCCGCGGCGGCGGCCGCGGCGGCGGCCTCCTTCAGCGCCGGGGAGATCTCCTTCCCCTCCGCCGCCTTGACGTCCACGATCTTCCCCAGCAGGGCGACCTTCCCCAGGTCCTGTCCGGCGGTAATCAGCCAGAAGCCGTCGTCCACCTTCTTCGCGGTATAGGTGGCGCCATCGGCGGTAAAGGTCACCGACTCCTCCGGTTTTCCCTTGACCTGGCTGTTAAAGGTGGCGCGGACCATGGTGGACAGGGGGGACCCGTCCACCGTGGCAAAACGGTAATCGGTATTGACCACGGCCCCCGCGTATTCCTTGTTGGCGGAATCCACCTTATAGAAAACCTGGTCCTGCCGGTAGGGGGAGATGACGCCCCCCAGGAAGGAGAACAGGAACATAAAGATCAGAATGCAAATACCCACGATGGCGAGCCGGTTCCGGATAAAACGCTTGAAGACCATCATGCCCGGGGAGAGCACCTTCACCCGGCGGCCGTCGTCCAGGGCCAGATTTTCCTGGGGTTCCCGGTTGTTGTCCTTGATCATTTCGCTCATTTCAGTCTCCTCAGTTCACACGGACCCGCGGATCCACCACGGCGTACATGATATCGGCCAGCATCAGGCTGATCTGGGTGAGGATCAGACCGAACATGGAATAAAACATGGTAAAGGGCAGGTCGCCCGCGATCATCGCGTCATAGGATATGTAACCGATGCCCGGGATCTGGTACAGCGTTTCGGTGATCATGGAGCCGGAGAAGAGGCTCGGGATCAGATAGCTCATATAGCTGACCAGGGGAATCAGGGTGTTGCGGAAGGCGTGGCGGTTGATCACCGTCCGCTCCGGCAGGCCCTTGGCCCGGGCGGTTCGGATATAGTCCGCGTTCAGAACCTCCAGCATGTTCGTCCGGGTATACCGGGTCAGGCCGCCGATGTTCAGCATCGCCAGCGTCAGCACCGGCAGGAACATGTGGTGGGCAATATCCAGGATCTTGGCGCCCTGGCTCAGCTGCTCATGATACCGCCCCACCAGGCCGTAGAGGTCGAACCACCCCAGCTTGATGGCGAAGGCGTATTTCAAAAGCGTCGCCAGGAAGAATGTCGGCAGCGAGATACAGAGCATGGCGAAGACGGTAATGCCGTAATCGAAGCCGCTGTACTGGCGCCGGGCCGCCTGGATGCCGAGGGGAATACAGATGATCACCTGGAGCACCAGCGTGATACAGTTCAGGATCACGGAGTGCCAGATGACCTCCCCGAATTTCTGGGTCACGGGAACGCCGTATTTCCAGCTGTCCCCGAAATCCCCCCGGAGGACGCCGCCCAGCCAGCTGAAAAAGCCGCTGAGGATGTCCGTGTTCATATGATAGGATTCATTGAGCTGTTCCAGCCACTCCTGATAGGTCGGCCCGCCGGTGGTGGCGCTGGCGGCGGCCCGCTGCCGGGCCATCGACTCCACGAAGCTGGTGGGCATGGCGCGCATCACGCCGTAGATAATAAAGGACCCCAGGATCACGATGATGACGGCCAGAAAGATCCGCCGTACAATAAACTTCCACACGTTGACGTTCTCCTCTGTGAACAGCAGCTCACGTCTGCCATGCTGTCCGGATGACGATTCCGGAACGCGGGGACAGTTCCCGCGCTCCGCCGATAAAGCAGAATTTTCCCTGACCGGTTCCCGCCGCGGGGGCGAAAACCGGTCAGGGATTGATCGTTCAGTTTCTCTGTAGCAGGACCGGCCTTACTTGGTGGCGTTCATTTCCAGAAGCTCCGCTTCGCTCAGCCATCCCCAGTAGGTGGTCACATCCGGCGTCACGGTCCCGATGTTCACCCGCTCGGTGCTGGCGATGACGATGTTCTGGCGCTGATAGGCGGGGATTTCAACCGCCCAGTCCATGATCTCGTTCAGGGCGTCCTTGTAGACTTCCTTGCGGTAGGCCTGGTCGGCGCTCTGGCGCGCGTTCAGGATCAGCTCATCCAGCTTCTCGCTCTGGATGTGATAGTGGTTGCTGTCGCTGCCGCCCTTGCCCACGATGTTGGAGGAATGATAGACCTGGTACATATCGGGATCGATGGTGGAACCCCAGGCGGCGCACCACATGTTCTGGGTACCGGCGTCCAGGGCGTCCCACAGGACGTTGGAGTCCGCCGGGTCGTTAATCTTCAGCTCGATGCCGATGGAGGCCAGGGCTTCCCGGGCGTCCGTCAGGATCGCGAAGGAGGGGTGGTCGCCGGTGCCGTCGCCGGGGATGATGACTTCATAGCTCAGGGCCGCGCCTTCCGGAGCCGCGGTGAACTTGCCCGCCGCCTCGTCGAAGGTGTAGCCGGCGGCCTTGAAGAAGCCGATGGCGGCCTGTTTGGCGGCCTCGTACTTCTGCTGCGCGGTCATGTCGGCGGTATAGATGGGGTTGCCGTCCACATCCACGGAGTAGGCGACGCGATAGCCTTCGTCCGTCGGCTGGGGAGCCGCCCAGCTGGTGGAGGAAATCGGATAGTTGATGACCGCCGCGGCGTCGCCGTAGTAGCTGTCAAAGGCGGTATCGCGGTAGACGGACAGCACGGTGGCGAAGCCCTTCCGCAGATTCTTCGAGGCCTCGCTGCCGGGATCGCCCGCCACGTTCATCGTGTCGGCGTTCAGGCCGATGTAGCCGTAGCCCAGGTTGGCCACGCTGTAGGTGGTCACAACGTTGCCGGTCACCTCGCCGTTGTCGTTGAAGGAGCTCAGCATTTCGAAGTTGGTCTTGCTGCCGGTCATCTCGCCGCCGTCGGCGGTTCCGGTCTGAACGGCGGAAGCCACTTCGGCCGCGTTGGTTTCCTTGTACTGGAAGTTCTTCGTCTTGGGGGCGCCCAGGAAGTAGTTCTCGTTCGCCTCGTAGTACACAACGCGGTTGTCGTACTTGACGAACTTATAGGGGCCCGCGCCCATGGGCGCGTCGGTCTTCGCCTGGATCAGGGAAAGATCGCCGAAGGGATGGCCGAACGTGTTGTTCGCGTAGTCATACTGGGAGGGATCGCCGTAGTAGTGCATCGGCGTAATGTCCAGCCCCAGGATGGAATACACGGCGGGGGCGCTGAAGCCCTTGACCTGAACCTCCAGGCTGTAGTCGTCGATCCGCCTGATGCCGGTGATGTTGGGCACGCCGGCGGAGGTATCGACGCCCGCGGCGGCCGCCGCGTCGGTCATCAGCTGGCTGTTGATCGCGTCGGCGGTGGTGCCGGTCGCGGATTCGCCCGCGGCCAGATAGGCGTCGAGGCTGCCCGCGTATTTGGCGGAAGCGGCGGCATAGAGATCATCCAGGGTGCATTCCTGATTCTCGATCGGGAAGCCCCAGAGATTGCCGGCCAGGAAGACCTTCAGGGCGTCGGACTTGCCGACTTCCTCGGCGGTCTTGCCGGTGATGCTCTCCGCGTAGTCCGTGGCATAGTTGGCGAAAACATAGTCCACGATCCCCTGCAGATCCTCCTTCCACAGCTTCGTGGCGGCGGCGGCATAGGTATCGAAGACTTCCTGGGTGAAGGAATCGCCCTCGGCGACCTTGTAATCCGCGCCATGGGCGGCAAAGGCGGCCTTCACGGCGTCCGCAATGGCGGAAACCTCTTCCACGTTCGCTTCCGGAATCTGGGTCAGGTAGGACTTCAGACCCACGATGTCATAGCTGTTCAGCGTCGTGGAGCCGTTGTAGGCCGGATCCAGGAAGACATAATAGGTAAAGATGACGTCGTCGATGGTCACGGGCTCTCCGTCGGAGAACTTCAGATCCTCGCGCATCTTATAGCCGTAGGTGGTGATGTCGGTCTTCTCGTCATACTTGACGGAAAGATCGCCGGTTCCGTAGTACGTGTAGTCCGTTCCGTTATAGGCCACGGTCTCGCCCTTGATCCCGTTATAGATGATCCCGCCCACGCGGTCGGTGGTCATCATGTTGATCTGGGTCCGTCTGACCACATCCTGGTCATAGCCGGTGTCAGCAAAGAAGGGGCTGAACTTCTGGGACAGGGCGCTCGTCGCCACCACCAGCGGGATATCCGCGGTGGTGCTTTCCGCGAAGGCGGCGGTCACGCTCAGGAGCATGCACGCGGCCAACAGAAGGGCCAACAGTTTTTTCATGGATAGGTGCCTCCTCGTTCTGTTTTTTATTACTCGGGTCTGGCCCGATATAATACAAGAAAAGAACCGATATCATCATACCATATCGGCCCCTGATTTGTAAATCCTGATTCGGCGAGATTCCGGGGCCAGACGATGGGACAGTTCTTCTGTCCCGGCGGACAGAAAGAACCGTCCCCCTGTCTGCGCGGGCGCTTCCTCGCGGGCAGGCCCCGTATTCCGTTTCAGGCTTTGGTGAGCAGCATTCGGTCGTTGTCGAGCTTTCGTCCGCTCAGCTGCCGGAACCGGTCCGTCAGATCCCCGATCGTCAGCCCCTTCCGCTCCCCGCCCGAGACGTCATAGATGATCCGGCCCTGATCCATCATCAGCGTCCGGTTTCCCAGATCCAGGGCGGACTGCATATTATGGGTGATCATCAGGCAGGTGATCCGGTTCTCCTCCACGATGGACCGGGTCAGGGCCAGCACCTTTTCCGCCGTTCCCGGATCCAGCGCCGCCGTATGCTCGTCCAGCAGCAGCACCTTCGGCGCGTGATAGGTGGCCATCAGAAGCGTCAGCGCCTGCCGCTGCCCGCCGGACAGAAGACCCACAGGCTGACGCATCCGGTCCTCCAGCCCCATGCCCAGCAGGCTCAGCCGCTCCCGGAAGGCCTTTCGGTCCTTCCCGGATACCCGGGAAAGCCATCCGCCCTCCCCGGCGGCCAGGGCCAGGTTTTCCTCGATGCTCATATCCGGCGCGGTGCCCCGCATGGGATCCTGAAACAGGCGGCCGATCATCCGGGCCCGGTGGTGCTCCGGCATCATGGTGACGTTCCGGCCGTCCAGCAGGATTCTTCCCGAATCGACGGCGAAGCTTCCGCAGATGGCGTTAAACAGCGTGGATTTTCCCGCGCCGTTGGCCCCGATGATGCTGACAAAATCCCCTTCCGCCACCGTCAGGGAAAAATCGATCAGCGCCTTCTTCTCGTCCGGCGTACCGGGGGAAAAGGTCTTATGAACATGCTCCATCCGCAGCATTTCAGGCGCGCCCCCCTTCCCGGGAAGCCCGCCAGCGGCGGATCGCGAGCGGAATCCGCTTACGCAGATAGGGCCCGGAGATCGCCAGGACCACGATGACCGACGACACCAGCTTCAGCATGAAGGCCGGCATATTAAACCGCAGCGCCAGGGCGTAAACAATCCGGAACAGCACCGCCCCCAGCACGGCCCCCAGCGCCCGCAGCGGCACCGGCTTATGGCGGGCGAAGAACACGCCGCCGATCAGAAGGCTGGCCAGGGCCACCGTCACCATGCCGGAACCCATGTTGATCTCGAAATTCTTCTGCTGCTGCGCCATCAGCGCGCCGCTCAGGGCGGTAAAGGCGTTGGAAACGCACAGGCCCACCGTCGTCGTGAAGGTGGGATTGATGGAGGAGGAGCGGACCATATCCGCGTTGTTTCCCGTCGCCCGGATGGCCAGCCCCAGCTTCGTTTTCAGAAAGGCGCAGAGGAAGGCCGCCACCAGCGCTACCACGATCAGCATCACCAGCAGCGCGCTCTGCCCCGCCAGGGGCGTTCCGCGCAGCAGCTCCTTCGCCATGGAGAACACCGTGGCGGTTTTGTTCATGTTCAGCGTCGCCCGGTTTCCCGTCAGCGCCATGTTGACGGAATACAGCCCCGTGTTCACCACGATGCCCGCCAGCAGGCTCTGGACCCCCATCCGGGTCTGAAGCGTCGCCGTCACGAAGCCGGAAATCACCCCGACCGCCATGGCGGCCGGCAGCGAAAGCCAGGGATGCCCGGCAATCGCCACCAGCGCGCCCGCGGCGGCGCCCAGGGTATAGCATCCGTCGGTGGAAAGGTCGCAGACGTTCAGCATGGAATAGCTCAGGAACAGGCTCAGCACCGTCAGCGCGTTGACCAGGCCCAGCTCCGCGGCCGTCTGGCTCAGGGCCAGAAACTTGTCAATGGTCATTTTTTAATCTGTCTCCTCTGTGCGCGGACAGGGGGACAGTTCTTCTGTCCCGGCGGACAGGAAGAACCGTCCCCCCGTCTGCAGTTCCGCTTTACTGGAAGCTCTCCGCCGTGGTGATCTCCTTCACCTGGGTACAGAAGGGGGCGAAGGCCTGCTTGACGGTCTCGAAATCGAAACCGATGGCGGCGCAGGTTTCCGTATTCACCGTCGCGGTGCCATTGTCAAAGGTCATCACGGGGGTCACGGCGGGATCCGCGCCGTCCAGCAGGATCGCGGCGATCATATCGCCCGTCGCCCGGCCCAGATTCGCGTAATCGACACCGTAGCCCAGGAAGGCGCCGTTCAGGGCAAAGGAATCCGCCCCGGTATAGTGGGGAATCTTCGCCTCCGCCAGCTTTTCATAGATGGACAGCTCCGCGCTCATGATCGTATTGTCCGTGGGGGTAAACACCGCGTCCATCCCGTCGTTGACGATCGCCTCCGCCGCCAGCATGACCTCCGAGGCGTTGCTGCCGGTGTATTCCTTCACTTCGACGCCCTTCTCCCCCAGGATCCGCTTCGCCTCGGCGATGGGGTTGGTGGAGGAATCCTCGGAGGGGTTATAGAGCAGGGCCACCTTCTTCGCCTCCGGGTTCGCCGCGAAAATCAGATTCAGCACGGCGGCGGTATCCAGATAGTCGGAGGTTCCGGTCAGGTTGGCGCCGGGGGCCTCCAGGCTGGCGACCACGCCGGACCCCACCGGGTCGGAAACCGCGGCGAAGACCACGGGAATTTTGTTTTCCGCGGTCATGCCCTGCATGGTCATGGCCACCGGCGTCGCCACGCCGACCATCAGGTCCACCTCGTCGGTGATGAAATTGGTAATGATCTGCTGCATGACGCTGCCGTCCAGGTTGCAGTTATCCTCCGCGATCTCGAAGGTCACGTTCCGCTCGGCGCTGATTTCGCCGAGGCGGGCCCGGATATTTTCAATGATCTGATTCAGGCTCGCGTCGTCCACAAAGTTGCAGATCCCGATCTTATAGGCGGTCTTTCCTTCCGCCAGGGCCAGGGAAGCCAGGGAACAAGCCAGTACGAGGGACAGGACAATCGCCAGTATCTTTTTCATGGGTTTTCCTTCCTTTCCGGTCTTTTTTTGAATCATAGAAAAACGCCCCAGAACACAGTCCTCCTGTGTGCTGAGGCGGAATTCCCGCGGTGCCACTCAGCTTCGCCCGAAAAGGGCGCGCTCATTTCCATGTACCCTCTGATACATTCCGCCCTGATAACGGGTACGGTCCCCGTCGCCGCCTACTCGGCCCGCTTCAAACGCGTCGCCTTTCGGAGCGCCCTCGAAAGCCCATTCGTCCTCTCCGCACGCGCCGCCGTTCCACTGTCGGCGGCTCCCTGTCCCGTGCCGCGGGAAGACTACTTTTCTTTCTCACCGGTTTACAGGGAGGATACAACGCCTGTCCGTCCCTGTCAAGGGGGAGCGCTGTTTTTCAGCTGTATTTTGATCCTGTGTGTGGATCCTGTTGAACAATCAGCCCCATCTCCGTTGCCATCCGCCCCGGTTTCATGCTATCATGCGGACAGCCCTTCGGGAAGACAGCTTTTGTCCGCGGTCGCGTCAGCGAAAGCGGCTGCAAAAGCATCATCCGTCGCAGCATGGCAGACGCGAACCGGCGTTCGCGGAGGAAAGGCGAAGGGCGGAAAGAGGTGGCCGATTTGAACAGAAGCGACGCCGAGGACAGGAGCCTCGCCTGGGAGGAAATCCGGCGGGAGCATCTCATTCACGATCAGTGGATCGACTTTCGCCGCTCCGCCTACCGGTATCCGGACGGAAGGGTCTTTGAACCCTTTTACACCTACAGCAAGAAGGATTACTCCGTCGTCGTGGCCCGAACGGAGGAGGGGAAGTATCTCTGCGTCCGCCAGTTCCGCCAGGGGCTTCGGGAGGTGACGACGGAATTTCCCGCCGGGGGGATTGAGCACGGGGAAGGCGAGCGCCCCGGGCCGGCGGAAGCCCTCGCGGCGGCGAAGCGGGAGCTTCGGGAGGAAACCGGCTACGCGTCCGACCGGTGGACCCACCTGCTCACCGTTCCCTCCCACGCGACCCTCAGCGATAATTACGCCCATCTTTTCCTGGCGGAGGACTGCCGTCCGGTCTCCGGACAGCAGCTGGACGAAACGGAGGTTCTGAAGGTCATACAGCTCAGCGGCGAGGAAATCGAAAGCCTGATCGCCTCCGGCGGATTTCAGCAGGCGGTGCATATCCTGGCGTGGCTGCTGTATCTGCGGATCAGGAGGTCGCAAAGCCGGGAGGAGTAAGCCGCCCCGCTGTCAGAAAAGCAGGGAGCCGAGAAGGCGGACCAGGAAGGCCGCGACCCAGGCCAGGGCGCACTGTCTGAGCACCACCCAGAGGGACCATTTCCACCCCAGCTCCCGCCTGATGGCGGCCACCGCGGCCACGCAGGGCGTATAGAGCAGGCTGAAGACCAGCATGGCGGCGGCGGACAGGGCGCCGATGGCGCCCACGCCGCCGGCAAAGAGGGTTTCCATGACCGAGACGACGCTTTCCTTGGCGATGAAGCCACAGATCAGGGAGGTCACAAACCGCCAGTCCCCCAGCCCCAGCGGCGTCATGATCGGCGTCAGCAGCCCCGAGAGGGCCGCCAGAATGCTCCGGTGGGAATCCTCCACCAGGTTCAGCCGGAAATCAAAGCTCTTCAGGAACCAGACCAGCAGGGTCGCCACCAGGATAATGGAGAAGGCCCGGTGCAGGAAATCCCTGGCCTTTTCCCAAAGGAGCAGCGCGACGCTCTTCGGGGTCGGAATCCGGTAGTTGGGCAGCTCCATCACGAAGGGAACCGGCTCCCCGCGGAAAACCCGTTTCATCACCCGGGCCGCCAGAATCCCGCAGACGATGCCCATCAGATACAGGCCGGTAATGATCAGCCAGCTCCACCGGGGGAAGAAGGCCTGGACGAAAAAGCCATAGATCGGCAGCTTGGCCGTACAGGACATAAAGGGCGTCATCAGAATGGTCATCCGCCGGTCCCGCTCGCTGGGAATCGTGCGGGTGGACATGACCGCGGGCACGGTGCAGCCGAAGCCGATCAGCATGGAAACGATGCTTCGCCCCGAGAGCCCGATCCGCCTCAGGGGCTTGTCCAGCACGAAAGCGACCCGGGCCACGTATCCGCTGTCCTCCAGCAGGGAGAGGAAAAAGAACAGAATCACGATAATCGGCAGGAAGCTGACCACCGTTCCGATGCCTTCAAAGAATCCCTCCGTCACCAGGCTCTGCACCGTCTGATTGATATGCCGCCGCTCCATCCAGCTCAGCACCAGCCCCTTCAGCCCGTCGATCCCGCCCTGCAGCAGATCCTGGAAGAAGGGCCCGATCAGGAAAAAGGTCAGGAAGAAAACCAGGGCCATGATCCCGATGAAAAGGGGAATGGCCGTATATTTTCCCGTCAGCACCCGGTCGATCTTCTCGCTCCGGATTCGCTCCCGGCTTTCCCGGGGCTTCACCACGCAGGCGTCGCAGACCTTCCGGATAAAATCGAAGCGCATTTCCGCCATGGCCGCGCTGTGATCCAGACCCCGTTCCTTTTCCATCTGCAGCACGATATGCGCCAGCATATCCTTTTCGTTCTGGTCCAGCCGCAGCTGTTCGGTAATATAGGGGTCCCCCTCAATCAGCTTGGCGGCGGCAAAGCGGAGGGGCAGCCCGACGGCCTTCGCGTGGTCCTCGATCAGATGGCTGACGGCGTGCAGCGCCCGGTGCACCGCGCCACCGTGATCCTCCGCGCCGCAGAAGTCCTGCTCCAGCGGCGGCTCCTGATACCTCGCGATATGGACCGCGTGGCGCACCAGCTCGTCCACGCCTTCGTTTTTCGACGCGGAAATCGGCACCACCGGCACCCCCAGCAGGCTCTCCATCAGGTTCACGCTGACGGTTCCGCCGTTTCCCCGCATCTCGTCCATCATGTTCAGGGCGATCACCATGGGAATGCCCATTTCCAGCAGCTGCATCGTCAGATACAGGTTGCGCTCGATATTGGTGGCGTCCACGATATTGATGATCGCCTTCGGGTGCTCCCCCAGGACGAAATTGCGGGACACCAGCTCCTCGCCGGTATAGGGGGACATGGAATAGATCCCGGGCAGATCCGTGATCCGGGTGTTTTTCCTGCCCCGAATCATCCCGTCCTTCCGCTCCACCGTGACCCCGGGAAAATTACCCACATGCTGATTGGAGCCGGTCAGCTGGTTGAACAGCGTGGTTTTCCCGCTGTTCTGATTTCCCACCAGTGCGAAGGTCAGCAGTTCCCCTTCCGGCAGCTGTACCCCGGTTCCCCGGGGATGGAAGATTCCCTCCTCCCCCAGGCCGGGATGCGCCGTTCTTTTCAGCGGCTCCCTGCTGCCCGTTTCCGCCGCG
The DNA here is from genome assembly GCA_017433405.1 of Clostridia bacterium. Taxonomy (GTDB): domain Bacteria; phylum Bacillota; class Clostridia; order Christensenellales; family Aristaeellaceae; genus Aristaeella. The sequence goes on along the minus strand of JAFRHH010000024.1, from coordinate 16,208 downwards.
GCCGCCTCCAGCGTCTCCGTCTCAATCTGCTCCGCGTCCGCCAGCCGCAATGTCAGCTCATAGCCGTGAATCCGCAGCTCCATGGGATCCCCCATGGGCGCCAGCTTGACCACGCTGAGCTCCGCCCCCGGGATGACCCCCATATCCAGAAAATGCTGGCGAAGGGCGCCCTCACCGCCCACCGATAGAATCCTGGCCCGCTGTCCAGCCTTCAGCTCGCTTAACTTCATCGTTTCCCGCTCTTCTCTTATCTGTATTTCAGGACAGAGGGGACAGTTCTTCTGTCCTGGCGGACAGGAAGAACCGTCCCCCTGTCCTGTACTGTGACTGACAGTTTCCCCTGTCCTCCTGGCTACAGGCAGGCGATCAGCCGGTCCACGTCCTCCTCCGCGGTCGCCCAGCTGGTGGCGATCCGCATCACCGTCCGGCCCTCCGGGGTTCTTTCCCAATAATCCATCGCCACCCGGTCGCTCAGGCGGCGGAGCTGATCGTCATCCAGGGAAACAAAGATCTGGTTCGTCGGCGTTTCAAGGGCCAGGGGAATCCCCCTTTCCCGCAGGGCGGCCCGAATCCGGTTCGCGGCCTCGACGGCGTTTCTGCCCGCCGCCTCATACAGGCCGTCGGTAAACAGGGTGTCGAACTGAATTCCCGCGATCCTCCCCTTGGCCAGCAGTGCCCCGTGCTGCTTGACGACCGTAAAGAAATGCGGCGCCTTCCGCCGCCCCGGGAAGACCACCGCCTCCCCGAACAGCGCCCCGCACTTCGTTCCCCCGATATAGAAGGCGTCGCAAAGGCGCCCGAGATCCGCAAGGGTCACGTCGTTTTCCGAGGCCGCCAGGGCGTAGGCCAGCCGGGCGCCGTCCACGTAGAGGGCGGCATCGTAGCGGTCGCAGAGGGCGCGGATCCCCTCCAGCTCCTTCAGGGAATACAGTGTCCCGTATTCCGTCGGCTGGGAAAGATACACCAGGCCGGGCATGACCATATGCTCCCGGTTTTCGTCCGCCCAATATCCCGAAAACGCCTTTTCCAGCGCCTCCGCCGTCATCTTCCCCTCCGTCTGGGGAACCGTCAGCACCTTATGGCCGCCGAGCTCGATCGCCCCGGCCTCGTGAACCGCGATATGCCCCGTTTCCGCGGCCACCGCCCCCTGCCAGGGGCACAGAAGCGCGTCGATCACCGTGGCGTTGGTCTGGGTTCCCCCCACCAGCAGGAACACCTCCGCCTCAGGACTTTGGCAGGCTTCCCGGATTTTCGCCCGGGCGGATTCGGTATAGGGGTCGAAGCCGTACCCCGCGGTTTTTTCCAGATTGGTTTCCACAAGGCGCCGGAGGATGGCCGGATGGGCCCCCTCCTGATAATCGGACGCGAAGAACAGTTTCGTCCCGTCGGCCTGCTGCACGCTCATATCCTCCTTCTGTGAACCTCCGTTCACGGCTATTATATCCCATCCGTCTTCGCTTGGAAAGGCAGGTTGTCTTTTTTTTCAGAAAGGTGTATCCTCTGAAGGATTCAGGAAAAAATCCTGCCATTCGCCGGCGGGCCGGCGGGAAAGGAGGAGCTGTGTCGAAGCGGTGGTTCCGGCTCGATACCGCCGGACTGATTTTTCCGGCCGTCGCCCATTCCGACTGGGCGAACGTGTTTCGCTTTTCCGCGACGCTGAAGGAGCCGGTGGATCCGAAGATCCTTCAGCAGGCGGCCGATGATCTCCGTTCCCGGTTTCCCTCCTTCTACGTCCGGCTGAAGCGGGGGCTTTTCTGGTATACCCTTCAGGAGGTCCGCAAGTCCCCGCAGATCCGGGAGGATTACGCCTATCCCCTGACCTTTATGGGCCGGCGGGAGCGGCAGACCTGCTGTCTCCGGATCCTGTACTACCGGAACCGGATCGCCGTGGAATGCTTTCATTCCCTGAGCGACGGCCGGGGCGGAAGCGTCTATCTGCTGAGCCTGACGGCCCGCTATCTCGAGCGGAAATACGGCCTTTCCGTTCCGGCCGGTCCCCTGGTTCTTAAAGCCGGCGATCCCCCCTCCCCGGAAGAAACGGAGGACAGCTTTCTCAAAAACGCCGCCCCGGCGGCCGCTTCCCGCGGCGAACCCCGGGCCTACCGCCTTCACGGTCATCGGGAAATCCGGGGCTTCCGCCATCTGACCACCGGGATTCTTCCCACCGATGAGCTGCTCTCCCTCGCCCACCGCTACCAGGTTTCCGTCACCTGCTTCCTCGCCGGCCTGATGGCCCGCTGCATCATGGACATGCAGGATCAGGAGGCGCCCCGGAAGCATCAGCGCCCGGTTCGGATCACCCTGCCGGTCGACCTGCGGCGCCTCTACGGAAGCCGGACCCTGCGGAACTTTTCCCTGGTGCTGAACCTCGGGGTCGATCCCCGGTTCGGGGACTATTCCCTTCAGGAGCTCTGCACCGTCATCAGCCATCAGCTGGCCGCGGAAAACACCCCCCAGCACATGGCGGGGATCATCGCCTCCAACGTCCAGCCCCAGCAGATCCTGGCGCTGCGGCTGGCCCCCGTCGGCATCAAGAACGCCGTCATGCGGCTGGTCTACCGCCGCGCGGGGGAATGCGGGGGATGCATCAACCTTTCCAATCTGGGCCTGGTCCGGCTGCCGGCGGAGATGGCGGAGCGGGTGGAGCTGCTGGAATTCATCATCGGGCCCCAGCTCAGCTACCCCAATAACTGCTCCGTCGTCAGCTACGGCGGAAAGACCGTCATCAGCATGATCCGAAACATCCGGGAATCCGAGCTGGAGCGCCGCTTTTTCTCCGCCCTGGTGGCCCGGGGGGTTCCGGTGGCGATCGAAAGCAACTAACCGGACGTAAACCGACGTTCACAGAGGAGGTTCTTTCATGTACTGTGTTCAATGCGGGGTCCGGCTTCAGGAGGGCGCGGAGCGCTGCCCCCTGTGCCGGACGCCGGTCTGGAATCCCGGGGAGGTTGCCGGGGAAGCCAGCTACCCGGATCAGCTGCCGCCCCATTACCGGGAATCCTCCCGGGCCCTCGCCATCGCGCTGACGGTCATCAGCGTCATGAGCATCGCCGTCATCCTGATCATCTGCTTCCGCCTCTACGGCTGGCTGAAATGGGGCGGCTACGCCATCGGCGCCATTCTGCTGTTTGACGTCGTGGCGGTTCTGCCCCTCTGGTTCTCCCACCCCCGGGCGGAGCTGCTGGTGCCGGCGGATCACGTCGCCGTCGCGCTGTTCCTGCTCTTTATCTGCGTTCAGACCGGCGGAAACTGGTTCCTGAGCTTTGCCTTTCCCCTCTGCGGGATCAGCTGCCTGCTGGTCACCGCCCTTTTGTTCCTGCTCAAATATGTCCGGGGCGGGAAACCCTATATTCTGGGCGGATTCCTGCTTCTGCTCGGCGGGGCGACCGTGCTGATCGAGTTCTTTGAGCACATCACCTTCGGCGCCCGCATGTTCCGCTGGAGCCTTTATTCCCTGGGCGTGCTGGCCCTCGGGGGAATCTTCCTGCTGATCGCCGGCATGGTTCCGTCCCTCCGCCAGAGCATGCGGCGCTATTTCCTGTATTGATCTCTTCAGGGTCAGGCCGGCCGTTTCTTTGCGGCGGCCCTGTTCGTTTTCAGGAGGCATTATGGCCAAAAAACATCTATTCCGGGTTCAGAAGGTCTGGATTCCCGTCGGGCAGCATCGGATCCGGCTGCTGATCCTCCGCCCCCTGGAGTCGCCCGGAAAGAAGGTTCCCGGCGTGCTCTGGATTCACGGCGGCGGCTATCAGTCCGGCTCCGCGCGGGATGTCTTCGTGACCCGGGCCCTGTCCCTGGTCGTCAAGTTCGGCGCCGTTCTGATCGCACCGAACTACCGGCTCTCCCGGCATCATCCCTACCCGGCCGCCCTGTACGACTGCTACGCCGCCCTCCTGTATGTCCGGGACCACGCGGAGGAGCTGGGGATCCGGGAGGATCAGATCATGGTCGGCGGGGAAAGCGCCGGCGGCGGAATGGCCGCGGCCCTCTGCATGCTGGCCAAGGACCGGGGCACCGTCAGCATCGCCTTTCAGATGCCCCTCTACCCCATGCTGGATGACCGGGATACCGCCTCCTCCGCCGACAATCATGCCCCCAACTGGAACACGAAACGCAACCACAAGGCCTGGAAGCGGTACCTGCGGCACGCCTACGGCACGGACATCGTCCCGGCCTACGCCGCCCCGGCCCGCCGGCGCGACGTCCGCGGGCTCCCGCCCTGCTATACCTTTGTCGGAGATATTGAACCCTTCTATCAGGAGACGGTGGATTTCGTCCGGCGCCTGCAGGAGGCCGGCGTGGACGCCCGGGTGGACGTCTATCCAAACTGGTTCCACGCCTACGATCTCTTTTTCCCGACCCGGAAAATCGTTCACGAGGCCATCGCCGCCTTCGAGGCGCAGTATCAGTATGCCACGGAGCATTATTTCGCGCCCCAGCCGGCGCGCAGGGCCGGGGAGGACGGCGCTGACAGTTCTTCGTCTCCAGCAGACAGGGGAGACAGTTCTTCTGTCGTGACCGACAGCAAGAACCGTCCCCCTGTCTGCCAGTCCTGCGCCACCCCGGAAGCGGAGGAGATCCTCAGCTCTTCATCTCCACGGTAACGTACTTATAGGGAATCTCGATCTGGTTCTCGTCCAGCGCCTTCTTGACCCGGGTGTTGATATCCGTTTTGAACACCTCCGTCGTGACGCTGGGTTTATAGTAGGCGGTGGTGCCCAGCACCAGGCTGTACTCCCCGATCTCGAGAAAATAGACGTCTGCGTAGTCCCGGTTCTGGCCCCTTCCCTTGCCGGGAACGGACAGGGGGCTGTCCATGATCGCCTGGCGGATAATCCGCCGGGTTTCGTCGGTATCGGAGCCGTAGCCCACGTTAAACCGAAAATCCACGGAGCGGATATCCGTATGCCAGCTCATATTCGTCAGCCGCTGGGTGTTCAGCCGGCTGTTGGGGATCACGTACTGCTGGGTATCGATTCCCTGCAGCACCACGTGCCGCGGCGTCAGATCCTTCACGATCCCGGCAATACCGCTCTCCAGCACGATCCGGTCCCCGATCTCGAAGGGCTTGGTCAGGCTGATTATGGCGCCGCAGAGCATATCCGCCAGCACGTTCTGGGCGGCGAAGCCGGCGATGGCCGCCACCACCGCGGTGCCGCGGAAGAGGGTCTGGCCGAATCCCTTCGTCAGGTTTGAGCTCATCATCACCCACTGAACCGCCACGAAGATGATCACGACGCGGACCGCGTTTTCAATCATGCGGGAGGTCAGGTTTTTCTTCTTTCCCTGCTGCAGCTTCGGGAAAACCCGCTCCAGGATCTTGAAAAGAACGATCACCACCACCATGGCGATCACAATGGAAAGGATCAGCCACGCGACCTCGCCCAGCAGCTTGTTCTCCTTGAAAAAATCAGAAATCGCCTGCATGCTTCCGGCCCTCCTTTATAACTGTCCGTTCACGTGCATCCTGCCTGCTCCCCTATCGCCTGTCCCGGTCCACCTGCTCCAGGAACAGGAGGCCGATCAGGATGTATAAAAGGCTGAAGCCCGCCAGCATCCCCCAGTTTTTCAGCACGTTTTCCCGGGAAAAATCGTATTCCGCCTTCTGCAGGTTGGCCGCCGTCACCTCTCCGACCTTATGGCGCACCTCGTCGATGGTCAGCACCCGCTGTATCTTGCTGACCAGGGACTCCGGATCCTTGTTGCTCATGGTATTGAGCGCCGTCAGGATCACCGTGGATTCCTGGCTGTTATAGTTGGCCACGGAGCTGATGGCCTGGATGCCCCACTTGCTGATCGTCCCGTTCGACATCTGCTGGCCGACGGCGTTGAGGGGGATGACGAAATTGGCGAAGACCAGCTGCACGATCAGAACGAAGGGCATGACGGTCATGGCGGCCATGGGCGTATGAACGATGCAGGAGATCATCAGCCCCAGCATGTCCGCCGAATAGGTGATCAGGAACATGGTGATGATCAGATCCATAACGAACATTCCCGTCACCGCGCCCGGGGAGGGCATCTGAACCCGGAAGGCCCAGAAGATCAGCACCGTCACCAGGACCTGAATCAGGCAGACGGCCGCCTGGTAGATCATATGGGAGATCAGGTAGGAGGAGATATGCAGCCCCGCCCGGTGCTCCCGCTTGATAATCTTCCGCTCCTTGCAGACCGACTGGACGGAATTGAAGACCCCGTTCCACAGGCAGACGCAGGTAATGGCGAAGGCCGCGTAGGCCGTTCCCTCCATGTTGATGAACATCCGCTTGCCGATAACGTAGACCACCAGATAGGCGATGATGGCGGACAGGGGCAGCACCTTCCAGTTGCCCTCGCTGAAAAACAGCCGGAGATGCTTCCCGAGGAAGATCGGAATCTGGGCCAGCCGGCCCTTGTAGCGGAGATCCTCCCCGGTTTCGGCGACCGCCACGGGGCTCCGTTCCTCCTCCCCCCCGGTCTCCCGGTAAACCGCCTGCTCCCGGGTCTCCCGCTCCCGGGCGTAGGATCGGTATTTTTCAATAAACTCATCCGCCCGGCCTTCCCCGCCCTCGTTGCGGGCGTTGATCCGCTTGACGACGTTTTCGAGGGAATCCGTTCCGAAGAAATCCCGGGCCTCCCGGATCCCGCCGTAGAAGGCCAGCTGGCCAACCCGGTTCCGGGTTCCCTTCGCCAGCACGATGACCTTGTCAAAGAGATGGGCCACCCGGTCCGGCGAATGGGTGATCACCATGACGATATGCCCCTGGCAGGCGATCAGCCGCAGGTTTTCCATCAGCTCCATCGCCATGATTCCATCGAGGCCGGAGTCCGGTTCATCCAGGATAAACAGGGCGGGGCTGGCCACGAACTCCGTACAGATGGAGAGGCGTTTTTTCTGGCCGCCGGAGAGCTTGGCCACCTGCTCCTCCTCCAGCCCCGTGAGGCCGAAGGTTTCCAGCACCAGCCGGATGCGCCGGTCCATCTCCTCCCGCGGCAGGCCGGCGGGCAGCCGGAGCTCCGCGGCGTTCCGGAGGGTCATCAGCACCGTATCCTCCTCCCGCAGCAGGTTCTCCTGGGGCACGAAGCCCACCCGGTGCCTGACCTGGTCGTACTGCTTATAGTAATCCACGCCGCCTTCGGTAATCGTGGCCTTCGCCTTTTCGTACCCGGTAACGGCATTGACAAAGGTGCTCTTTCCGGCGCCGGACCCCCCGAGGATCAGCACCATGTTCCCCGGCTCCACCTCCAGGTTGATATCCTTCAGCAGGGTGATCTTTTTCAGGGCGCTGTGGACGGAGCGCTCGTCGATCCGGATGGACAGGCCGCCCGTCAGGGTTCTGTATCCGTAGAGCAGACCGGAGCCCTCGAAGATGAACCGGGTCTCCCCGATCTCCAGGCAGTCGTCGAAGTTCAGCGGGCAGCGCCCGGTCACCGGCTCCCCGTTCCGCGTCACGGCCCTGGCTCCGACCTCCCGGAGCCACCAGCGGCTGGCCTCGTATTCCAGCGCCAGGGCGGTATTTTCCCCGGCCCCCGCCGCGTTTTCCTCCGTGGACGCCCCTTCCTGTCCGCCGGTCCGGCCGGATGACGGTTGTGCGGCCGCGTCCCGGAGGCGCGAACCACGGACAACTTCCGTCTCGATCCGGACCTCGTGGCGGCCGTCGTCCATGTTGATGATCTTCCAGTCGGTAGAGGCGGCGAACCGGCTGAGAAAAACCGCCGTCAGCATCCGGTCGTTGGAGATCCGGATCACCGTGTTGTCCCGGAGGACCGCGGTTTCCCCCTTCGCCAGGGCCTTTCCGCCGACGAAGGTAAAGGTGTTTTCGCTCAGATTCTGATACCGCCATTCCCCGTACTCGAAGCGGATCGTCCCCTGCTCCGGATCCAGGAAGGGATAGCTCAGCTGCAGCGCGGAGGTGGTAAAGACCTCCATCTCCCGCTGTCCCTGAATCATGGCGGACTGGAAGATCACAAACTGCCGGGGTTTTTCGTGACCCTCAAAGAAAACAAGTCCTGCCGGATGGGCCGGAATCGACGCTGTTCCTGCTGTGCTCATGGTTATTCTCCTCTTTGAACGTTAGTTCACGTCTGTCATTCTGTCCGGATGACGATTTTGCCCCCTGTCTGGCTTCGTCCAGAATCAGTCCTCCACCGGGCTTTTCGGCGCGATGCCGAAGGCTCCGTAAATGGCGGCATAGCCCATCTTCGCGAGAAAACGGACCGCCTCCGAATCATCCAGGAGCCGCTCAACCGCCTCCCAGAAGGGGGTCAGCTCCTCCGACCGCATCAGCCGCCCCAGGTGCTCCGTCACGGTGCCGAACCGTTCGTCCGCCGTCAGCTTCGGCAGGGATTCCCGCATCCAGGCGCTCTGATCAACCAGCTTTGCCAGGGAGTCCAGCAGCCCGTGCCGCTCCCCCCGGTTTTCCTCCGTCCATGAATCCGCGCCCATATCCATCCGGTCGCCGTATTCCTGCAGGAGGATCTCCAGATCACGGCTGCTCCCCAGCTCGGCCAGATCCCGGAGCGAATGCTGCAGAAGGCCGCTTTCCCACAGGGCTTCGCACTCCCGGACCAGCTGCCTCCCGTCCTCGGAATCGAGATACCCCCGTCCGGCCGCCTCCATGTCCTTCCCATAATCCCAGATGCGGGCGATGATTACGATTTCGGGGTCCGTAAACCCCAGCTCCCGGAAGATCTTCATCGTGACCTCCCGGTTTTCCCGCAGCCAGCCCAGCACCTTTCCGAGCCCCTCGCCGATCACTTCCCGCACATCGTCGAACTCCATCAGGGCCTGAAACTCCTCCGACTGCACCACCCGCATGATTTCAATGAGGCTGGCCTGGGAGCCGTATTCCTTATCCTCCCGGGAAAAGACCGTTTCCTCCAGATCCGCGTTGCTCGGGCGGTTTTCCTCCGCCGCGGCCGCTCCCGCCGGAAGCGTCAGCGCCCCCGGGAGCGCCATCGCAAGCGCCAGGACGGCTGACATCAGCCGACGGAGGAAGGCGCTGTTTCCCTTTTCCTTCATCCGGGTCCCCTCCCCTCCGCCGTGAGCATCCCTTCACGGCTGCCTTTCTACAACTTTTTATTTTATCTGACTTCCCCCCCTGATTTCAATCTCCGGAAGAAAGTTTCAATAAAAAAGTTTTGCCATTTACAAACCAACCGCACGTCTGGTACAGTAAAGCAAACAGGCGGCAGGCACCATCATCCGCGGGCCGGATGTCCGTTCTGTCCCGCCGGAATCAACCAGGAAAGGCGGAGCGCGCCCCTGTCCAGGTGATCCCCCGGGCGCGCGCAAGAAGCAGCATGAAAACAGCAAACCTGATCGACCTCTCCGGCGCCTGGGTCTGCGATCTGCCGGGCTTCCACGGATGGGTCCGGCTTCCCGGAACCCTCGATGAAAACGGCATCGGCGCCCCGGACGATCCCTCCCGCCAGTGGCAGTTGGGCGAGGTGCGCCGGATCGGCTTCTGGCGGGAGGGGGATCCGATCGTCACCCGGCTGACCCGGAAGCACCGCTTCGAGGGCGCGGCCCTCTTCTCCCGCCGGGTAGCCTGGGAGGTGCCGGAAGGGAAGCGGGCCTTCCTGGAGGCGGAAAGGGCGCGTCATCTCCGGCTGCTGGTCAACGGAACGGAGGCGTTCCCCTGCCGGCCGGCCACCCTTTCCGCCCCCTGTGCCTTTGAGGTCACGGAGCTCGTCACCGGCCGTGACCTGTTCGAACTGATCTCTGACAACAGCTACCCCGGCTGGCCCCGGGAGGCCATCGTTTATGCCTCCGCCGCCTCCGACGAAACCCAGACCAACTGGAATGGGCTGCTGGGCTTTCTTCGCCTGCGAATGGAGGAGAAGGTGTTTATTTCCCGGGTTCGGGTCCTTCCTTCTGACAACGAAATCCGCGTCGACATCGAAATGGACGCCGCCAGCCCCTGGCAGGGCGAGCTGAGGCTCTCCTGTGAAGCGCTGAAGGAGGGCGGGCGCCTTCCGGTACGGATGAAGCCCGGGTGCCGGACCTTTTCCGTCTCCCTGCCGGTCCGGGAAGGCGCCCGCCGCTGGGATCCGGAGGAGGGAAACCTTTATAATCTGACAGTCTCCGCCGAGGGGCTCGCGCCCCGGACTGTCCGGTTTGGCCTTCGCGCCTTCGCCGCCCGGGACGGATATCTGACCCTGAACGGCCGCCGTGTTTTTCTGCGGAGCGAGGCCAACTGCGCCGTATTCCCGGAAACCGGTTACGCCCCGATGGACACGGCGGCCTGGAAGGCCATCCTGGAGAAATACCGTGCGTACGGCGTCAACTGCTTGCGCTTTCACAGCCACTGTCCGCCGGAGGCCGCCTTTGCCGCCGCCGACGAGCTGGGGATGCTGATGCAGCCGGAACTTTCCCACTGGGATCCGCAGCATGCCTTTGGCTCGGAGGAAGCCCGGCGGTATTATCGAAGCGAGCTGCATGAGATCCTGCTCCATCTGGCCAATCACCCCTCCTTCGTCATGCTGACCTTTGGCAACGAGCTCCAGGCCGACGACGAGGGTCATGCCTTCATCCGTCAGCTTCTCGGGGAAGCCCGGGCCCTGGATCCGACCCGGCTCTACGCCGGCGGCTCCAACCCCCATTACGGCCAGCGGGGGGCGGATCCCGCCAGCGATTTCTATACCGCCATGAGCTTTCGCGGAAGGGAGATGCGGGCCACCTGCGACGGGATGACCGGATGGCTGAACCATGAGCCCCCGAACACCTGCCACGACTATCGGGAAACGGTGGCGGAAATCCGGAAGGAAACGGATCAGCCTGTTTTCTCCTTCGAGGTGGGCCAGTATGAAATCCTGCCGGACTTTGATGAAATCGGCCGGTATCAGGGCGTCACCAGCCCGGAAAACCTGAGGCATATCCGGCGGAAGGTCAGGGAAAAGGGGCTGGAGGAGGACTGGAAGCGCCGGGTGGAGGCCACCGGGGAAAGCAGCCTTCTGTGCTACCGGGCGGAGGTGGAGGCCGCCCTGCGCACCGGGGGCTACAGCGGCATCTCCCTTTTGGGGCTGCAGGATTTTCCCGGCCAGGGAACCGCCCTGGTGGGCATGATGAACGCGCATCTTATGCCCAAGCCCTACGCCTTCGCGGATCCCGCGCGCTTCGCCGCCTTCTTCCGGGACACCCTGCCGCTGGTGCTGCTGGAAAGATTTACCTACCCGGCCGGTGAAACGCTCCGTGCCCGGATCCGGCTGGCCCATTACGGAAAGCAGCCGCTGCGGGGAAGGGCCCGGTGGCGGCTGGAGGGGGACGGTTTCCTCGCCCGGGGCGAACTGGCGGAGGTCTCCGCCCCCGCGGGCGCCCTGACGGATCTGGGCAGCCTCTCCGTTCCGCTGCAGGGTCTGAAAAAGGCCGCCCGTCTGAACCTGACCGTCGATTACTGCGGCCATCGGAACGAATATCCCCTCTGGGTCTATCCGGATGAGGAGGAACCGATCTGTCCCGCCTCCGTTCTGGAATGCCGGGCCTGGGACGAAACCGCCCGGGAAGCCCTTCGCCGCGGCAGCATCGTTTATCTGGCCCCGGACAGCACGGAAGAGGCCTTCCCCCGCTCGATCCAGGCCCAGTTCAGCCCGGATTTCTGGTCCGTCTGCACCTTCCCCCACCAGACGGGATGTATGGGGCTGCTGATCGACGAAAGCCATCCCCTCTTCCGGAACTTTCCGACGGAAAGCTTCGGCAACTGGCAATGGCACCCGATGGCCGGCCGGCGGGCCCTGCTCCTCCCAGAGCCGATCGAATGCATCGTTGCGGAAATGGATTCCTATGCCTTTATGCGCCCCATGGCCATGCTGTTTGAATGCCGCTGCGGCGCCGGCAGGCTCCTGGTCTCCTCCCTGGGGCTCCACGAAATAAAGCAGCGTCCGGAAGCCCGGGCGCTGCAGCGCGCGATCTATGATTATCTGTCCTCGGATCTGTTTCAGCCCCGCCAGTCGCTAACAGAGGGTTGGATCAGCTCTCTGTTTCTCTGACGGAACCCTTCGACGCCCTGATCAATGTCTCCAGGGCAAAAGCGCCCGTCTGTCTGCATGTGGAATTATTATTACTCGACCACTTTGGTGCAGTAGATGATCAGCGACAGACTGTCACCCACCGTCGCGGTCAGGCTCAGCATGCCATCCTGCAGCATCGCCAGGTTATAGCTCACGGACATAGTGCCAGCGGTCATGGTATAGCTCATGGCTCCGTTTTCAAAGTTCAGCGGAATTTCCACGCCGCCGGCCAGGTTGCCCATGGTTCCCTCGCCGGTAATCGTCATCTTGCCGTCCTTGATCACAACCGTCGCCAGCATATCCGGAGAGGCGTCCGCGTTGATGGTCATGCCGCCCACGCTGGCATAGGCCGTCGTCCAGGTGCCTTCATATTCCTCCGCCGTCGCGTCGGTCTTCGGGTCCGCCATCTTCAGCGCTTCAACGGGTTCCCGGGTCAGATGCATCGCCATCTCGCCATCCTGGATGGTCACCGTCCCGTCCGCGTAGGTCGCGTTGATCGTCGTTTCCTGCGCCGTCAGGGCCAGGCTGTTGCCATCCTGGGTCCAGGTGCCGTTGGTGGCCGTTCCCATGGCGTCCATGGTGAAGGTCTTATCCTCGTTCAGCGTCAGCGTCACGTTCATGCCAAGGCCGGCCGCGTCGATCTTCTGACCGTTCGACTCCACCGTATGCGCGTACCAGGTGCCCACCAGGGAGTCCTCCGCCACGGCGGAAACCATCAGGCAGGCCAGGCAGAGCGCCAACATCAGAGATACCAGTTTCTTCATGTTCTTTTCCTCCTTCAGTCGTCTTCTTCCATCCTCCGCGCTTGAATGCGCTAAAGCAGTATAACACAGATCACGCCATGCCGTCTACAGTGCAAATAAAAGATTTCCCCATCCCCGGCGTCTCCGGGATGATACCGCTGCCGAGGGATCATGTCTCCAGCCCGGAAATGAAGCCCCTATCGCAGGATCAGGCTTCCCGCCCCGGCGGAGGGAACGATCGTCCGATCCTCGCGGATCAGGACCGCCTCCGTGTTCTGCAGAGCGTCGATCAGCGCCAGGCCCTTCTCCTCCCCCAGGATAAAGACCGCCGTGGACAGGGCGTCCGCCCGGGCGGAGCTGGATGTCAGGATGGTCACCGAGGCCAGCCCGTTCTGCACCGGCCAGCCGCTCGCCGGATCCAGCAGATGATGATACCGGACGCCGTCCCGCTCGAAGCATCGCTCGTAGGTGCCGCTGGTCACCGTGGAGCTGTCCCGGCTTTCCACCGCCAGCATGATGTCCCCCGTCGGCCGGTCGATATCCTGGATGCCGACAGTCCACGGGCTTCCGTCCGGTTTTCCGCCGATGGTGATGATATTGCCGCCGAAGGAGAGAATGGCGCTTTCCACGCCCTTCCCCCGCAGGAAGGCGCAGACGGCGTCCGCGATATACCCTTTGGCGATCCCTCCCAGATCCATCATCATCCCCGCCGGCAGGCGGACCGTATTGCCGTTCAGCTCCACCCTTCGCCAGCTGATCCTCCCGGCCGCCTCCTCCAGCGCCTTCGCGGAAGGAAGGGGGCTGTCCGGATCCCGGAAGTTCCAGAGAACCACCGCTGGGCCGATGGTAATATCGAAGGCGCCCTCCGTGATTTCGCTGATCTCCAGCCCGGTCCGGATCACCTCCGCCGTGACCGGATCCACCTCGACCGGCTTCCCCTCCGCGTGGTTGATCCGCCACACGTCGCTGCCTTCGATGGTTCTCGAGAGAAGCCGCTCATACCGGGCGCATTCCGCCAGGCCCTCCTCCAGTATGGAGCGATCGCAATAGCCGGAAAGCGTGATCACCGTATCCAGCTGATAGCCGACGACCGACTCCCGCCGCGTCGCCGGGACAGTTCCCGGGGACTCATTCCGCGCGGAATCCGTGTTTCCGGAAGCCGCCTCCGCCGTCCGGTTCCCTGTCTCCCGCTGTCCGGCACCGCAGGCGCTCAGAAGTGCCAGCATCAAGGCCAGCAGTCCCAGCAGCCCAGTCAGCCGTTTCTTCATGCTTTTTCCACTTCCCCGCCTTTTCCGTTCCGCACCCCCAGCAGGTCGATCACCCGCCAGGCCACCGTCCCCGTCAGGATGCCCACCGCTGCGCCGATGCCCAGCAGCGGCGGCAGATAAACCGTCAGAAGCCCCGGCGTCCTCGTTACGGCGGCCGCCGCCAGCACCTGGCCCAGATTATGCGCCATGGCCCCCGCCACGGAGGTCAGGATCACCCGCCAGGCCTTTGCCGGGCCCCGCCGCAGCGCCGTCATCGCCGCCAGGCTGAGCACGCTCCCCGCCAGGCTGTAGAGAATCGCCGACAGGGAGCCGAACAGAAACCCGCTCAGCAGCACCTTCGCCGCCAGCAGGAGCAGGGCGCTTCCCGGATCCATCAGCCAGACCGCGTAAAGCAGCACCGTATTGGCCAGCCCCAGCCGGACGCCGGGCAGACCGCCGCCCAGCAGCGTCCCCAGCGGGATGGCCCGGTCCAGCCAGCCCAGCACCGCCATCAGCGCGATCATCAGCCCCAGGCGGGTCACCCGAAGCGTTTTTTCATTCACCGACGTTTCCTCCTCTGTGAACATCAGTTCACGTCTGCCCTTTTTCGTCCGGGAGGCTTTGGGGTTATCGTTCCCGGACCTCCACCGCCAGACGGTGGGGCAGGCAGACGATGAACCCGCCCATCGCCCGGGTCTCCAGGTTCTCCGCCGTAATCTCCCCCATTCCGACGCAGTCCTGATTCGGACAGTCCGACGATTCCATCCGCACCGCGCTTCCGCTCAGGATCACCGTGTTTTCTCCGATCCCCGGCTGAACAATTCGCAGCGTATGCGGCTCGGTAAAGGGCAGCACCGCCGCCTCCGCCCCGTCCACGGTCACAATAACCCGGAGGTTTTCTCTCTCGCCCTCCGCCGGGCTTCCGTCTTCCGCCGGGCTTCCGTCTTCCGCCGGGCTTTCGTCTTCCGCCGGGCTTCCGTCTTTGGGCAGATTTCCGTCCTCCGTCAGGATGCCGCCCTCCCAGGGCGCCCCGTCCAGCGTCAGCGTATAAGGCCGGGCGGGAGCGGCGGGCCACAGCAGCGTCGCGGCCGCAATCACCAGCACGAGGGCCGCGGCGATCCAGATTCCCCGGCTGAGCCCGCGGCTATTCATGCTTTTCCTCCGCCGCGGTCTCGATCACGGTTTCGATTTCAAGCTCGTCTTCGTCCCCGGTCGCGGTCTCTGTCAAGGTTTCGGTTTCAGTCTCAATATCGTTCCCGGCCGCGGTCTCTGCCATGGGGTCGGTTTCCGTCACAACTTCGACCTCGTCCGGCGCCTCCGCGCCCATCGCCTCCAGGTATTCCTCCAGGCACCAGCCCCGGTCCCGGATGATCCGGGCATGCTCCTCCCCGACGTAGCGGATATGCCAGGCCTCCGGAAGGAAGCCGGTGATGTTTTCCTTGCCTTCCTGATAGCGGATAATAAATCCGTAGTCCCAGCAGCGCTCATGCAGCCAGGTGCACTGAGGCGTCCCGAGGAAGCCTGAGGTTTTCGGCACATTGATGTCAAAGGCCAGCCCCGTATGGTGCTCGCTGGCGCCGGGCTCCGCCACGGTCTTGAGGGCCGCGCTCCGCGCCCGGGCTTTCGTCCAGTCGCTGTTCCGCTCCAGGTAGGTATTGATCTTCGCGTTCAGGGTCGTCGTCTGCTTCTGATAGCTCCGGTATCCGGCGCTGATCTGCCACTTCGTGACACCCTCTTCCCGGGCCGCCTCCAGCATCCGCACCAGGGCTTCCACCGCGGTTCGGACCCCCTGGGTCTGATCGTATTTGATGATCACCAGTTCCGGATCGCACAGCTCCGTCATCAGCACCAGATCGGCGGGAACGAAGGTCTCCGGAACGGGATGCGCCTTGTTGACCAGCATCGGCAGCGCCCCCTCCAGCACGTTCACCGGGAGAGGCGCGGCTGCCGCGTCCTCCGCGTACAGCGCCGCGAGGGTTTTGGGCCCCGCGATCCCGTCCGCCTTCAGGCCGCTGGCCCGCTGAAAGGTTTTCACCGCGGCCTTCGTATCCGCCCAGTAGGCGCCGTCCGGCTCCAGGGTGAAATAGCGCAGCTCCCGAAGGCGCTCCTGCAGCCGGGTCACGTCCTCTCCTTTGGAGCCGGACTTCAGCGTCCGCCGCTTCGGCGCCGCCGTCGGCGCCGGCTCAGCCTCGCGCACGGTTCCCTCCGGCGCCGCCGTCGCGGCCGGCCC
>JAFRHH010000023.1 GCA_017433405.1 Clostridia bacterium | reverse complement strand
AGGGCCAGCGGCTGGACCGGTACGGGAATACCGACGGGATCGTGATCCTGACCCTGGATACCCGGTCTCACCGGATCATGCTGACCTCCCTGATCCGGGACGCGCTGATCCTCAAGCCCTCCAGCACCCAGGAGGACCAGAAGGTCGGCCGGATCAACTATGTGTATAACGATTCCGGCCCGGAGGCCCTCTGCCGGGTCATCAGCGAGCACCTGGGGCTGAGAATCGAGAAGTTCATTCTCTTCAACTTCAGCCAGATTCAGGAGATCATCTCCTATCTCGGCGGCGTGGATATTCAGCTGAATCAGAGCGAGATCGAATATCTCCACCGGTACCGGGTGCCGAAGGGCTCCGTCGTCTCCCCCGACGGGAAGCACGACGTCTATAACAACGGCTATCACCCGGAGGGCGTCTATCACTTTTCCGGCCATTCCGCCGTCCTCTATATGCGGATCCGGAAGGCCAGCGGCCACGGGGACTTCATGCGGACCCAGCGGGTGCGGACGGTGCTGAGCACCCTGGCGGATACCTGCCGGGTCATGACCTGGGATCAGGCGAAGGATCTGGCCAACAACATCATGGAAAACAATAATGTCACCAACCTGAATCTCGAGGAGATGCTTCAGGCGGCGGAATACGCCTATTCCCTCCGGGACTGCACGGTGGAGGAGCTCCGCATTCCCCCGGACGGGGCGGTTCACCCCATCGATTATGCCAACATGGCCGCCCAGGAGGTGGACTGGGAAGCCTGCCGGGCCGCCATGGCGGACTACCTGCAGAACAGCTTCCTGGTCATCGATGACGATTAGTGCTTTCGAAGACGGGTTTTGTCCGCAGGCGCGTCGGCTGCGGCGGGTTCAGAATCGTCATCCGGATGGAAGGGCTGACGTGAACTGACGTTCACGGAGGTGGATAGTAGTGAAATGTCCTGAATGCGGCCAGTGGAACCGGGCCTCCCTGCCCCACTGCATGCGCTGCGGCGCGCCGCTGAATATCGACGCGGCTTCCCGCCTGGAATGGAAGAATGATCTGCGGGACGGGGAAACCCCGACGAAATATCTCCGGGCCAATGAGTTCGGGGAGGTTCCGTCTGCCTCCGAGCCGCGGGATCAGCTGGCCCGGGAGATGCAGGATTTCAAGAAGCGCAAGCAGGAGGGCCTGACCCTCCAGTCCCGGCTTCGCGCCTCCTCCCGGCCCTCCGGCCATATGGTGATGGAGTCCGCGGACGGGGAGGAGGCGCCTTCCTCTCCGTCCGTCCTGCATCACCGGGAGGCCATCCGGATGCGCAGCGATTCCGAAACCAGCGTTGCCTCCCGCCGGGAGTCGGAAACCCGGAAGCGGGTTCGCTATCTGGATGAGTCCGGCGTCTATCTCGACGCCCCTTCCTGGGATCCGATCAATCCCGCCTATCTTTCGCCGGGCTCCGGCGGCTATACGGTCACAACCCGGCTTTCCCGCGCCCTGCCCTCCCGAACCGCCCGCCGCAAAAAGCTTTTTCGGGTCTTTCTCGCGCTGCTGGCGGCGGCCGCGCTGGGGGCCGCGGGCTATTTCGGTTTCCAGTTCTGGACCGCCTCCCGGGCGCCGGTGGAAAACGATACGGGGGTGGCGATTTCCGCCAGCCTCCTGGACGGGCTGGCGGCCCATACGGTGCTGATTCCCGGAGAGGAAGGAACCTCGATCTACGTCCGGGAGCTGCACGCCAGCTATACGGTGGTGGACGGGTTCGCCACCCTGGAAATCCCGGATCATATCTGGTACGACTCGCTGGAGGGCTCCCTTTCCGAAACCATGAAGGTGACCCTGACTCCGTTTCTGAAAACCGCCGCCGGCCGGCAGCGTCCCCTGAATCCCATCTCCTATGAAATCGATATTCCCTTGAGTCCGATCCATCTTGATACGCCGGACGCGCTGCGGACGACGGTTTCGACCACCATGGCCGCCATCCAGATTACGGTGCGCCCCGGCTCCCGGGTCACGGTCAACGGTCAGGACTGCTCCGATACCGTCTCCTCGGAAACCGGGATCATGAGCTATAACGCGACGGTACAGCCCATCGGGGATAACGTCTTCAATATCGTGGTCCGCTCCCAGTACTGCCGGGACAACCAGATTTCCGTCGTCCTCTACCGGGCGCCCCAGGACATCCCCCTGGATCTGGCGGTCGGCACCTACGGCACGACCAACGAGCGGATCATGCGGGTCTCCGCCACCACCCTGCCCGGGGCTTACGTGACGGTAACCACGCCCCACTCCGATCTGGACATCACCGATCTCGAATCCACGGGGAAGTTCTCCTTCAACGCGGTGTTTGACAAAATCGGCAACAACACGATCTCCATCGAGGCCGCCTATCCCGGCCGGAAGACCTCCGTCGTGGATCACGTGGTCTATTACCTGCCCCCGGCCTCCGAATATACGGTGCGGGCCTGGCCCCTGTCGGCGGAGGGGTATTCGGAGCTGCTCTCCAATATGTCCGTCCGGGCCGCCCGCTCCCAGGTCTACGTCGTGACCGGCGTCGTCCAGTATCAGGAGACGGAAAAGCCCCAGCGGGTGGTGATCAACACCTCGGAGGACGGGAAGTCCCAGCCGGTGCTGCTGGAGAACTATACGAAGACCACCTGGACCGTCGGAACCTATTACCGGATCTACGCGGACGCCTACAGCATCTATAACGGCATGCCCTGGCTCAACGCCCGCTATACCTATGCCAAATAAACCTTCGGAGGTGATCGGCTTGTCCCGTCTTCCTGTCGCTGCCGCCCGCGGCCGCCGTTTCCGGTTTTTTCCGGCTTCTCCCGTCCTCTGGCTGCTGATCGGCCTGCTGCTCCTCCTGCTTCCCCCCGCCGCCGGAGCGGAGCCCCTCCTGGCGGCCGGTGAGGATCTTTCCGGCTCCGTCTTCCTGCCCTTCCGCCAGGAAGCCCCGGAAGAGGGCGGCTATACCTGGACCTGGCGCCTTCCCCATATGGCGGAGGAGGATCCCCGGGCCCATCTGGTGAACGCCTATTTCGACTACTATCTCGAGGATTCCCTGGCCAACGCGGTTCCGCTGATGGCCGAATCCCTGGCGGAATCCGGCCTGAGCGCGGAAGCGGCCGTCGACTATACCATGACCTGCAATACCGGCCGCCTGATCTCCTTCCTGATGAGCGCCACGGAGACCATCGAAGGCGAATCCCAGACCATCTATGAAGGGCTGACCTTCTCCCTGGAGGAGGGAATGCCGGGCTCCTCCCTCTCCCTGCCCCAGATTCTCGGCTTTCTGGATCCCGGCGCCGCGCCGGATACCTGGCTGGAGGACCGCCAGACGGAGAAGGCGAACCGGCTGGTCCGCTCCCTGGTGGCGGACCGGCTGAAAAAGCTGCCGGAGGGATCGCTGCTGCCGGAATACTCGGAGGAGATGCTCTCCTGGTGCTTCTTCCCGGATCAGGATTTCTATCTGGATGAGAACGGCTCGCCGGTGTTCTATCTTCAGCCCGGCGCCGTGGCCCCGGCTTCCGGGGGCCGGCTGGATTTCCCCATCTCCCTGGAGGAGCTGCTGGATGAGTGGTAAGCGCCCGCTTCCGCCGGAAAAGACAGCTGAAAAAACGCGGAACACAGGAAAAAGACAGTCTGTTTTTCGGCCCTGTGTTATGATATAATCGTCTTTGAACTTATTTTTTCTGAAAGAAGGGGTAACTGATGCTGAACATTTCCGTGACTCGAAACGATCATCCGAAGCAGAAGCCTGCGGATGAGGGGGTCCTTGGCTTCGGCCGGCTGTTTACCGATCATATGTTCCTGATGGATTATGAGGAAGGCCGCGGCTGGCATGACGCCCGCATCGTTCCCTACGGCTGCTTTGATATCGATCCGGCCGCCATGGTGCTGCACTATGGCCAGGCCATTTTTGAAGGCATGAAGTGCTACCGCCGGGCGGACGGCGGCCTGCAGCTCTTCCGCCCCGCGGATAACCTGGCCCGCATGTCCCGGAGCGCGAAGCGGATGTGCATGCCGGAGCTGGACGAGGAAACGGCCCTGGAGGGCCTTCGGCAGCTGATCCGGCTGGACGCCGACTGGGTGCCTCACCGGGACGGAACCTCCCTCTACATCCGTCCGACGATGATTTCCATGGACGTGGGCCTGGGGGTGCACGCCTCGAAGAAGTACCGGTTCTTCGTGATTCTCTCCCCCGTCGGCGCCTATTATAAGGAAGGCCTGAAGCCCGTCTCCATCTATGTGGAGGATGAGTTCGTCCGGGCGGTCCGCGGCGGCGTGGGCTTTACCAAGTGTGCCGGCAACTATGCCGCCTCCATCCTCGCCGGGGATGTGGCGGAAAAGAAGGGCTTCTCCCAGGTGCTCTGGCTGGACGGCGTGGAGCAGCGCTATGTGGAGGAAGTCGGCTCCATGAATATGATGTTCGCCTATGGGGATCGGATCGTGACGCCCCGGCTCAACGGCTCCATCCTGCCCGGAATTACCCGGGACAGCGTGCTGAAGCTGGCGGTGAAGCTGGGCTATAAGGCCGAGGAGGCCCGCCTCGATGTGCATGAGATCTTTGCCGACGCCAAGGCCGGCCGCCTGACGGAAGCCTTCGGAACCGGAACCGCCGCGGTCATCTCCCCCGTCGGCGTCCTGGCCATGAAGGACGAAAAGGTGACCCTCGGCGACGGTGGCATCGGGCCCATCGCCCAGCGCCTCTACGATACCCTGACCGGCATTCAGTACGGCCGGCTGCCGGATGAGTTCGGCTGGATTCTGCCCCTGTAAGGATTATTTTGAAAGGAATCGGATATGCTCTGTCAGGAACAACCCCGCCCGCTCTTCTGGCCGGATCAGACCATGAGCGTCCTGAAGTCCGACCGCCTGAAAGCCTGCGGAAAGCTGCTTTCGGAGGTCCCGGCCGTCGGGCTCTTTGATTCAGAATGCTCGGACAAGGATGCGGAAGCGCTCTTTGCCCTTTCCTATTTCGCCATGGAGGAGCCGGCCCGCAGCCGCCGGGGGGCAGCCGCCAGGCTGCATACCCTGGAGTCCCTGCGGGCCCGGGTGCTCTCCTCCCTGGCGGCGGAAATGGCCCTGCTCTCCCCGGATGAGCATGATCTCTGGGTTCGTTCGGTGCTCTTCGGCGGCCGCCACTATCTGTCGGATCCCGAAACCCTCCGGCCGGCCCTTTCGCTGGTGCGGCGGCTCTGGTGCGGCGTCCGGCAGGAAAACGGTCAGCTGGTGCTGACGGTTCCGCCCCAGCTCCGAACCGCCTCCCTCCTGATCCTCGCCGGCGAAGGTCACCGAAAGGTTCGGGAAATTGTCCAGCAGGTCTTTGACCGGATCGATACCAGCCTGTATCTCCTGGGGGTCATCTCCCCCTCCTCGCCGGAGCAGCATCTGGCGGGCCTGCTGGCCGAAACGCACGCGGCCGGGCGGCCGGATCTGATCCGCCGTTTTCTCCATGCCTGCTGCGAGTTCGCCTACGATCGGGACGGGCGCGCCTATCTGGTGCATCCCGGCCTGGCGGAGCCCGCCCGCTGCCTGCCGCTGCTGGCCGGCTCCCCGAAGAATCCGCCGGGCTTTCTCTCCATGGATGAGCAGGCCCTCTCGGCGGCTTCCGACAGCCTGGCGGATCTGGAGGATCCCCTCTACGAGCGCCTGCTCTGCCTGACTCTGGATGTGACCCGGCCGGAATACGATGCCGAGGATGTGGCTGAAGATCTCTTTATCCTGGCCAAGCAGAGCGCCTCCCTCGAAGCCATGGAAGAGGTGCTGGCCGCCTCGCTGATCTGCCTGCCGACGAAGGAGATGCGCCTCGCGCTGCGGGATCTGTATTCTCAGGTTCCCCGCTGGTTTTTCCTGGCCTCCGGGGTGCTTCAGTAGCCATGCGCAGGGAAAGCTTTATCGTCCCGGCGGACGCGGCGGGCTGCCGGGCTTCGGAGCTGATCCGCCGCCTGCTTCCCGATCTGAAGGAAAGCGCGCTTCGCGCGCTCTTTTCCAGCCGGGATGTCCGGCTGGACGGGGCGCGAATCGACGCGTCTGCCCGGGTTTCCCCGGGGCAGACGCTTTTGTTGTTCCTGCCGGATCAGCTCCCCGCCGAAGCCCTGGATGTGGTCTATGAGGACGGGGACGTGCTGCTGGTCAACAAGCGCCCCGGCCTTTCGGTTCAGACCGGCGATCTTCCCCCTGCCGGTGAGGAAGGCCCCGCCCTGACCCTGGAGGCCCTCTGCCTTCGCCACGTCCTGGAGGCGGGCGCGGAGCCGGTCTTCCCGCCCCGGCCCTGCCACAGGCTGGATATCAAAACCTCCGGCCTCTGCCTGTTTGCGAAAAACGCGGAAGCCCTCGCCATCCTGGAGGAGGTCTTCCGCGAAAGAACCGTGGAGAAATGCTATGAATGCCTGGTCCGGGGCCAGCCCAAGCCCCCGGCCGCCCGCTGCCGGGCCTGGCTGCTCAAGGACGCGGCCCGCGCCCGGGTTCAGATTCTGGATCACCCCGCCCCCGGCGCCAGGCCCATCGCGACGGAATACGAGACCCTCGAGGCCGGTCCGGTCTCCCGGCTCCGGGTGCGGCTGCTGACGGGGCGAACCCATCAGATCCGCGCCCATCTTTCCGCCCTGGGCCATCCCCTGCTGGGGGACGATGTCTATGGGGACCGGGACTGGAACCGCCGGATGAAGGCCCGGGGGCTGAAGCTCTGCGCCGTCTCCCTGCGGCTGGATACCGGCGGCCGCCTGCCCAAACTCGACGGGCGGACCTTTTCCATTCTGCCGCCATTCTGACCGAATCCCCGGAAAAACCGCCCCCCTTAAACCCAGCAACCCGGGGCCGGAACGCAGGGACTGTCCCCGTGTTCCGGTCAAACGCTGCTCGGGCTCGCAGCCGCCCGAGAGTTATTCCTCACGGAATATACTGCAGGTGAATCTCCTGAACCGACCTGTTGGCCCCGGTCTGATAGTCCAGCTGCAGCCAGTGGCCGTCGGTATAGTGGCGGTATCGGATAATCGATCCGCCATCCTCCTGGCGCCAGATCTTTCCGCTGGTCGTGTCCGTGGCGTACAGGCCCCGGTTGCCGCTGGCGGAAGCCACCTGGCCCAGATCCCGGAACTTCCCAACGACGAAATCCTCCGCGTCCCCGATGCCGGTGCCCCGGGGGCCGGTCAGCGTCCCGCCCCGCCGGATCGTAACCTCCACCAGCGTCCAGACGGTCCGGTTCAGCGTCATGACCGCGGTGCCCCATTCGTATTCATAGGTCCGCAGAGCTCCGGCAAAACCCTCCCGGGTGGTTTCCGAAACCAGTTTTCCCGTTCCGTAGGCCTTTTCGAAGTCCGCCTGGGTCGTCTGATTCATCCGCAGGGAACCGATCAGATCCGCCGTCGCGTCCCAGGCGGACAGCGGCGTGGGTTTGGCTTCGATCTTATAATTGACCTCCAGCATATTGGAAACCTTGTGATACTTGTTGACGGCGACCGCCTTCAGCGTCGCCCTCCCGTTGGGCAGCCAGATCGCCTCCCCGGTATAGATGGGGCTGTCCGCGTCCGGGTTGGACCCGTCCACGGTATAGTAGATCACGATATCGTCGTCGTTTTCGTTGTCCTTCCCCGGCTTGAGCTTAACGCTCTGGCGGCGCTTATAGGTGTTGGGCGCCAGGGTGGAGCGGGGCGTCATGGGCGAGGGCATGATAATCTTATAGGTACCCCGCAGCTCGTCGCTGACCAGCTCCCCGTTAACCGCCACCGCCCTGAGGCTGTGGGTTCCCTCGTCGAGGAAGACCCGCTCCCGGAAGAGGGTTCCTCCCGCCGGCAGCTCGGCGTTTTCATCGAAGGTGTAGTAAACATCGTATCCCTGATAGGAGGTAATGGCGATATACTTCTTGGCTTCATAGAAGCCCGCCGTCAGATCCACCTCCGGCGCCGCCGGCAGAAGATCGTTCCGCTGCGTGGTAAAGCTGGTGTCACCGGTTTTTTCATAGGCGGTTTTCATCAGTTCCCCGGCTTTGGCCAGATCCCCCGGATGCCGCCCTGTCAGCAGAATCCGGATATGGTTGACGTAGGCTTCCGTCCGGGAGGGGGTTTCCGTATAGATCTGCTCATAGAGCGCCGCCGCCTCATCCGTCCGGCCGTCCGCCTCCAGGGCGCTTCCCAGCATCAGGAGCCCGTCCACGTCGACCGTGCCCTCCGCGGCGTCCTGGGCCCTGGCCCGCTGGAACACCTCGATGGCGCTCCCGATATCCCCATCGTTCATCAGATCCTCGCCGACGGCCCAGTGGGCGGTCGAATTCGCTTCCCGCCCCAGCCGGACCATCAGCTTCTGGCCCATTTCCGT
>JAFRHH010000022.1 GCA_017433405.1 Clostridia bacterium | reverse complement strand
CGGCGGAGCGGGGGCGACGGTGGTGACCGAGCGGCCCGCGGCCGCGGTGACGAGTACCCCCGAACCGGATCTGGGGGAAGCGGTGACCGAGCGGCTGTACCAGTTCTTTCACTACTGGAGCGCCAACCAGACGGACGAGATGCTGACGCTGTGCTCCCCCTCCTGGCAGAGCAAGACGGATAATCCCAAGGCGGATCTTTTCGGGCTGCTGGCCAACAGGACGCCGCTGGACTACACTTTCGAGAGCATCTCCGGAACCAACGACGACCAGAGCCGGACGGTGACCCTCAATACCCTGATGGACCGGAACAACGGCAAGGATCCCTCCAGATACCGGCTGAACGTCATCATGGTCAGGGACAACGATCTCTGGTATGTTGATCCCCAGAGCCTGCAGACCTACGAGGCCGCCGATACGCCGGATC
Source organism: Clostridia bacterium (assembly GCA_017433405.1). Taxonomy (GTDB): domain Bacteria; phylum Bacillota; class Clostridia; order Christensenellales; family Aristaeellaceae; genus Aristaeella. Next base: position 123,190 of record JAFRHH010000022.1, on the reverse strand, counting down.
CCAACGTGACAGCGACCCCGGCTCCGACCCCGGAGCTCCAGGCGGACGCCAGCACGGTTCTGTACTACAATCCGGACGGAGGGACCAAGTATCATCTGGATCCGAACTGCAAGAGCACCCACCAGAAATACCTGCCCTTCAAGGGACATTTTACCTACGGGGAAATCAATCAGTCCGAATATGTAAAGCTGTCCCCCTGCAACGTATGCGGCGCGCCGCTCCGGCCTTGACGGGGCTGGCCGGCCTGGCGGAAGGGCTGAAGGGAATACCGGCGGGCCGGCTGCTGATCGGCGTGTCCGGGGGAGCCGACAGCACGGCGCTGCTGCTGGCGGTGATCCGGAGCGGGCGGGCGCCGGCGCGCGATGTTTGCGCGGTCCATGTTAATCACGGGCTGCGGGGCGAGGAATCGGAGGGGGACGAGGCGTTTGTCCGGGCCCTCTGCGAAGGAGAAGGCGTCCCGCTGACGGTGCTTCGGGCGGATCTTCAGGGAAGGCGGGATGAAAATTCAGCCAGAGAAGCCCGCCGTGCCTGCTTCAGGCGGGCGATGAAGGAGACGGACGCCGGGGCGCTTCTTCTGGCCCACAACCGCAACGACCAGGCGGAAACCTTTTTGATGAGGCTTCTGCGGGGAAGCGGGCCGGAAGGGCTGGCCTGCATGCGGGAGCGGGATGACCGGATGGGATTCCCCATCGTCCGGCCGCTGCTTTCCTTCTCCCGCGAGGAGATCCGGGAAGCCCTCCGGGCGGAAGGGATCGCCTGGCGCGAGGATTCCAGCAACGGGGATGAAAGCTATCTGCGCAACGCGGTTCGGCAGACCCTGATTCCCCTGATGCTTCAGATGGCGCCTGGCGCGCAGGAAAGAATTGCCGCAGCGGCGGAGCTTCTCGGCCGGGATCAGGACTATTTCCGGGAAGCGACCCGGGCGGCGCTCGGCGGCAGGGAGAACGATCCCTGGCTGGCGGCGGAAGCCCTGATGGAGCAGCGGGAGGCCATCCGGGGAAGGATGGTGCGGGCCTGGTGGCGGGCCCAGGGTCCCCGGCTGGCGGAGCGGGAGCTGGACAGTCGGATGACGGAGCGTATCCTCCGGCTGGCGGAAATGCCCCGAGGCACGGTGAACCTTCCCGGAGGATGGCGTTGCGTCAGGGCGGGAGGCTTCCTGCATCTGATCTCCCCGGACCCGGAGCGGCCGAAGGCCGTCCCATGGCACGAACCGGAAACCGCCTGCCTGTCCCTTCGGCTGCGGGCTGTCCCTTCCCGGGGGGAACCGGGGGACGGAAGGCGGAGCCAGGAGATGCCGGCGGATTTCCTGACGGGCTGCGAGCTGAGAACCCGAAGAGCGGGGGACCGGATCAGTCCCTTTGGAAGCGGCTACGGCCGAAAGCTGCAGGACTATCTGACGGACCGTAAGATTCCGGAACCCTGGCGGGACCGGATCCCGCTTCTCTGCCGGGGAAACGAGGTCCTGCTGGCGGCTGGAGTCGGAGCGGGGAATATACCGAGATGGCAGCCGGGGAATACCAATATCCGGCTGGTATGGGAGGGGCCCATGCCGTGGATGGGGGATACCCGGAAGATGTGAACGGACGTTCACAGAGGAGGAAAACATGAATCAGGATTCCGGAATGTATCAGGATCTGGATCGTTTGCTGGTCACCCGGCAGAAAATCCGGGAAAAGGTTCAGGAGCTGGGCCGGAGAATTACGGAGGATTATCAGGGAAAGGAGCCGGTGCTGGTCTGTATTCTGAAGGGCGCCTGCGTCTTCTTCGCGGATCTGATCCGGGAGATTGATCTTCCGCTCTCCCTGGATTTTATGGCGATCTCCAGCTACGGGAGCGCCACCAAGACCTCCGGCGTCGTCCGGATTCTGAAGGATCTGGATCAGACGATCCTTGGGAAGGACGTCATCATCGTTGAGGATATCGTGGACAGCGGCGTGACGCTGAACTATCTGAAGCAGATTCTCCGGCAGCGGGGCGCGGCCACCCTGAAAATCGCCGCCCTGCTGGATAAGCCGGCCCGGAGAAAAATACCGGATCTGAAGGTGGATTATGTTTGCTTTGACATTCCCGACGCGTTTGTGGTAGGCTACGGGTTGGATTACGACCAGCGATACCGCAATCTGCCGGATATCGGCGTTCTTTCCCCGGCGATCTATGAAAAGCCATAAGGAAGATGTGAGCTGCCGTTCCCAGAGGAGACAGATTTTGTCCGCGAACGCGTTAGCGAAGCGGTTACAAAATCGTCATCCGGACAGAATGACAGACGTGAACTAACGTTCACAGAGGAGGATATAGAGATGAAGAAATCTTCGAGAGGCTATCTCGGATATATAATTCTGCTGGGGACGATTCTGATGATCGCCATTCTTCTGAATGGCGGCCTGAATCAGACCATCAGCAGGCGGATCGAGTATCCGAGGCTGCTCTCCATGATCGAGGATGGAAAGGTTGCGCGGGTGGCCATCCGGAACAATTCGCTGGTGGGACTGACGAAGACGACTGTGGTTTCCTCCGCGGATTTTCCGGATCGGAACTACGATTTCGAAACGACCATCGGCGCCGATTTTATTGAAACCGTCCGCCAGATGAAGGCCAAGAAGGCCGGTGTGCCGGTGGAGCAGGTTTCCGTCCGTGATCTGGATTTCGAGCTGGAATACCGGGCGCCTGTGGTGATCCCCTGGTGGTATGATTTTCTGCCTTATCTGATCATGCTGGTGATCCTGGGAGTCTTCTGGTTTGTTATGATCCGGGCGCAGGGAGGCGGCGGAGGAAGGGTGATGTCCTTCGGAAAAAGCCGCGCCAGGATTCAGGATCCGGCCCGGAACAAGGTGACCTTCGCGGATGTCGCCGGAGCCGTGGAAGAAAAGGAAGAGCTTCGGGAAATGGTGGATTTTCTGAAGAATCCCAAGAACTATACCGAGGCGGGCGCCCGAATTCCCAAGGGCGTTCTGCTGGTCGGACCTCCCGGAACCGGAAAAACCCTGCTGGCCAAGGCTGTGGCCGGGGAGGCCGGGGTTCCGTTCTTCTCCATCAGCGGCTCGGATTTCGTTGAAATGTTCGTCGGCGTAGGCGCCAGCCGGGTTCGTGATCTGTTTGAACAGGCCAAGAAGGTGGCGCCGGCGATCGTTTTTATCGATGAAATCGATGCCGTTGGCCGCCATCGGGGGGCCGGACTGGGCGGAGGCCACGACGAGCGGGAGCAGACGCTGAATCAGCTCCTGGTCGAGATGGACGGCTTCGCGGTTAACGAGGGGATCATCGTCATGGCGGCGACCAACCGTCGGGATATTCTTGATCCGGCGCTGCTGCGGCCGGGGCGGTTCGACCGTCAGGTGACCGTGAACTATCCGGATCAGGAAGGCCGGGTCGCGATTCTGAAGGTGCACAGCCGGGGGAAAACCCTGGCGCCGGATGTGGATCTGGAAAACGTTGCCAAGCGCACGCCCTACGCCACGGGCGCCGATCTGGAAAACGTGATGAACGAGGCGGCGATTCTCGCGGCCCGGGCGAAGAAGAAGGTCATCGACCAGCAGATGCTGATCGACGCCATCGCCAGGGTGCAGATGGGGCCGGAGAAAAAGAGCCATAAGGTATCCGAGGATGACCGGCGGATGGTCGCCTATCATGAGGGTGGCCACGCTATCGTCGGGCATCTTCTGGCCGGATGCGACGATGTGCATCTGATTACCATCGTTCCCCGGGGAATGGCGGCGGGCCATACGCTGGCCCTGCCTTCCGAGGAGCACGACAATATGAGCCGAAGCGAGCTGAAGGATCAGATCGCGATGATGCTGGGAGGCCACGCGGCGGAGGAGGTTGCGCTTGGGGAAATCTATACGGGTTCCTCCAGCGATCTGAAGCGGGCGACGGAACTGGCCAGGAAGATGATTACCCAGTTCGGCATGAGCGACGCCATCGGAACCATCTATCTCGGAAGCGACCAGGAGGTTTTCGTCGGCATGGAGTTTGGCCAGAGCCGCGAATACAGCGAGGAAATCGCCGCCAGGATCGACCGGGAGGTTTCCGCCATGCTCTCAAAGCAGTATGAGATCGCCAAGAAGATTATTCGGGAGCAGCGGGATAAGCTGGACGCCCTCGTGAAGGCCCTGCTGGAATTAGAGACCCTGAACCGGGCCGAATTCCTGTCCATCATGGAGAGCGGGGAGATCTCCGAGGGGCTGGGGCAGGATAAGCCGAGGACGACGGATCAGGCGCTTCGGGAGGAAGCGGCCGCCGCTATTCCCGCGGAGGGATAAGGCCCGATCGTCATCCGGACAGAAATGGCAGACGTGAGCGGGTGTTCACGGAGGAGGAGAGTCTGACGACAGAGGTGCAGAAGAAACAGAAGCGACGTGGCGCAAAATATGATCAGATGCCTGAGCGGGTCGAGAACGCTGCTCAATCCCTGCGAAACGGCCCTCCCGGAATTACCCGCGGATATCATCCGTCGGAGTTTCAGACCGGCAGGACGCCGGCTTATCCCGGTGAGGAAGGATTTCCACAGGGAGATTTAGTTCAGGGCGGGTATCCCCAGGGCGGTTTTGGGGCAGCCCCCTGGAACGGTTCGGTTCCGGGCGCCGGGCCCCTGCCCGGCAGATTTCCGCCCACCCCTGCCGGAAGCGGGAGCGGGCAGAACCGGGTCAATGCCACCGGGGCTTACCGCGGCTTTGTGACGCCGCCGGCGGGGCCGGTTTCTCCGAACCGGGGAAATCAGGGAAACCCGGGGAATCAGGGGAACCAGCCGCCGAAAAAGAAGGGAAAAGCGCTGCCGGCGATACTGATCACCCTGCTGGTGCTCGTGATCGGGGCCGGAGGAGCTTTCGGGATTCAGGCCTGGCTTGAAAACAAAAAAATCACGGAAAAGGTGGCCCCCTACGATCAGCTGTTCTGCCCGGGGGTCTATGTGGACGGCATCGATCTGGGGGGAATGACGCCCGAGCAGGCGATGAACTCCGTTCAGAGCCAGATTCGCCGGAGAAACGACGCCTGGTCCGTGACGCTGACCTATCAGAATCAGACGCTGGCGACGATTAACGCCCAGATGCTCGGCATGAGCGTTGATGTCGGGGATGTGATGAATCACGCCTGGATGCAGGGCCACACCGGCACGACGGAGGAGCGGTACCGGGCGATGCTTGCGCTGGAGGAAACGCCCTATGAGGCCTATACGGCGATTCCAAGCAGAGATACGTCGGTGATCGACAGCCTGCTTGAACAGATCAGGGCCTCGATCGAGGTGGCCCCCCAGGACGCGGAGCTGGTCACCTTCGATACCACCCAGAGCTATCCCTTTATCTTCAAAGATGAGGTCTTTGGAAAAACCCTGGATACGGCGCCCGTGCTGAAGGAGATTTACCGGAAGGTCGCTCTGCTGGAGAGCGGATCCATCGAGCTGGAGCCTCAGACCATCGATCCGCAGGTTCGAAAGAATGACCTGATCCGGCATTATATGCTGCGTTCCTCCGTCTATACGCCGATTTCCAAGAACTCCACGGAGGAGCGGAACAATAATATCCGGCGAGCCTTTGAATTTATTAACGGCTATGTGCTGCAGCCCGGAAAGACCTTCAGCTTTAACGGGGTCGTCGGGGAAAGAACCGAGAAGAACGGCTTCTTTCCGGCGATCGAATACGCCTACGGAGAGCATGTGATGGGCATCGGGGGCGGCGTCTGCCAGGCCAGCACGACCCTTTATCAGGCCGCTGTCTGCGCCGGGCTGTCCATCGTCAAGCGGGAACCGCATTCCGACGCCGTCAATTATACGGAATACGGAAAGGATGCCACCGTTTACTGGGGAGACCGGAAGAAGATCGACTTTTCCTTCCGGAACAGTACGGATGAACCCATTTACATCGTGGCCGCCGTGGAGACGGATCCGACCAATAAGCGGCGGCTGATTGCGAAGATCAGCATGTACGGCAAGGATATGGGGGATGTGCGGTACGAGATTGAAACCCAGGAGGTTTCGACCATCGAACCGCCGGAGGAGCCCAAGTATATCAAAGATACCGCCGGAACCTATGTCACCTATACGGATCAGCAGAAGAGCGTGGCCAAGGCCAAGGAAGGGCATGTTATTCAGAGCTATCGGCTGGAATATACGGGCAATGTGCTGACGGATCGGGTTGAATTGTTCCGGGACGTCTATGAAGCCCAGCCGGAGCGGATCTACGTAGGGGTCAAGTCCCGCTAGCGACGGAAACGGATCCCAGCCGACCGGACGGGACAGCAACGAGCCAAGGTGGAGCGACGCCCGTCGGACGAGGTCCCGCCACGGACAACGACCGGGTAAAAAAAACTGCTGAGCGTTCACTCAGCAGCTTTTTTCGGCTTTTAAGACAGGCATCAGGCCTTTCCGTCGCAGCCCAGCACGTCAACGATCTTATGGGCAACCATTTCCTTCACAGCCTGACGGGCGGGCTTCAGGTACTGACGGGGATCGAAATGATCCGGATGCTCCGCGAAATACTGGCGGATGCAGGCCGTCATGGCCAGACGGATATCGGAGTCAATATTGATCTTGCAGACCGCGCTGCGGGCCGCCTGGCGGAGCTGATCCTCCGGAATACCGATGGCTCCGGGCATGTTTCCGCCGTACTTGTTGATCAGGTTAACGAACTCCTGGGGAACGGACGAGGAACCATGAAGCACGATGGGAAAGCCGGGCAGCTGCTTTGCGCATTCCTCCAGCACGTCAAACCGGAGCTGGGGCTTGGTCCCGGGCTTGAACTTGTAGGCGCCGTGGCTGGTTCCGATGGCGATGGCCAGGGAATCGCAGCCGGTGCGGGTCGCAAAATCGACGACTTCTTCGGGATGCGTGTACATGGCCTTGTCCGCTTCAACGGAAACCTCGTCCTCCACGCCGGCCAGGGTTCCGAGCTCCGCCTCGACGACGACGCCGTGATCATGAGCATACTCAACAACCTTGCGGGTCAGCGCAATGTTTTCCTCATAGGGCTTGGAGGAAGCATCGATCATGACGGACGTAAACCCGCCGTCAATGCAGCTCTTGCAGAGCTCAAAGCTGTCGCCGTGATCCAGATGCAGCGCGATCGGGATATCGGGATTTTCCAGCACAGCCGCTTCAACCAGCTTGACCAGATAGGTATGGTTGGCATAGGCGCGGGCTCCCTTGGAGACCTGCAGAATCACGGGGGCCTTCAGCTCGCCCGCGGCTTCGGTAATTCCCTGAACAATTTCCATGTTGTTGACGTTGAACGCGCCAACAGCATAGCCGCCCGCATAGGCTTTCTTAAACATTTCAGTCGTAGTAACCAGTGGCATATGAATCGACCTCCTTCATTGAGTTACCTGAATTATAGCACAGGTTTTTCGGAATGAAAAGAGACTGCGGAAGCGAAAAAACGACAGGAATGCAGAAACCGGTTGAATCCCCGAATCAATTCGGGTAAAATAAAGGGACGCTCATGATGAATTTGGAGACGGATTCTGTCCGCGAACGCCCAGGCGGAGCGCTTACAAAATCGTCATCCGTCGCAGCAAGGCAGACGTGAAGGGACGTTCACAGAGGAGGAAAGGGTATGTACGCCATCGTCCGAAAAAAGGTGCTGAATGAAACGGTGACCCTGATGGAAATCGAAGCGCCGCTGGTGGCCCGGAAAGCCAGGCCGGGCCAGTTTATTATTTTCAGAATCGACGAGGAGGGGGAGCGGGTTCCCCTGACCATCGCCGGCTATGATCGGGAAAAGGGAACGGTTACCATCATATTCCAGAAGGTCGGCTATACGACGGAAAAGCTGGATACCCTCGAGGAAGGGGACCGGCTGCTGGACTTTGTGGGCCCGCTGGGCGAGCCAAGCCATACGGAGGGAATTCGGCGGGCGGCTGTGATCGGAGGCGGCCTCGGCGTGGCCATCGCCTATCCCCAGGCCAAAGCGCTGCACGACGCGGGGGCGGAAGTGGATCTGATCGTCGGATTCCGGAACGAACACCTGATCATCCTGGAGGAAGAATTAAAGGCATCCTGTACCAACCTGATCATCATGACGGATGACGGGAGCAACGGGCATAAGGGCTTTGTGACCCAGGCGCTTCAGCAGCAGCTTGACGCCGGGAGAGCCTATGATACCGTCATCGCTATCGGCCCACTGCCGATGATGAAGGCGGTTAGCGAGATGACGAGGCCCCTCGGGATCCGGACCATCGTCAGCATGAACCCCATCATGATCGACGGAACCGGCATGTGCGGAGGCTGCCGGCTGACAGTGGGGGGAGAGACCAGGTTCGCCTGCGTGGACGGGCCGGATTTTGACGGTCACCTGGTGGATTTCGACGAAGCGATCGCGAGGGGGCGGATGTTCCGTCCGGAAGAAGCCCGGGCCCGCGAAAAGCACGCGTGCCGTCTGATGGGGGAGGGAAAGTAACGATGCCGAATATGAGCCTGAAGAAAAATCCCATGCCGGAACAGGAGCCCGGGGTTCGGGCGGCCAATTTTCAGGAGGTGGCCCTCGGCTACGGCCGGGAGGCCGCCGTGGATGAGGCGAACCGCTGCCTGCACTGCAAGAACGCTCCCTGTGTTTCCGGGTGCCCGGTCAACGTGCCGATTCCGGATTTTATCGAAGCGCTGAAAAAAGGCGACGCGGAAGGCGCCTATCAGATGATTCGCTCCCAGAACGCCCTTCCGGCCATCTGCGGAAGGGTCTGTCCCCAGGAATCCCAGTGCGAGAGCAAATGCGTCCGGGGGATCAAAGGGGAGCCTGTGGCCATCGGAAGGCTGGAGAGGTTCGCCGCGGATGCCGCCATGGCGTCGGGATCCTTCCGGCCTGAGCAGGCGGCAAAGAAGAACCGGAAAGCCGCGGTGATCGGCAGCGGCCCGGCGGGGCTGACCTGCGCCGGGGAGCTGGCCAAAGCGGGATGGCAGGTAACGATCTATGAGGCGCTGCACACGGCGGGCGGCGTACTGGTATACGGAATTCCGGAGTTCCGCCTTCCCAAGGCGCTGGTAAAAAGGGAGATCGAAACCCTGAAGGCCCTGGGGGTGGAGATCGTCACCAACGCGGTCGCCGGCAAGGCCTTTACGGTGGACGAGCTGCTGGACGGGGGCGTGGACGCGGTCTTCATCGGAAGCGGGGCCGGCCTGCCCAATTTCCAGAAGATCCCGGGCGAGAGCCTGTGCGGCGTATACTCTGCCAACGAGTTTCTGACCCGGCTGAATCTGATGAAGGCCTATACCTTCCCGGAGCATGATACGCCGATCCGGATCGGAAAGCATGTTGCTGTGATCGGGGGCGGCAACGTGGCCATGGACGCGGCCCGCTGCGCCAGACGCCTGGGGGCGGAGGTCAGCATCGTGTACCGGCGGAGCGAAACGGAGATGCCGGCCCGGAAGGAAGAGATTCACCATGCCCGGGAGGAAGGCGTCGAGTTCAGAATGCTGACGGCACCGACGGAAATTCTCGGGGACGAAAACGGCTTCGTCCGGTCCATGACCTGCATCCGGATGGAGCTGGGCGAACCGGATGCCCGGGGCCGCCGGCGGCCTGTTCCCGTGGCGGGAAGCGAATATGCCCTGCCGGTGGAAACGGTGATTGTGGCGATCGGAAACAGTCCGAATCCGCTGATCAAGAAGACGACGCCGGATCTGCCGACGGAGAAGTGGGGCGGCATTCAGGCGGATGAAAACGGCCGGACCGGAAAAAAGAACGTTTACGCCGGCGGGGACGCGGTTACCGGGGCGGCCACGGTGATCCTGGCCATGGGCGCCGGGAAGAAGGCGGCGGCGGCCATCCTGGCGGATCATCCCTGAGCGGACAGGGGAAACCTTCGGAGGGGTTGAATTTTGGCATCCTTTGGATTTGATGAGCGGTACGCGATGTTTGATGTGACCCCGGTGGAAAACCAGTTTATTCTGGAGCTGCTTCCGGAGGCAAAAGGGGAGTTCGTCAAGGTCTACCTCTATGGGCTGATGAAGTGCTATCATCCGGAGATCGACACGGATCTCGACCAGATGGCCGCTGACCTGCAGATGACCCGGGAGGAGATCGAACAGGCCTACCGGTACTGGGAGAGGAGACATATCGTACGCCGGATCAGCGATCATCCTCCCCAATGGCGCTATATCAGCAATATTCAGAAATCCCTGTCCGGGGATACGGACAGCGATCCCGAATTCGAATCTTTTTCAAACGCGATCTATGAGGCCTTCGACAACGACCGCAGGCTGCACGGAAGCGAAGTGGCCGCGTGCTTTGAGTGGCACGAGGAGCTGGGGCTGCCGACGGAGGTGATCATTATGCTGCTGAAGCACATGATCGCCCTTCGTGGAAAGCAGTTTAAGATCCGGGACGCGGAAAAGGCCGCGGTTGAAATGAGCCGGGAAAAGGTTCAGACCATTGAGGACGCCGAAGAATTTCTCGCCCGGGATCGGGTGGTGGCGGACGGCGCCCGGCGGGTTCTGCGCAAGATGGGAAAGAAATACTCGCCCTCGGAAGCTCAGACGGCCATGTACCGGAAATGGATCCGGGAATGGGGATTTACACCGGAGGCCGTGGATGCGGCGCTGGCGCAGACCGCCGGCGGGGATCCGAGCATGGGCTATCTGGACAGCATTCTGAACCGGATCCGGGAAAGCAACGGCGGAGGCGGGGTTGACCGGGTCGCCGATGATCAGAAACAGCGGGAGGCCCTGAAACAGATCCTCCGGGAATTCGGACGGGATGTGGTCTCGGAGGATACGCTTCGGATTTACCGGGAGATGGCGGCGCTGTATCCACAGCCGATTCTGCGGACGGCGGCGAAGGAATGCCGGGGAGCCGGGCGGCGGCTGGAGGATGTTCTGGAGCTGGTCCGGTCATGGAAAAACCGGGGGCTGGAGACCGAGGCGGATATTCAGAAGCATCTTGACGCCTTTCATGAACAGACGGCCCTGCTGGTGGAACTGAAGGCCCTGCTGGGAACGGAAGGAACAGCGGACTCCAGGCTGCGCCGTCAGGCGGTGAACCGGTGGACGAACGAATGGGGCCAGAGCAGGGAGCTGATTCTCAAGGCGGCGGAATACGCCGGTTCGGCCCGGGATCCCATGGGATACCTGAATGCGATCCTGGCGGAATATCACCGAAAGGGGATCCGGACCCCGGAGGAGGCGGAGAAGGAGCATCAAAACCTCCGGAAGAGCCGGGAGGCCGAGGGGAATAAAGCGGTTTCCGCCCAGCAGTATGAACAGCGGGACTACCGGGACAAGGAACAGGAGGCCTTTAACAGGCTGCTCCGGATGAATGGAGGAAGCGTGGAGGATGCGTGAAACGGTTCGTGCGGAACTGGAGCAGGAGTTTGCCAGAAGACGGGCGGAAAATGAACGCGTCGAAGCGGGGCGGAGGAGAGAAATCGCCGAGGGATATCCGGAGATTGAGGCGCTGATTCGGAAACGGGAGCAGCTGGTTTTCGGAACGATGCGAAAGATTCTCAGCCGTCGGGCGGAAGAGGAAGATCTTCCCGAAAGGATGCGGGAGCTCTCTCAGGAAATCAGAAGAAAACTGGTGGAGAGCGGCCTGCCGGAGAACTATCTGGAGCCCGTCTGCCGCTGCGCCCGATGCGGGGATACGGGATATGTCGGCGAACCGGTCCGGGAGATGTGCGGCTGCATGAAGGAAGCGATGCAGGCCCTCGTCCGGAAGGAAAACGGCCTGGAGGTCAACGAACGGGAGAGCTTTGAAACCTTCGACGCGTCGATTCTTTCGGAGGAGCTGCTTCCCGGGGACAGGATCTCCCAGAAGCAGCTGATGCTGATCATCCGGAAGCGCTGCGAGGACTGGGCGAATACCTATCCCGCCGGCCGGATCCGGAACCTGCTGCTGACGGGTCCCTCCGGCCTGGGGAAAACCTTTCTGATGCGGTCGATCGCCCGAAGGCTTGGCGAGCGGGGGATCGACGTGCTGCTTCTGAGCGCCTACCGGATGTTTCAGACGGCCCGCTCCGCCTATATGACGAACGATGAGGAGCCGGAAGCGCTGGTCGGCCCGGAGGTGCTGATGATCGACGATCTGGGGAGCGAGCCGCTGATGCAGAACGTGACCGTTGAGCAGCTGTTTCTGGTGGTTAACCGGCGGATGGAGCTGGGGAAGGCCACCGTGATGTCCACCAACCTGCAGCTGAACGAGTTCAAGCAGCGCTACACGGAGCGGGTCGCGTCCCGGATGACGGATGTGGTTCACAGCTGCGTATTAACCCTGAAAGGCCCGGATCTGCGGGATCGGGAGAGACAAGCATGAACATCCAGATTTATTGTGGGAAAAAGAATTTCGAGGTTCAGAAGGCGGAGCGGTATTTTAAGGAAAGACGGATCCCCTTTCAGACCCTGGATCTGAAGAAGCACCGGCTGGGGGAGCGGGAAATCCGACTCTTTCTGGAGACCGTCGGACCGGAAAGCCTGCTGGACCGGCAGGATCCCAGGGTCAGGGAACACCCGGCCTGTTATTACGACCGGGCGGAACTGCTGATTCCGGCGATTCAGGAGGCTCCATGGCTTTTAAAGACGCCGCTGGTGCGGAACGGAAACCAGGTGACCCAGGGGGTTCACCCGGAGATCTGGGAACAGTGGGAATAAAAACGGGCGGCCGCGAACACGCGGCCGCCCTGATCAATAAAATCAGTCTCCGAAGGAAATCCCGATCCGTCGGGCCGTCTGAACCATATGATGATCCACCGGAACCGGCTTCGGAATCCCGGCGACATCCTTCAGGGGATTATGGGAGATGTCATTGCCCTTGAGGGCGACGGAGACGCCAAAAATTCCGTCCCGAATCAGCTCGGCGGCATGAACGCCGAACTCCGTCGAGAGAACACGGTCAAAGGCACTCGGGGTTCCGCCACGCTGAATGTGGCCGGGAACCACGTTCCGGGCTTCCACGCCGACCTCCTCCTGAAGGCGGCGGGCCACATAGGCGCTGGAGGAGAAATGCTCCGCGGCCCGCTTGCTTTCCCGGTCCTTCTTTTTCATGCGGGCTTCTTCTTTATCCATGGCGCCCTCCGCCACGGCGATAATCGTAAAGCCCTTGTTGTTCTCTGCCCGGCGCTGAACAACCTCGGCGACCTTTTCAATGCTGTAGGGGATTTCCGGAATCAGAATCACGTCGGCCCCGCCCGCGACGCCGGAATACAGCGTCAGCCAGCCGGCTTTGTTCCCCATGATCTCAATTGCCATGACCCGGCCGTGGCTGGCGGCCGTCGTATGAATCCGGTCGATGACATCCGTCGCGATATCGTTCGCCGTATGGAACCCGAAAGTAAAATCCGTCCCGTACAGATCATTGTCGATGGTTTTCGGAAGGCCGATGACGTTGAGCCCCTCCTCGCTCAGAAGGTTCGCCGTCTTATGGGTTCCGTTTCCGCCGAGGGTGATCAGACAGTCGAGCTTCAGTTCCTTATAGGTCTTTTTCATGGCGGCGACCTTATCCACGTTATCCTCGCCGATCTTCCGCATGTCCCGGAAGGGAGTCCGGTTGGTTCCGAGAATCGTTCCCCCCAGGGTCAGAATCCCGGAGAACTGGCCGCGGGTCATCTCCGAGTAATCCCCGTCGATCAGCCCCCGGTATCCGTCGTGAATCCCGATAATTTCCGCGTCAAACATTTCATAGGCGGCGCGGGCGACCCCGCGGATGGCGGCGTTCAGCCCGGGACAGTCTCCTCCGCTGGTTAAGATGCCGATTCTTCTTTTCATAGCCTGACTCCTCTCTCTTTTTTGAAAGTCGGTTCACATCCCGCGTGTTGTCCGGATGACGGTTCCGGCGCCGCTCCCGCATGAAGGAACCACGGACAGAACCCGTCTGTTTTCCTGCTGTAAAAAATTATATCATGGGTAAATCATTTAGGAAAGGGATTTTTTGCGTTATTGCGTTTTACCACTCCGGATGGTATAATCTGCATGCAATTTTCGGAGAGGATGACGGCATGAGAAGTATGACAGGATGCGGCTCCGGTCTGGTCAGCCGCGACGGGTGGGAGGTTACGGTCGAAATCAGAACGGTCAATCACCGCTTTCTGGATCTCGCGCTGCGGCTGCCCAGGCCCCTGAGCTTTCTGGAACCTGTTATCCGGGAAGGAATTACAGGGCGCCTCGGGCGCGGCCATGTGGATGTTTTTCTGACCGTCGGGAGCACGGGGGAAGCCTCCGCTGCAGTCAGGACCGACCTGAATCTGGCCCGGGCCTATGCCGAAGCGGGCCGCGGCATCGCGGAAGCGACAGGAACCGCCTTTGACCTGACGGTTTCCGGGCTGATGGGCCTGGAAGGGGTCGTTCAGGTTTCGGAGCGGGAGATGGATCAGGAGCGGATCGCCGCCCTGTGCGGCGAGGCGCTTTCCGCGGCGCTGGATCAGCTGATCGGGATGCGGGAAAAAGAGGGCGCCTTCCTGAAGCAGGACCTGAAGATTCATCTGGATCGGGTGGAGGCCCTGCGCTCGGAGGTCTGCGTCCGGGCGCCGGGCGTGATCGTGGATTATCAGGAAAGGCTGTGGGCGAGGCTCCGGGCGCTGGAGGCGGACGGGATCGATCCCCAGCGGCTGGCTCAGGAGGTCGCGCTGATGGCGGACCGGTGCGCGGTGGACGAGGAGCTTTCCCGGCTGGAAAGCCATCTGGGCCAGATGAGACAGCTGCTGGAAGCCGACGGTGAAACCGGGAAAAAGATGGACTTCCTGGTTCAGGAGATGAACCGGGAAACCAATACCATCGGTTCCAAGGCGTCGGATCTGTTCATCACCAACCAGGTTGTCGCCATGAAAAGCGAGATTGAAAAAATCCGGGAACAGGTTCAGAATGTGGAGTAAAGCATGAGACTGGTCAATGTGGGCTATGGGAACATGGTTTCGGTTCCGCGGATCATCGCCATTGTCGCGCCGGACGCGGCGCCGATCAAGCGGATGGTTCAGGACGCCAGGGACGGGGGCCGGGTGATCGACGCGACCTGCGGCCATAAGACGAAGGCTGTGCTGATTACGGATTCCGATCATATAGTGCTCTCCCCGCTGCTGCCTGAAACCGTTACGTCCAGGATTGATGAACGCAGGGAAACGGAGGAGTAAGACCGATGAAGGAAACCAGGAAAGGGATGCTGCTTGTGATTTCCGGCCCTTCCGGCGCCGGCAAGGGAACGCTGGTGGCGAAGCTGCTGGATCAGGATCCGAGCTTTGCCTTCTCGGTCAGCGTGACGACAAGAAAGAAACGGGAAAATGAGATCGAGGATCTGCATTATCACTTTATTTCCGAGGAGGAATATGATAAACTGCTGGAGGACGATGCCTTTATTGAGCACGCGACGGTTCACGGGCACCGGTACGGGACGCTGAAGAGCGAGGTCTACGCCCGGATGGAGAAGGGCCAGAATGTCCTGCTGGATATCGATCCGCAGGGGGCCCGCGCCATCATGGAAAAGGAGAAGGACTGCGTCAGCGTGTTTATTCTTCCGCCAAGCTATCATGAGCTCAAGGTTCGGCTTCATACGCGGAATACCGAAAACGAGGAGGAGATCGCCCGACGCCTTCGCAACGCGAAGGGCGAGATCGATCAGATGGGGCGGTACCGTTATCTGATCGTCAACGAGAACCTGGAGCTGGCCTTCGATCAGCTGATGGCTGTCGTCCGGGCCGAAAAGCAGAATTCCATCCGGTACTATCCTGTGATTGGGGAATAAGAAAGGGGAAAAAAAGATGTCCATTGTTGATCCGAGTGTTCTGGAACTGCTCGAGCATGCTGACAGCCGGTATACGCTGGTTGTGGAGGCCAGCAAGCGGGGGCGCGAGCTGGTCAACGGCGCTCTGCCGATGATCGATGCGGAAGGAATGAAGCCGCTGAAGGTCGCGGTAGAGGAGATTAACCGCGGGTTCCTGACCTATGACAATCCGCCGGAGGAGGAATAAGCAGCTTTGATGGGCCTTGAGTCGAAACATATCATCCTCGGCGTGACGGGAGGCATCGCGGCGTATAAAAGCGCCGAGATCGTCTCCCGTTTGCGTCGCCTGGGGGCCGACGTTCACGTGATCATGACCCGGAACGCCACGGAGTTCGTCGCCCCGCTGACCTTTCAGACGCTCTCCGGGAACCAGGTGGTGACGGATACCTTCCAGACGCCGGAGAACTGGCAGGTGGAGCATGTGGCCCTGGCCCAGCTGGCGGACGCCTTTCTCGTCGCGCCCGCGACGGCCAACATGCTGGCAAAGATGGCCTGTGGGCTGGCGGACGATATGCTTTCCACCACGCTGCTGGCGACGAAGGCCCCGGTCTTTGTCGCGCCGGCGATGAATACCGGCATGTGGGAGGCAGCCGCGACCCGGGAAAACATGAGCCGCCTTCAGGCCCGCGGCGTGAAGGTCATCGGCCCTGGAACCGGGAAGCTGGCCTGCGGAGATGTGGGCGCCGGACGAATGAGCGAGCCCGCGGAGATCGTGGAGGCGCTGCAGGCTTATTTTGCCGAAGGGGAGGACTACCGGGGTCTGCGGGTTCTGGTGACCGCCGGCGGAACCCGCGAGCGGCTGGACCCGGTTCGCTTTATGACCAATGATTCCAGCGGGAAAATGGGCATCGCGCTGGCCCGGGCGGCCCAGGGCCGCGGCGCGGCGGTAACCCTGGTATACGGCGCTGTCACCCAGCCGCTGCCGGAGGGCGTTTCCTGTATTCCGGTGGAGTCGGCCCGGGATCTTCTCCGGGTGATGGAAAAAGAAACTCCCCGCCATGATATTATCATTCAGGCGGCTGCCGTCGCGGACTTCCGGTTCAGGGACGCCTCGGATCAGAAAATCAAGAAAAACGGCCAGCATGAAATCACGCTGGTCATGGTTGAAAACCCGGATGTGGCCGAGGCGGTGGGCAGACTAAAAAAAGCGGGGCAGACCCTTGTGGGCTTCGCGGCGGAAACCGGTCATCTTGAAGAGAACGCCGAAGGAAAACTGACCCGCAAGAACCTGGACCTGATCGTGGCCAATGATGTTACCCGCCCGGGGGCGGGCTTCAATACGGACACCAATATCGCCACGCTGATCTGGCGGGGCGGGCGGCAGGAGATGCCTCTTCAGCAAAAGACGGAGCTGGCCGGGAAAATCCTGGACCGGATTCTGGCGCTGAGGAAAGAGGGGCGTTAATCCGCCGCGGTCTGGTCAAAGGGAAGATCGATCCGGTTTTCCCCGTCGGTCCACAGCCGCTCCAGGTCATAGAAGGCTCTCTCATCCCGATGGAACAGGTGGACGATCAGAAATCCGTAATCCAGAATGGCCCAGCGGGCTTCCCGCAGGCCTTCGGACCGGCGGAGGGGAATGCCGCTTTCATGCATGAATTCATCGACCGCCTCACAGAGGGAGGCCACCTGGGCGGCGGAACGCCCGGAAGCAATCAGCATTTTTTCGCAGAGGACGGTCAGATGGCTGACGTTTAAGGCCACGATGTCCTCCGCTTTTTTTTCGTACAGTTTTTCCGCCAGCCGGCGGACCAGTGACAGATCCTGATCCATGCTGCTCATCCTTTCATTCATTCATTTGGGAAAGATCCAGAAATTGATCCCGCCGCCGGAAAGCGGCGGACTTTGACTCAAAAGCTGACCTGTACACCGGGAAGCTTCTGCAGCCAGGCGATGGTCTGCAGCGTCCGGGGATGAAGCTCCTTTCCCCGCTCCCGGACATAGGCCGAAGTTCCCTCCAGGGACAGGAGCAGGGCCCGTTCCAGATTTTTGTCCGCAACCTCCCGAATGGCGTCCAGCCGGGGGTTCGATCCCCGCAGGGGCTCAATGGAATCCGCGAGACAGACGCACATGGCGAGCCGGGACATGCCCGGAATGCCTGTATTATGGTAGGAAATCGCCTCGAGCACCTGGGGATCGGCCATCCCGTATTCATTGCGGGCGACCCAGGCGCCGACGAGGGAATGAAGCAGGGCGCCGCTCTGCAGGTAAGCCGGATCCGCCGTCAGGGAATGCTCCCGGGCGATCTGCTGCATCTTCCGGATCGGCATACATTTTGCGCAGTCATGCAGAAGACCGGCTTCCTCCGCCTGCAGAGGCTGAAGCCCGTGAATCAGGGCAAGCCTCCGGGCCGTTCGGGCGACGGACAGGGAATGAGAAAACCGGTGGGGATTCAGGGCGGCGAAAAGGCGGGGAAGCCAGACGCCGGCCTGAGGAATTCGAATATCCTGCGCATAAAGCCCCCTGGCGGCGATGTACTCCTCCACGTCGACGGGAAGACCGGAATCCTCCGCCATCACGGAAGCGGACCGGATCCTGGAGGAGGAGGCAGAGATCGGATCCATGAGCAGAAAACGCAGGCGGACGCCCTGGGACGACAGGGCCAGCACCTCCGCCTTCAGCGCGTCCAGATCATCCTGCTCCGGCCGCGGAGCGATCAGAAACCGAAAGGATTTCAGGATTTCCTTTGCATGATGAAGCTCTCTGAGGCGCAGCAGCGCGTCTGACCCCAGCAAAAGAACGAGCTCCGATTTATCATCCCGCCGGCGAATCTGGCGCAGCAGATCCACGATCCGGGAGGACTCCGGCGCGTCCAGCGCGATCCGAAGCGGTTCCAGCCGAGGATCGACGGAGCAGGCCGCAACCGTCATCCGCCAGCGATCCTCCGGATCCGCGGCGCAGATATAATCCGGGAGACCGCGCAGGGGAACGACCAAAATCCGATCTACATCCCCGCCGCTCAGGGCGGCAAGACAGAGCCGGATGTGACCTTCATGAATCGGATCAAAAGTGCCGAAAAAAACGCCGGTACGATGCTTTGCCAACCGCCAGTCCTCCTTCAACAGCATCCGTATTATAATCGAAAAAATGCAAAGAGAAAAGAGAAAAAAACGCCGCATTCTGAAAAAAAGTCAGTTTTTTTTCGGAAAGGCTTGATTTCGCCCGCAGAACATGTTATCATGCATAGCGATGTTTTTTGAGGATCCTAAGGGGAGGTGAACCGAGTTGCCGAATATCCAATCAGCCAAGAAGCGCGTCAGGGTCAGCGAGAAGAAGAATCTGCGGAACCGGATTGTGAAGAGCGGTATGCGTACGACGGTACGGAAGCTGAATACCGTGATTGCCGAAGATCCGCAGCATGCGGTCGAGGCGCTGTCCAATGCCAGCGCTGTGATTGATAAAGCCGCGGCGAAGGGCGTTATTCACAAGAACGCCGCCAATCGCAAAAAAGCCCGCCTGGCCAAGCAGGTGAGCAAGGCTGCCGCCGTCTAAAGAGAGATTGCACGCATAACCCCTTCCGTGATCAGCGGGAGGGGTTTTCTTTGCGGGTGGGCGAAAAAATGAAAAGTCATTCAGGAAGATCTGTGGCTTCTGAATCGTCTATATGAGTGGAACCCTTAAGCAAGGAGGACGGTTTTGATCGTGAAACGCGTCGGCGGGAACGGCTACAGGATCGTCATCCGTCAAGAATGGCGGACGTGAAGGGACGTTCGCGGAGGAGGATAACACAGGATGATACGACGGACAGGAAGGGTCTTTTCGGTTCTTTTCGCCCTCTTCGTTCTATGGGGAGGAATAACAGGCAGCGCGGAATCGGCGGGAGAAGCCTTTACCCCCGCCCCTGAGGAGCAGAAAGGATACTCCGAGCTGTCTGGCCTGCTGGAGAAAAGCGAGCTGGGCGCGGAGGGGGAAGGCATGACCCTGGAGGAGATCACGGATGCTTTCAGCAACGGCGCCATGAAGGAATATGTGAACGAAGAGAGCGGCTTATCGGTTCAGTTTCCGGCAACATTTGAGTTTCAGGAGGAGGCCGGCGATTTCGCGGTCAGCGAAAACGGGCTGGCCCGGCTGGAGATTACCAGTATCCAGAAGGGAAAGGAAAGCCTCCTGAAAAGCATCATGCAGATGACGAAGGAAGGGGTGCGGGACGCGGCCTGTGACTATCAGCCGGAGATGGGAACGCTGATTATGAAGCGGACGGATCCGGAGAATTCCACGGTCTACGCTGATCTCTACCTTGAAACGGACAGCTGGCTGCATCACGCGGCCTTAACCTATCCGGAAAGCGAAGCGGGGAAATACGATCCCTTTCTTTCCTATATGCTACATTCCATGACATCCGGTGAGTCCGAACAGGGGTAAGGAGGCAAAGCGAGATGAAAAAGACTGCGGCAAGGGTACTGATCCTCATCCTGGCCCTGACGCTGATGCTTCCGGCGGCTTTGGCGGAGGAGAAAACAGGAAGGGTTTTTGGAGGCTGGCTGATTCTCAGGGCCTCGCCTTCCTATAACGGCCAGATTCTGTCCAGCTATCCCAGCGGAACCGTCGTGACCATTACCGGGCAGAGCGGCGTCTGGTACCAGGTCAAGGCGCCGGACGGGCTGACCGGCTATATGCTGGGAACCTATCTCAAGATCAGCGGGGAGAGCGTTCCCTCCGGAACAACAGCCTATGTGATCTCGGGCAACGGCGCGAACGTCAGGCTGCGCTCAGGCCCCGGAACAGGGTATTCCATTATCGCCAGCTATGCGCCGGGAACGGCATGCACGATTCTGGAAGCGGGAACCAACTGGACCAGAATCCGGATCGGAAACTATACCGGGTATATGATGACCCGGTATCTGAGCGGCCAGGCGGCCCCGACGCCGACCATCGATCCCAGCGTCGGCGTCAATGCCTGGGTCATCAGCCGGAACGGGCGGGGCGTCAACCTTCGGACCGGCCCCGGAAAAGGCTATGCCAGCATCGGATTCTACAGCGTCGGGACCGGCGCGGTCATTCTGTCGGCGGGGCCGGTCTGGAGCTATATCCGGATCGGATCCAGGCATGGCTATATGATGAGCGAATTTCTGACGACCACCGCGCCGGTGGTGCCCGTTCCGGTTCCCGGGGCGCCGATCGTGGTCAGCCCGAACGGGAAGGGTGTAAATCTCAGAACAGGCCCCGGCAAGCAATACGGGGTGATCCGGGTGATCCAGGCCGGGACGCCGGTGCATATCATTACCCGGGGTCTGGAATGGCATTATGTCAAGGCGGGGGAGTTCTTCGGCTACATGATGGCTCAGTACATCTATCAGGCCATCAGCCCGATTCCGCCCACGCCGACGCCGGTCCCGACAGCGACCCCGGCGCCGACAGCGACCCCTGTGCCCACACCGACGCCCACGCCGACCCCGACCCCGACCCCGAAGCCGGATACGCTGAAGCCGGGCTCCACGGGGGCGCAGGTCAAGAAGCTGCAGGATCGGCTGAAGGAGTTGGATTATCTCGATCAATCCGTTCCGACGGACGGGGTTTTTGGGGGCCTGACGGAGAAGGCCGTCAAGGCCTTCCAGGTGGTGAACGACATCACGCCGGACGGGATTGTGGGCAATACCACGCACGCGGTGCTGAATTCCGATCTGGCCAGAAAAAAGCCGGCGGATCAGACGGTGGATGAGATCCTGGCGGCCTACGAGGCTTCCAAAACTGCGGAGGCGGAAACACCCTCTACGGATACGGTGCTCCAGAAGGGGATGGAAAGCGAGGAAGTCAAAAAGCTTCAGGAGCGGCTGAAAGAGCTGAAATACCTGGATGAATCAGTTAAGGCGGATAAGATTTTCGGAGAGCTGACGGAAAAGGCGGTCAAGGCATTTCAGAAGATCAATGGGATCGAACCCGTTGACGGGATTGCGGGCCCCATGACGCTGAAGACGCTGTACGATACGGAGAAGCCGCCCCAGGAGAAACCGGCGGACATGACGCTGGATCAGATTCTGACCACGGAAACCGGCGGAGGCGCCGCGCCGTCGACAGGAGAATCCGCGACGTCCTCCGGACCTTCCGGAACCTCTTCCGGCGCTGCCGGAACGAATCCCGGGACGGAAACGACCACCGTTTCGGATTCGATGAAGGAAGAAACGAAACAGGAGGAGCCGAAACAGGATCAGCCGAAGCAGGATCAGATCAAGACTACGGATCAGGTTCAGACTCTTCAGACCCAGATGACAGACGCATCCACGCTCACCCAGCCCCTGACGCTGCAGCAGAATGCTGATACGCAGCTGCAGACGAAGAAAGCTGACGACGCGACGAAGGAAGAATCCGAAGAAACAAAACCGATGGGAGAGACGAAACGGATGGAAGAAACCCCGCAGGCGGGAGAAACGAAACAGAAGGAAGAAACCCCGCAGGCGGGAGAAAACAGCCCGAAGGAATCCGCCCCGGCGGCCGCCGTCCAGGCGGATTCCCCGAAAGAACAGACCCCTTCTTCGGGAGAAGGGAATGTGCCGGGCGACGAGGGCGGAACACCGACCGGAGACGATCCCGGAGCGGGAACATGACGGATCTGATCAGCGTCCGGCCTGGGATCTGACGGTGCCTGATGAACCGCGCGGAAAACGAGCCAGTTGCTTTGACTGGCTCGTTTTCACGGTGGCAGATTCTGTCCGTGACTCCTCAGGCGAAAGCGGCCGCAAAATCGTCATCGGGAGAGCCTGACAGACCGTCACTGATATTCGTGGCGGGGGGAAAATATGTCAAAAATATGAAAAAATAGGGAATAGCCGGTTCAAATTTCCGGGAGAATCGTGTATACTCTTTCCTGGCAAGGAGGTGTCTGGGTTTGGATAATTTCTGGGTTACGCTGCAGAACATGGGCTGGAACCTGACCCATCGCCTCGGCCTTGTTGATATTATCGACATCCTGATTGTCGCCTTTATCGTGTATGAGCTCCTGCTGCTGACGAGGCATACCCGGGGAAGCGCCCTGCTGAAAGGCCTTTTTGCCATTCTCGTGATCGCGCTGCTCAGCAATCTGCTTGGGTTTGTCAGCCTGAACTGGCTCCTGGTGTCCATCCTGCAAAACGGGGCAGTTGTGCTGGTCATTCTTTTTCAGCCGGAGCTGCGAAAGGCCCTTGAAAAGATGGGAAGAAGCCGGATCTTCGGCAAAAACAGCATGAACAGCCTCGACGATGACCGGGAGAGAATTATCGCCGAGCTGGTTCAGACCGCGGTGGATCTGAGCAAGCGGCGTGTCGGAGCGCTGATCGTTTTTGAACAGAAAACCGGTCTTCAGGACTATATCGAAACCGGAACCCGGCTGAATGCCGATATATCCGCCCCGCTGCTGGAGAATATTTTTGAGCCGAACACGCCGCTGCACGACGGTGCGGTGGTGATTCGTGACGATCAGATCATGGCGGCGGCCTGCATCCTTCCCCTGGCGGAAGCCAGCGGCGTCAGCAGAGAGCTGGGTACCCGTCATCGGGCCGCCGTCGGCCTCAGCGAGAATACGGACGCCATTATTCTGGTGGTTTCCGAGGAGACGGGAATCGTTTCCCTGGCCAGGGACGGATTTCTGCGCCGCCCGCTGACGGTCGATGAGCTGAAGGATGTGCTCAGCGAGCTCTATTCGGAGAAGAAGGGAAAGCTTTCCACCCTGCTCCGTAATCTGAAGACGGGAATGGAGGAAAGCGTTCATGAGTGAGATCAGGCAGAAAAGTCAACTCAGAATCCTGCTGGACACCGCTTTTGCCGGTCTGAAGCATCTGATTCTGCATAACGGGTGGGTCAAGCTGCTGGCGCTGATCATCTCCGTGGTGATCTGGGCCGGGCTGGTTTCCCAGGATGAGTCCATTACCCGGGATAAAACCTTCACCAATGTCAACGTCAGCGTCAGCGGAGCCGATACGGCCAAGCGTAACGGTTTTATTGTGACAAGCAATCTGGATGAGCTGCTGGAGGATGTTTCCTGTGTGGCCGCCGTTCCTCAGACCCAGTATGATAAGGCTGAGGTCGGCACGTACAACCTCCGGCTGGATCTGAGCAGAATCAACAGTACGGGGGAGCAGGAGCTGAAGATTATCAGCACCAACTCCTCGACCTTTGGGCGCGTGACGGGGACCACCCCGGCCTCCGTCATGGTGAACGTGGAGGATTATATCGTCCGCCAGCGGATTCCGGTTTCCTTATCCTTGCAGGGAGAGGTGCCCACCGGCTGGTATATGTCCACGCCGACGGTGGATCCCGCCCTGGTTTCCGTCAGCGGTCCCAAATCGCTGGTTCAGGCGATCTCCAGGGCGCGGGTTGTGCTGGATCGGGGTCAGGTCGACTGGGTGGAGGGAACGATGATTACCAGCGCGGAAATCGTCCTCTATAACCGGAGCGGCGAGCCGGTTTCCAGCAGGCTGCTGGACGTAACGACGGAATCCCTGACCATTGACAGCGTGCTGCTGGAGGCGACGCTGCTGCCGTCCAAAACCTTCGAGGTCAGCGACATTATTCAGACCGCGGGGAATCCCGCGAGAGGATATCAGGTCAAGGAAATCCGATTCAGCCCGGAAAACGTGACGGTCTCGGCCCGCTCCGAAGTGCTGGAGCAGATGAACGAACTGACGCTGGACGGAACCACCGTCAACCTGAAGAACCTGACGGAGACCACTGCTTTCCAGTTCAAGGTTCAGCGGCCTTCGGAGGACGCGGTTCTTTCCAACGACACGGTGACGGTGACCGTTGAAATCGAATCCGTGGAACAGCAGCCTTAAGAGGATGTGACGAATGGGCAGCTTTGCAAATTCTGTTTTCAGTGCCCTTCTGGGCTGGATACAATCCATCGCGCAGAGCGTCTGGAATGCGCTTTCGACCGCGCCGAAGGATTCTGCGCTTTCCTGGGCCGGCAGGAACTGGATTCCGCTGGCTGTGGCTCTTTGTGCCTTTGGGGTGATCTGCGATTTTGTGGTCTATCTTTTCCGATGGAGGCCTCTCCGGGTCTGGAGACGGTTTTTCAGGCGGGGACGGGCCGGGGAGAAGGCGGAGCTGAAGGAAAAGCCGGAGGATTCCGGCGATTTCCGGGAGGAACCTCAGGCTTTTGAGCCAGCCCGGGAACCGGAGGCCGCCTATGATCCGGCCCCCCTGAAGGATGAACCGGTGGAGCCGGAGAAAACTTCTGCCTCCGGGAACAGGCCGGAAGACCGCTTCGGCCTGCGGGAAGCGACCCAGGGCCTGTTTAACCGCTGGGAGGAGCCGGAAGAAGGGAGACGGGTGGATGACAGTCCCTATCGCCGGCCCCCTCAGGAGCAGCGGGAGGAAAATCCGCAGGAGCGATCCCCGGAAACGACGGACATTGAACAGCGCCTGGTTCGTTCGGGAAGAAAGCGAAGAGCGGCCAGGCTGGTCCGGGAATTCAACGAAACGCCGGATCACAGCTTCCCGGCGGCCAGCGAGCTGATCAGCGCGGATGAGGCCTATTACAGACCGGTTTACCCCCAGAAATGGCAGGAACAGGAGCTCAAAAACGATGACGGAGCTGTTTGAAAACAAACGGTTTATCATTCTGACAGGCAATTATGGGAGCGGGAAGACGGAGATCGCGCTGAATCTGGCGCTCAGGGCCGCGGAGCGGGAGAAGACGACGCTGGTGGATCTGGATATCGTGAATCCCTACTTTCGGAGCGGCGAAAAGGCGGATGAGCTCCGCGAAAAGGGAATCAGGGTGCTCATGCCCGTTTTCGCCATGACCACCGTTGATATTCCGGCGCTGCCGGCGGAGATTCAGAGCGTATTTGAATCGGACGCGGAGCGGATTATTTTCGATGTCGGCGGCGATGATACCGGCGCGGCTGCCCTCGGACGGTATTTTCCCTCCTTTATGATGCGCCGGCAGGAGGTCATGACCGCCCTGGTGGTGAACTGTATGAGGCCGCTGACAGAAACCAGGGAGGATATCCTGGATCTTGCGGAGAGAATTCAGGCCAGAGGCCGGCTGAAGCTCGACATGCTGATCAACAACACCAATCTGGCGGATCAGTCTGACGGAAAGATGCTGCTCGCCCCTTCCGGGATGCTTCGGGAATGCGCGAGAGAGCTGGATATTCCGCGCTTCGTGTTTTGCGGAACGGATTCCATCATTCGGGAAGCGGGCCTGGGGGAAGAGGCGATGGTCATTTCCCGGAAAATGGTTCCGGAATGGATGAGGGAGGCGTAAAACGTGCTGCCTGTCCAGTTTGCAGACCGCATGAAAAGTCAGCTTCCGGAGGACTGGCCGGCGTTTTTGTCCGTCTATCAGGAACCGGCCCGGAGGGGGGCGCGCTTCTTTCCGGAAAAGGCGCCGGATGCCACGGCGGCGCTTTGGGCCGGACTGGAGGCGATTCCCTGGGCGGAGGACGCCTTTTTTCTGCCGGCGGATTCGGAGCTGGGGAAAACCATCGCCCATGAAGTCGGCCTTGTCTATCTTCAGGAGCCCAGCGCCATGATTCCCGCGGAGGTGCTGGATGCAAAGCCAGGTGAAATCCTGCTGGATCTCTGCGCCGCGCCGGGCGGAAAGTCGACCCAGATCGGCCGGCGCATAGCGGGAGAAGGACTCCTCGTATGCAACGAAATCAATCCTCAGCGGGCTCAGATTCTCAGCCGGAATATTGAACGAATGGGGATCGCGAGCGCAGTTGTCACCTGCGAGCCTCCCGAAAAACTGGCCCGGCACTGGCCCGAAGGTTTCGATGGGGTGCTGGTGGACGCGCCATGCTCGGGAGAGGGCATGTTCAGAAGGGATCCGGAGAGCATTTCGGAATGGAGCCCGGACAAAGCCCTGGGCTGCGCGGAAAGGCAGCGGAAAATCCTGGACAGCGCTGCCGCCCTGGTGCGGCCCGGCGGCCGGCTGGTCTATTCCACCTGCACCTTCCATACGGAGGAAAACGGGAAGATGGCGGCGTGGTTTTGCCGGGCGCATCCTGAATTTTCCCCGGCATCCTTTTCCTTCTGCGGAAAGGAATATCCGGAGGGGATGGAAACCTTTTATCCCCATCGGATCCCCGGGGAGGGACAGTTCGTCGCCGCCTTCTGGAAGGCCGGGGAAGGAAAGGCTGATCTCCGCTTCCAAACGGATGAAATGAAGGCAGGTGTTCAGAAACTGATCCGGGAAGCGCTTTCGGTCAGGATACCAAACCTGCATCAGATCGGAAATCGGGTGTTTTCCCTGCCGCTTCTGCCAGATCTGGAGGGCATTCGGGTGCTCCGCGCGGGACTTCGGATTTGCGAGCTTCGGGAACGCTATCTGATTCCGGATCACGCGCTGGCCATGAGCTGCCAGGCGGCCGGCCTGAGCGGGGTTGAGCTGAGCGATGAGGAAGCGCTGCGATATCTCCGCGGGGAGTCCCTGAGGGCGGAAGGCTCCGGATGGATGCTGGCCCGCTGCCGGGGAATGAGCCTCGGATGGGGTAAGGTCAGCCAGGACGTGCTGAAAAACCATTATCCGAAGGGACTGAGAAAAAACCATCTTCTGCCCTGAAAGAAGATGAAAAAAGGCAAAAAAGATGCCCGGAAAAGCAGAAAACAGATTGACGTCAAAGCTCAAAAGCGGTATAATATTCGTTGGCTTCAATAGCTCCGCTAGCCCCGGTAGCCATTGACACAATCCGGTCATGCGACCATCATGAGCGGAACCCTTCATAATTCAACCCGAGGAGGAAGAACC
This sequence comes from Clostridia bacterium, assembly GCA_017433405.1. Taxonomy (GTDB): domain Bacteria; phylum Bacillota; class Clostridia; order Christensenellales; family Aristaeellaceae; genus Aristaeella. Next base: position 95,845 of record JAFRHH010000022.1, on the reverse strand, counting down.
TTGAAGACATTTATTCCGAAAGCTGCAGACATCGATCGCAAATGGTATGTCGTCGATGCGGATGGCGTGGTGCTCGGCCGGCTGGCCAGCCAGGTGGCGAACATCCTGCGCGGCAAGAACAAGCCGATTTATACGCCCAACATGGATACCGGTGACTATGTGATTATCGTGAACGCGTCCAAGGCTGTTCTGACCGGTAAGAAGCTGGATCAGAAGATCTACTATCATCACAGCGGATACGCCGGCGGACTGAAGGAAACCAAGTATCGCAAGCTGATGGCGGAAAAGCCTGAATTCGCTGTCCGGAAGGCGATTGTTGGCATGCTGCCCAAAGGACCGCTCGGACGGCAGATGGCCAGAAAGCTGAAGGTTTATGCCGGCGCCGAGCATGAGCAGGCCGCCCAGAAGCCGGAAGCCCTTGACCTGAAGTGAGACGCGGAAAGGAGTAACTCGATATGGCTAAGGTAGAATACAGTGCTGTTGGTCGCCGGAAGAAGGCCGTTGCCCGCGTCCGTCTGGTTGCGGGTGATGGAAAGGTGACCATCAACAAGCGTGATATTGATCATTATTTTGGACTCGAGACCCTGAAGATGACGGTTCGTCAGCCCCTGACCCTGACCAATATCGGTCAGTACGATGTGCTGGTGAATGTCAACGGCGGCGGCCTGACGGGTCAGGCCGGTGCGATTCGCCATGGCATCAGCCGCGCGCTGTGCAAGGCGGATCCCGAGCTTCGGGGAACGCTGAAGAAGGCGGGTCTGCTGACCCGTGATCCGCGGATGAAGGAGCGGAAAAAGTACGGCCTCAAGGCGGCCCGGCGCGCTCCTCAGTTCTCGAAGCGCTAAGGAAGAACCCACGATCCGGAATCAAATGGTTCCGGACTTTTTTGCGCCTTTTTTTTCGCCGGCCGACAGCGGTCAGGACTGCAGGAATCCGATATACTCGTTCAGGACATTGAACAGCATATCCCCGGAACAGACGGGCAGAATGCCGTCGCCGCCACGAATCCGCTCATACCGGAAAAGATCCGACGCCCGGGTCAGCACCAGGGCGGGGATGATATCATATCCGGAGCCGAAAACGACCTCCAGGTAGGGAACGTATTTGGCGGCCTGAGCCACCTCATCGGTGACAATCTGATCCTTCATCTTGAATTCCAGGCTGAAAACCCGATCCCGGGTAATCAGAAGCACATCCGCGTAGATCCGAATCATCCGGGCCCGGTTTAAGCGGAATTCAAAGACCAGTTCCCAGTCGCCGCAGGGCGCGGACATCATACTGGCCAGATCGGAAAACAGCGTTCCCATGACCTGGCGGCAGTCCAGGAAGGAGTGGGTAAGACCTCTGGTATCGTTCAGATTCCGTCCGATTCTGCGGCAGCCATCCCGAAGCGATTCCAGCCAGGCTTCCTCCCCCAGGGCGAGAAATTCCCGGACGGTGCCATACCAGCCGGAGAATTCAAACAGCCCCTCATGGACAGGGGCCCGGCGAATCAGGGCATGCCAGCGGTAATCCCGATCCTGATAGCACATCTCCCGCATCAGGGCGGAACGAAACAGGAGCTGGCTGACGGCTTTTTTCTCCAGATGCAGGAAGGAAGCGATCTCCCGGGCCTTGATGCCGTCCCGGGAAGCAATCAGGGAATAAACGCGGATTTCCTCCTCGGGGAACAGAGACGGACTCATGGCATCCTCCTTTCGATACATCCACGGCGCCGGAGAAACGGTCTTATAAATTATAACATGGAAACATTGAAAATCAGCAGGAAAACCGATATAATAAGGGCAACCGAAAAAGGGAGGAATCGCATATGATCAACTGGAAGAATCTGGATACTCTGCGCAGCTTTGAGGCGCTGAAGCGGGAGGAGAAAGTCAACCTCGCCTCCGTGCTGGCCGGAAGCGAGGGCGGTAAGAGAATCAAAGAATGCTGCGTTCCCATGGCGGCGGGGATGAACTATTACTACGGAGCGAAGCAGGTCAACGGGCGGATCGTGGAAGGGCTGAAGGCGCTGGCGGCGGAAGCGCAGCTGGCAGAGAAGTTCCGGGAGCTGTATGAAGGCGCCGTGATCAATACCGGCGAAGGCCGGAGAGTGCTGCACCAGCTGACCCGCGGCCAGCTGGGAAAGGATGTGGAGGCGGACGGGGTCAACAAGCGGGCCTTCTATCTCGAGCAGCAAAAGAAGATCGCCGAGTTCGCCGTCCGGGTTCATGAGGGGAAGATCCTCAACGAAAAGGGCGAACGGTTTACGACCGCGGTGCAGATCGGAATCGGCGGGAGCGATCTGGGCCCCCGGGCCATGTATCTGGCGCTGGAAAACTGGGCGGAGCACAGCGGCTGCTTCCGGATGGAAGCCCGCTTCATCAGCAATGTGGATCCGGACGATGCCGTCGGCGTTCTGAACGCCGTGGATCTGGCGCACAGCCTGTTTATCCTGGTCTCCAAATCCGGTACCACGCTGGAAACGCTTACGAATGAAGCCTTTGTCAGGAATGCCCTTGAAAAGGCGGGCCTCGATCCCTCCCGGCATATGATCGCCGTCACCAGCGAAACGTCGCCGCTGGCCCGCTCCAGCGACTATCTGGCCGCCTTCTTTATGGACGACTATATCGGAGGTCGGTATTCCTCGACCTCCGCGGTGGGAGGTGCCGTGCTTTCCCTGGCCTTCGGCCCCGAGGTTTTTGATCGGTTTCTCGCGGGCGCTGCGGAAACGGACCGGCTGAGCACGAACGCGGATCCGCAGCAGAATGCCGCCATGATGGACGCGCTGATCGGCGTCTATGAGCGGAACGTGCTGGGATACCCGGCTACGGCGGTGCTGCCCTATTCCCAGGCGCTGAATCGCTTCCCGGCCCATCTGCAGCAGCTGGACATGGAATCCAACGGCAAATCCGTGAACCGGTTTGGCGAGAAGGTCTCCTATGCGACCGGACCGGTGATTTTCGGCGAGCCCGGAACCAACGGCCAGCATTCCTTCTATCAGCTTCTGCATCAGGGAACGGACATCATCCCGCTCCAGTTCATCGGGTTTAAAAAGAACCAGACCGGGGTGGATGTGGATATCCAGGGGAGCAGCAGCCAGCAGAAGCTGTGCGCCAACGTGGCGGCCCAGATGGTGGCTTTTGCCTGCGGCAAGGAAGACGAAAACGCCAATAAGCGCTTCGAAGGGAACAGACCTTCCAGCATCATTATCGGAGATCAGCTGACCCCGGAAGCGCTGGGCGCGCTGCTGGCCCATTTTGAGAACAAGGTGATGTTCCAGGGCTTCCTGTGGAATCTGAACAGCTTTGACCAGGAAGGGGTTCAGCTGGGGAAGGTGCTGGCGAAAAAAGTACTGGCCCACCAGACAGACGGAGCCCTCGAGGCGCTGAGCAGCCTGCTGGAGATATGACAGAGGATTCGACGGACAGAGGGGACAGTTCTTCTGTCCTGACGGACAGCAGGAAGCGTCCCCCTGTCCGCCCGGTCATTTTGAAATACAGACCGGATAGAGATTTCAAAGAGGAGAGAGCGCTATGCTGAAAGATTTTGAAAAGAGCAAGCCGGAGGACAAGGAAATTGTCAGCACCCAGATCAGGGAGATGAGAGACGAACTTTTCTCCTATCTTCAGGGGCTGAAGGAAAAGAAGCTGCCCGTGCTGGTGCTGGTCGAGGGATGGGCCGCGGCCGGGAAGGGAAGCCTGATCAAGGAGCTGATCAGCGAAATCGATCCGCGCTTTTATAACGTCATAACGCCTCCGATTACTCCGGAGCGGGAAGCCCGCTATCCGTTCCTGTATTCCTATGCCACGGCGATCCCGGAAAACGGAAAGATTATCTTCCTGGATTCCGGATGGGTGGAAAGCCTGGTTCGGGCACGTCTTCGCCTGGAAATTACCCAGGAGGAGTATAAGAGGAGAATTCGCCAGATCAATGAATTTGAGCGCCAGCTCAGAGATGGAGGATATCTGGTGCTCAAGCTTTTCCTGCATATCGACCGGGAGGAGCAGGCGGAACGGATGGAGCGTCTTTGCGAAAAGGCGGAAACCGCCTGGCGCGTCACGGATGACGATCTGTGGCAGCAGCGGGAATACAGGCATTTCCTGAAATGCTATGACGAGGTTCTGGAGAAGACGGATGAGGCCGTCCATTGGCATATTCTGGACGGGAAAAAGCGCAAAACAGCGGTGCGGGATGCCCTGAAGCTGATGACGGGGAAAATCAAATCAGCGCTTGAGAAGGAAAGGTATGTCGGGGATCCCTTCAGGGAAGAGTTCCCCCTGGTGAAGATGCCGCTGCTCAGCGAGGTGGATCTGAGTCCCGCGATCGAGGAGGAAGAATATAAAAAGGAACTGAAAAAGCTTCAGAATCGTCTGAGCGAGCTTCATTACGAGATCTATATGAGAAGAATCCCCGTTGTGATCGGCTACGAGGGATGGGATGCCGCGGGCAAAGGCGGAAACATCCGCCGGGTTGCCTACCCGCTGGATCCCCGGGGCTTTGACGTGCATCCGATCGCGTCTCCGGAGCCCCATGAACTGAACCGTCATTTTCTCTGGCGCTTCTGGACCCGGCTTCCCCGATCCGGTCATATCAGTATTTTTGACCGGACCTGGTACGGCCGCGTGATGGTGGAGCGGCTGGAGGGGTTCTGCTCGGAGAAGGACTGGAAAAGAGCGTACAATGAAATCAATGAGTTCGAGCGTCAGCTGACCGAATGGGGTGCTGTCGTGCTGAAGTTCTGGATTCATATCGACAAGGATACTCAGCTGGCCCGCTTCAATGACCGGCAGAACACGCCGGAAAAACAGTGGAAAATTACGGACGAAGACTGGCGAAACAGGGAAAAATGGGATTTGTACGAAGAAGCGGTCAACGACATGATTCGGAAGACCAGCACCGAGAACGCGCCCTGGTACATCATCGAGTCCAACGATAAAAAATATGCCCGGCTCCGTACGCTTCGGATCATCATTAAAGCCCTGGAGGATGCCTGCAGCCATGCCTTTGAAAGGCAGCTCGGGTAAGTCCCGGCATCAGAAGCCTCGACCCGGGGAGACCGGGCGATCGGAAAAACAGCCCCGGCTCGAAAGAAAACGGCCGGGGCATTTTCGCGATCAGCTTTCTCCGGGGGGGGCGGAATCCGCCTGAAGAATGCGGAAGGCAGCGGCGCGGCCGAGCCGATTCATAACGGCCAGGCCCATGCCCTTCGGCGGAAGCACCTCGGAATAGACCGTGTCCATCCCTTCCTCATCCACCACCCGCAGAACATCAAAAAGGCGATTTGCGGTTTCCTCCGGGCGGGAGAGGGAACCGAGATCGTGGGGACTGCATTCCCTGAGCGTTTCCATGTGCTCATGAAAGCACAGCACGCAGGAATGCAGTCCTTTTTCACGGTCGGAAAGGCATCTCGACCGCATTTCCCTCAGGACGTTTTCCTCCTCTCCCTGCACCAGGGACAGAAGGGCCTGGGGCGCGTAATGCTTATAGCGCATGCCCGGCGAGAGGGCGGTTTCGTGTTCGCCGAGGGGCCGCAGGATGCTGCCGGCCAGGGCGACCGGACAGCCCAGAACCTTTTCCAGCATATCCTGGGTAATTCCACCTGGCCGAAGAATGACCGGCTTGCCATGCGTCAGGTCCAGAACGGTGGACTCCAGGCCGACCTGACAGGAGCCGCCGTCAAGGATCAGCGGGATCCGACCCCTCATATCCGCCAGCACGTGAGCTGCGGTTGTGGGGCTGGGGCGCCCTGACCGGTTGGCGGACGGCGCGGCAATGGGCAGACCGCAGGCGCGCAAAAGGGCAGCCGCTCCCGGATGGGAAGGCATCCGGATGGCGACCGTCTTCAGTCCGGCGGTCACGACGTCCGGAACGGTCTTTTTTCGCGGAAAAAGAAGCGTCAGGGGACCGGGCCAGAAGGCATCCATGAGGGGCAGGGAAGCATCGGGAATCTCACAGAGATCCGTCAGCTGAGCGCGGTCACTGATATGAACGATCAGCGGGTTATCAGCAGGACGTCCTTTGGCGGCAAAGATCCCGCGGACAGCCTCCGGCTGAAGGGCATCGGCCCCAAGGCCGTAGACGGTTTCGGTGGGAAAGGCGACGAGATTTCCGTCCCGGAGAAGGGAGGAGGCCAGGGCCAGAGAGTCCTTTGATACGGGCAAAACCTTTGTTTCCATGCTTGTTATCCTGTCCTTACTGCTGCTTCATTCTGCTGGTTCGATCCGCCAGGCGCAGGGCGTCAATCAGGGCCTGCAGGTCTCCGTTCATGACATTATCCGTCCGGTTGACGGTCATGCCGATTCGGTGATCCACCACATAATCATGATTAAAATAATAGGTGCGGATCCGTTCGCTCCGGTCCCCGGTTCCGATCTGGCTTCTCCGGGCCTCGGCATGGGAGGCCAGCTGCTGCTGCCGCTTCAGATCCAGCAGCCGTGAACGAAGCACCTTCATGGCCTTCGCCTTGTTTTCAAGCTGGCTCCGCTCATCCTGACAGGTGACGACCATCCCGCTGGGCAGATGCGTAATCCGCACGGCGCTGTCCGTGGTATTGACCCCCTGACCGCCGTGACCGGAGGCGTGAAAAACGTCGATCCGAAGCTCGCCGGGATCCAGATCGACCTCCACATCCTCCGCCTCGGGAAGAACGGCGACTGTCACTGTGGATGTGTGAATCCGGCCGCTGCTCTCCGTCACGGGAACTCGCTTTACGCAATGGACGCCGCTCTCATATTTCATGATGGCATAGGCGGAATCCCCCGTAATCATCGCCAGGGCTTCGTTAACCCCGCCGAGGTCGGTTTCGCTGATGGACAGCAGGGAAAGCTTCAGTCCGGCTTTTTCCGTATACTTCATATACATCCGCAGCAGATCCCCGGCGAAGAGGGCGGCTTCCTCACCGCCGGCGCCGGCGCGAATCTCCATGATGACGTTGCGGTCATCCATCGGATCCCGGGGAATCAGCAGCAGATAGAGCTCGTCAGACAGCTGCTTTTCCCGAACCCGCAGCCCTGCGATTTCCTGTCTGGCCTCCTCGGCGAATTCCGGCTCGGAGAGCAGCCATTCCGCCTCTTCAATATGCCTGCGAACCTCCCGAAGCTTCTTCTGCGTGCTGACGATGGGCTCCAGGGCGGAAAGCTCCTTTAAATATCGCTGATACCGCGGATAGTCGGAGACGACCTCGGGCTGACCGATGGCCTCCGAAAGCTCCTGATACCGCTCATTCATTTCAGTCAGTTTTTTTTCCATGGCAGGCCTTCCTTCCCGGCGCCCGGGAACAGACAATACGATTGACAGACAGGGCATCGCGGCGAAACGAGATCTGACGGAACGCGGCTTTGTCAAGGAGGCCGCAGACCGTCTCCGCCTCCCCGTCACCAAGCTCCATCAGCAGCCAGCCGTCCTCCTCCAGATGATCAGCGGCGTCCGATACAATGCGGCGATAGAAATCCATGCCGTCCGGGCCGCCGTCCAGCGCGGCGATCGGTTCCCGGAGCACCTCCGGCTGCAGGGAAGCGCACTGGTCTGACGGGATGTAGGGCGGATTGGAAAGAATCATGTGAAACCGTTTTCCGGAAACAGCCCGGAACAGATCCCCCTGAACCAGACGGACCTCGCACCCGAGTCGGCAGGCGTTTTCCTCCGCCAGCGAAAGGGCGTCCCGGGAAAGATCGGAAAGCGTCACATCCAGGGAGGGGAACCACCCCTTCATTGTCAGGCCGATACAGCCGGAGCCGCAGCAAAGATCCAACAGGGTGACAGCCCCCCGCCACCCTGCCAGCAGTTCTTTCGCCCAGAGACACATCAACTCCGTTTCAGGACGGGGAATCAGCGCCCGGGCGTCCGTCCGGAACACAAAGCCGCAAAAAGGGACTTCTTTCAGAATATACTGCAGCGGGACCCGCTCAAGACGACGGGCCATCATCCCCTGAAAATCCCGGAGCACCGCGTCGGAAAGCCGCGTCTCCTCATCGAGACGGAGGGCCAGCGGAGGGCGCCCGCACAGGGAGGAGAGCATCCAGGCGGCATCATAAACAGGATCCGGTACGCCGGCTTTCCGAAGCTGCGAAGCCGCCTCCAGCAGCAGGCTGCGGGGCGTAGTCATGCCGGGGTCTTCTCCTCGCCGTCGGAATCTTTTTCCTCAGAAGGAGCATCCGCCTTCGCGGGGAAAACAAAACCGGGTTCGGATTCCGTATAACGATGGAAGATTCCCCATCCCTCGGGCGTTTTGGGGCAGCCTTCCGGGAATCCGTTCAGAACGACATTGATGGAGGTGATGGCACATTCCAGCATGGAGGCGTCCGGCTCCCGCGTCGTCAGGCGCTGCATCTGCAGGCCGGGCCAGCGGAGAATGCAGGAAATCCGGCTGTCCGAATGGGCCAGGCCCATCAGAATCTCATAGCTGACGCCGGCCACGATGGGCAGCATCGCCAGGTGAAACAGAAAACGGACAAGGTAATTGCTGATGGGAAGGACAAGGTTCAGCACCAGGAAAAGCAGGATGCTGACGGAGAAGACAATCAGCAGGAAGGCTGTCCCGCAGCGGGGATGCAGCCTGGAAAAACGCTGCGCGTTTTCCGGCGTCAGCGCCAGATCCGATTCATGACAGTGAACGGACTTGTGCTCCGCGCCGTGGTACTGAAAGGTCCTCCGGACATCCGGAACGAAGGAAACGGCGATCATATACCCGATCAGGATCATGATTTTGACCAGGCCGCCCAGCAGCGTATAGCCGACGACAGACATTCCGGCATTTTTGAGAAGCGTTTCCACGCCGGCGGGAATGGCGATAAAGAGGCCGACGGACAGCGCGACAGCGAGCACAATCGCGACCGCCATGACGATTTTATCTACGCCCTTCCCCAGCTTTTTGGACAGCCAAAGCTCAAACCGGGTGGGTTCCTCATCCAGCATCCCAAGCATCTTTGTGGAATCCTCCAGCGTGTTCATGCCATAGTACAGCATGGTGGCCATGTTCACCACGCCGCGGATAAAGGGCTTACCCATCCAGGGATGCTTCTCCTTCAGCGGTACGAACGGCGTCAGCTTGGTGACCATGGTTCCGTCCGGACGCCGGACGGTCACCGCGGTCGCGTTCGGGGAGCGCATCATCACGCCTTCCATGACCGCCTGGCCGCCAACATCGAATTTTTCTTTGTCCTGACTCATCGAAAACAACCTCCGAATTATAATCAATCAATCGCCGGATGCCGCCACACCGCCAGATACGGATCGGTATCTTTGAAAAAAGGAATCCGGCTTTTCTGTAATTCGACGGGGGAGGGGTGAATCCTGTCGATTCACTTAACTTTCACATCCCTTTCAGATGAATCCGTTCGCTTCACTTAACCATCACGTTGCTTTCAGGAATTCTTAAGAAGTCGGAGCGCGGGGACTGATCTACGCGCCTGGAGAGCATCATTTATGCAGCCGCTGCGCAGCCAGGCTGGCGGAAATGTAAAAAAACCACTTGCATTCGAAAGACAACTATGATACTATAAGCCTTGCGGTTCAACCGCCATTGCATAGGGGAAAGAGGTGAAACGGCCATGAAGGAGAACATCCATCCCAAGTACGGGAAGTGCATCGTGCGCTGCGTCTGCGGTGAAACGTTCGAAACCGGCTCGACCCGCAAGGAAATGAAGGTGGATATCTGCTCCAAGTGTCATCCTTTCTACACCGGGAAACAGAAGTTAGTGGATACCGGTGGACGGGTTGACCGCTTCAAGAAACGCTTCAACATGGCGTGAGCAAACAGAAACGTGCTTAAAAGGCGCGTTTCTTTTTTTCTTACGGTGGGACTGATAAAGCCAAATCGGATAAAAAAAGGGCGCGAGTTTATCGCACCCTTTTTCGGTATGCCCACTGCAGATGGGGGACGGTTCCTGCTGTCCGTCTGGACAGAAGAACCGTCCCTGCTGTCTGGGGCTCTCTGTTTGTCTTGTTCCCGGCTCAGACCTCCACGGAGGGATCGGTGGCCTTGTCAAACAGCTCCAGGACAGCCTTGCCAGGCTGACGGTCCAGGAGGGAAACGACGACCGAGGCCAGCATTCCGGCCAGGAAGCCGGGGATAATTTCATAGATGCCGAGATTGACCGCATACAGCCAGACCAGATCAACGACGGCGCCGCAGACGATGCCGGCCACAGCGCCCTTAAACGTAAACCGCCGCCAGAAAACGCTCAGCAGGATGGCCGGCCCGAAGGCGGCCCCGAAGATTCCCCAGGCGTTTTCCACCAGACCCATAATGCTGGCGCTGCCCGGATTGGAGGCGATCAGCACGGCGACGATGGCGATGACCAGCACCACGTAGCGTCCGGCCCAGAACATCTCCCGGTCCGTTGATTTTCCCTTCCGGAACAGCGGCTTATAGACATCGGAGGCAAAAGCAGAGGAGGCGGAAAGCAGCTGCGAATCCGCCGTGGACATGGACGCGGCCAGAATTGCGGAAAGCAGGATGCCGGACAGGAAGGGCGGGAAGATCATCCGAACCATCTGAATAAAGACGGTTGAGCTGTCCTCCAGCCTGCCCAGGAACATCCGTCCGACTACGCCTGCGGTCACGGAGAAGAAGATGATCAGCACATTCCAGGTGATGCCGATTTTGGCGCTCTTCCTCAAATCCTTGTCGCTGCGGACCGACATAAACCGGATAATGATATGCGGCATGCCGAAATAGCCAAGCCCCCAGCCCAGACCGGAAACAATCGATTTCCAGTCCGCGAACAGATCCCAGTAATGATCGGGGAGCGGTTCGGAGGAGGCGGCGACGCTTCCGGACTGGATCAGGGCCAGGGCAAAGATCGGGGCGATCAGGAGCGCGCCCAACATCAGGAGCCCCTGGAAGAAATCTGTCCAGCAAACGGCGTTGAAGCCGCCCAGGAAGGTATAGCCGACGATGATGGCGGCCGCCAGATACATGGCCAGGGTCGGGTCAATGCCGATCACGGTATTGAAAAGTGTTCCGCAGGCCTTGACGCTGGAGGCGGCATAGATGGTATAGGCGACCAGGAATATAACCGCGCAGATCAGCTGCAGCGATTTATGCGTGGTCTTGAAACGGTTCGTCAGATACTGAGGAATCGTTATGGAATCGTTCGCCAGGATGGAAAAGCGGCGAAGGCGGGGAGCCTCGAGAATCCAGCTCAGCGCGTATCCGATAGCCAGGCCGATCGCGATCCACGCCTGACCGATTCCGGCGGCATAGATGGAGGCGGGAAGCCCCATCAGCACCCAGGCGCTCATGTCCGATGCGCCGGCGGACAGGGCGGAAACCCAGGGCCCCATATGACGGCCGCCCAGGAAGTATTCCTTTTCCCCGCTGCCTTTCGTCCGTATAAAGAAGTAGACACCGATGCCAAGCATCGCGATGAGATAGACAATAAAAATGAGCATTTCGACATTCATATTGATTTCCTGCCTTTCCCCTCTGTGACCATTCGCCTGCATCTGTCATTCTGCGACGGATGACGATTTTGTAGCCGCTCACGCTTGCGCGATTCGCGGACAAAATAAGGCGCCTGTATACAGAATATTATACTGTCGCCTGCTTATGGAAACAAGGAGACGATCGTTTTTTTCATGTTCTTAATCCGCCGTTTTTTCAACGCATCCGGCTCAGAACACCCTGAGTTTCCGGCGCCTCCCTTGACGCCCTTTCCGCCTCGGTGATATAATAAAAGAAATCAGGCGGATGTGGTGGAATGGCAGACACCGGGGACTTAAAATCCCCTGCCTTAACCGGCGTGCGGGTTCGAGTCCCGCCATCCGCACAGCCTTGCAGATCAATGTCTGCAGGCTTTTTTGCTGACATGAAAAAAGCCCCCAAAGCGGGGACTTGGTGTTTATTATGGTGTTTACTCCTGCGCTTTCTTCAGTGTCATCTTCAGGGCATTTGAGAAGGCCGCCGCTGCTTTTTCGTTCGTATCTGCAAAAACGGCCTTCACTGTGACAGAAAACAGGTGATCAGGCCGGATGATGTCATTCTGGCATCGGGGGAGATCAATGGTGTAACAGGGAATTCAACTGTTGCCGGAAGCGCTCTCGAAGCTGTTCAGGGCCTTCAGAATGACCGCCTCGACAGCGCCGTCCTGATTCAGACGCCCTGACTTGATGGCATATTCGGTTTCAAGACAGGTCCGGACGGCCCGTTTCAGCTGGCCTCCTGTATAGAAGGAGGCCTGGCGGAGATACTGGGAAAAGGCAAAGGCCGGAACGCCGAGGGCGGAACGCATATAATCCTGACCGCATTTTTCATACTGCATAATTTTGATATGCTGAAGAAGACGAAACTGTCTGAGAAGCATGGAAAGAATATAGAGCCTGTCAACACCGGTCAGGAGGAGGCTGCTGAGCAGGGATAAGGTTCGCACGTGCTGACGGGAGACGACGGAATCCACCATCTGAAAAACCGTACATTCAATGGAGGGGGTGGCCAGCAGGGTTACGTCATCGGCGGTCACCTGATCCGAACCGGCGCGGTAGGATGAGATCTTGCCGATTTCCATCAGCAGCTGGTTGCAGTCGGAACCGCAGGTGAACACAAGGTATTCAGCCGTTCGTTCGTCACATTTTTTCCCCAGATCCCGAAAACCGGAGATCACAAAGGAGGTCAGTTCACGATCTTTAAGAGGGGAAAAAGTAACGATGCCTCCGGCCTTTTTAATCGCGGTATAGAGCTTCTTCCGGCCGTCCGGCTTCTGGGACGTCCAGAATAGAAGCACGGCGGAATCGGGAATCTTCGGAAAATAATCGAGCAGCTTCTGTTCCGCTTCCCCCCTCCCGGCGAGGGAACGCTCGTCCCGGACGATGATCAGACGCCTGTCGGCCATGAAGGGAAGGGTTTCCGCGGCGGAAATGATTTCATCGGCCCCGGGAGCGGTCAAAACCGTTTCGTTCAGCTCCTCAAAACCGGCGGGCAGAACAGCGCTTCGGAGGGCATCGAGGGCTTTGCGCTTCAGATACGCTTCCTCTCCCTCAAAGAGCAGAAGGGTCGGGATGGTTCCGGCGGAGAGAAGCTTTGAAAAATCGGTATGATTCATGGCTGAATACCTGCCTTTCCATCGGGAAGAAACGGGTGAACCTCGTAGCCCTCCGCCAGGAAGCGGATCCGGATGGCCCCGGACAGGGACGTGGCATAGAGATCCGGATGGTCTTTTCCGAAAATATTCCTTTCGGCATAGCTCCTGAGACGTTCCGTGTAATCAGCGGCACGGGTGTTTTTCCCGCAGGTCAGGAGAATAACATCAGGATCCACCGCGGCCATGAAGGCTTCAGTGGAGGAAGAGGCGGATCCATGGTGAGCCGCCTTCAGAATATCCGCGGAATGAGAAGCGTATTTTTCGTAGATGCCGGACAGATCTCCGGCCTGCAGCATTGTTGTATGGTTCAGCCGGATCAGGGAGACCAGGGAGTAGTGATTCGCGTCCTGTCCCGGACGGGTCCTGCCCTCATAAGGCCAGAGCACCTCGATCCTGCCGGAGGGAAGCGGAAGAGAATCCCCTCTGGAAAGATAACGGATCTGGGTTCCCCGGGCCCGGAGCTCCTCCATCAGGGCGGCCACATCCTCATGGATCAGCTGATCCTCCGCGCCGGCGGGAAGGTAGCAGACCGGAACCGGAATTCCGTCGTCCATCAGGGACTGAAGCCCCCCCGCATGGTCCGCGTGAAGATGGGTCAGAATCACAGCGGTCGGGGTCAGCCTTCTCCGGCGGAGAAAACTGCTGACGACGCCGTCGTTCTCTCCCGTGTCATAGACGTAAACCTGATCCCGATCCCAGAGAACCGCCGCGTCGGCGTTGCCGACGCTGAACTGAATATACTCCGTTTCATCATGAAAGCCGGGAATCAGGGAGCCGATGACCAGCGTCAGGCCTAGCAAAAAGGAAAACATCCGATTCTGGAAGGAAAAACGATGAATGGCGCTCAGGGCCAGGAAGAGCAGAACGACCCCGACAGCAGTCAGCCAGGTGGCCGCGGGGGTCCACAGGCTGATTCCGGGCAGGGAAGAGACTGTATGGACGCTGCCGATCAACCGCCCGCAGAGCCAGGAAACCGGCCCTGCTGCAAGTTCGGCCAGAAAGGGGAGGGGGAGCAGCATCAGAACAATCCAGAAAAGCAGGATCATCAGCGAGCCCAGCAGGAGGGCGGGACCGTTGATCAGAAAGGTCAGCAGCGGGAATTGCTGATAGGCGGCCAGCTGTGGAACCAGAATTCCGATCTGGACGCTCAGCGTGACCGCGAAGCTCTGCCACAGACGCTGAAGCAACCGGTTTTCGGAAGCAATCAGGCCTTCGATGGTCGGCGCGATGAGCACGATTCCCAGGACGGCTGAAAAGGTGAGCTGAAAGGAAACGCCGGTGAGCTGAACCGGAGAAAGGAGGAGAAGAAGGATATAGGCGGCGGAAAGCAAATGCAGCCTCGACACGGGGCGGCGGTGAATCCTTCCGAACTGGCTCAGCAGAATCAGGACGGAGGCCCGCAGAACCGGCTGGTTCAGCCCGCAGAGAAAACAGTAGGCGAGAAGAAGGATACCGGTCAGAAGAAATCTGAGCTTTCGCCCGGGCCGAAAGGGGCGCAGAAGAAACATCAGGAACGCGTACAGAATTCCGACGTGGAATCCGCTGACGGAAAGCAGGTGCGCGATTCCCAGCCGGGCGAAAGCCGCGCGATCCTCCGAGGGAATCAATGACCTGGAACCGAGCAGCATGGTTGACGCGTAGCCGCCGACCTCGGGGCCCAGCAGGGTTAGCAGCCTGCCGGAAAGATCATGTCTGACGGAGGCCGCGCTCCCCAGGGGGGAAAAGAAGGGAGCACGGCTGATCTCCAGCCCATCAGCGCCGTAAACGCAGGCGATCATCCCCCGGCGAAGCAGCTCTTCCCTGAAATCATAGCCGTCAGGATTAACGACCCCGCCCGGCGCATAGAGATGCGCGTCAAACTGAACGAAAGCCCCTGGAAGAAGGCGGGGATATTCCTCGTCCGAATAAAAGGTCCAGTACAGTCCGCCCGGGCAGGGGGTTCCATCCAGCGAAACATGGGAAAGCCGGGTGGAATGATGCCCCAGGGAACCGGTCCTGATTTCCTCCGTTATGACACCCTGAATCCGGTAATCTCCCTCTTCGGGAACCCGCGGGTGAAAAGAAAGAAAGCCTGTCAGATTGCCCAGCGACAGCGCCAGCAGAAGACAGGCTACCCAGCAGGCGCGCCCCTGAAGCAGCAAGGCGGCGGCGAGAGAGAAAAGAGCGGCGGCAGCGCCAAAAAGGAAAGAGGAAGAAAAACGGCCGGTGAATATGCCTGCCGTAAGGGCAGCCGCGAAGGCGGGGAGCAGCCAGCTTTTTTCCCGATTTGTCATAGCGATAAAACATCCCCGGCCCGGGCGAGAGAAACCTGTCGGAAAACCGTCCGCGCCTCCCGCAGAAGCGCTTCCGAAGGTACCACAGGGGACAGGTGCGAAAGGATCAGCTGATCACAGCCGGCATCCCGGGCCAGCGATGCCGCAAGGGCCCCGGAAAGATGGGGCTTGTTTTCGTCCCAGGAATCCGAAAGGAACGGGCCGTCCGCGATAAGGAGCCGGACTCCGCGGTAAAAGTCGCAGAGATCCGGGTGCGTATTTGTATCCCCGGTATATCCCCAGTCGCCCCCGGGGCCGGAGATCCGAAAGCCGACTGCGGGAACCGGATGCCGGGCAGAGCCGACGTGAACCGAAAGATCCCCGAAGGAAAGCACATCCCCGGGCTTCAGGAGGGTCAGGCGGAAGTTCGGGGCCGAAGAAATCAGTTGAAACAGCGGGCTGGATCGGTCTTCCGGCGCAAAAACGGGCAGCACGGTTCCGCTGGACTGGAGCCGGTACATCAGCACCGGAAGGTCGGCCATATGGTCAAAGTGCCAGTGGGAAAGAAAGATGGCCTGAAGCGATTCCGGCGCGACTTTGGCGGTCAGCCTGCCGAGAATCCCGCTGCCGAAATCAAACTGGATCAGCGTATCCCGATGCTCCAGCAGGTAGCCGGAGGTCGCCCCACCGCTTTCCGGGAACGGTCCGTTTACGCCGAGCAGATGAATTTTCATGTTACCCAAGCTCCTTTACCGTTCCGCCGTTATCCGAGATAACGTTCGCAATCAGAGAAAGGCAGCGCCTAACTTCCTCACTGCCCCCGGGAAGAATCCAGAGGGAAACGGTTTCCCGCCGCTCTGACAGGCAGTCGTTGAGGGCGTCGGCATTCATGCCGAAATAAGCCGGCAGGGAAAGCATCCGCCCGATTGCGGCATAAACATCCGAGGACGACTGATACTGTCGTCCGTCCAGAAGCAGGGTATGCATATAGAACCACCTCCAAAGTAAATCTGTCATATCAGACGCCGCGGCCCGTCCGAATCGAAAAGGCGAGCATATAGACCGCAAAGGCGCTTTCTATCGTAATAATTCTGGAATCATGGACAGCGAGAAGCCGCAGCAGGGGAAGATCGACGCCCTGAGTGGAAAGGTACTGGTAAAGCAGAATCAGCAGCACCAGCACGGCGGGTACCCACAGCAGATAGGCAAAAGGCTCCCGGAGACGCGTTGCGCCCGCCAGCGGCAGCAAAAGCGACAGCAGAAGCCCCAGCAGACCGCCGAGCACCAGGCTTCCCCAGTATCCGCCCAGGGAAGAGAGCAGCGGAGCCACGAGGCAGAGAAACAGAAGCATTCCCAGGGGAACCAGAATAACCGTCAGCTTTCGGATGAACATGCTTTCAACTCCTTCAGGATGTCCCGGTCCCGCTCCGTCAGCCGGGCCTGATCCAGAAGATCCGGACGGAAACGGGCCGTAGCCCGGAGACTCTCCGCGCGCCGCCATTCACGGATGGCGGCGTGATTGCCGCTCAGGAGCACGTCCGGAACCGCCATTTCCCGAATGACGCGCGGACGGGTATACTGCGGATATTCGAGGAGGTCGTCGGAGAAGGATTCCTCCTCAGGGCTTTCCGTACTGCCGAGCACGCCCGGAATAAAACGGGAAACACAGTCGACGAGGACCATCGCGGCCAGCTCCCCGCCGGTCAGAATATAATCCCCGATGCTGATTTCCTCATCCGTGCAGGCGTCCAGCGCCCGCTGATCCACGCCCTCATAATGCCCGCAGAGCAGGATCAGCTCAGCTTCCCGGGAAAGCTCCCGGGCGAGTGCCGTGGTCAGCTTTTTCCCCCGGGGGCCGAGATAAATCCGCCGCGCGCCGGGGAGACCGGCTGAAACGGAGGCCATGGCGTCCATGATCGGCTGGGCCATCATGACCATGCCCGCTCCGCCGCCGAAGGGATAATCATCCGTGTTTTTATGCTTCGAAGCAGAAAAAGCGCGGATATCCGTACAGGCAATTTCCAGCAGGCCGCTCTGCACGGCGCGGCCGATGATGCTGACGGAGCGGAAGGCGGAAAACATCTCCGGGAAAATGGTCAGAATGTTAATCTTCATAGACCGCGACCTCCGTCAGACGGTCGCCGCAGACGGCGATTATTCCCTTCGCCGTGTCCACCTCGGGAAATACGGACAGAAGCGCCGGAACCATCAGATTGCCCTTTGGAGTGGAGAAAACCCAGATATCCACCGGCCCATGCTGCAGCACATCCTTCAGGACGCCGATCTCCTCGCCGTTTTCCGAAACGGCCCGGCAGCCGATCAGATCCGCGATGAGACTGCCGCTCCGGCTATCCGGATCGGCCGCGTCGGCGCGGGGAATATAAAGATCGTATCCGCGGTACTTTTCCGCGTCGTTGGCGCTGGCGCACTGATCCGGCACCGCGTACACGAAACTGTCCTGAATCCGGACGGGGCGGATCGCCACGGGAAGATAGCTTCCTCCGGACAATCGGAAGAAGCGCTTCCATTCCAGGAAGGATTCGATATTGGCGGCATAGGATTTGATTTTGACCTCTCCGCGGATTCCCTGCGGCTTCAGCACGGTTCCGATCAGCAGGTATTCCTGTTTCATGGGGGCCTCCTCTTCTGGCGGAAATCCGAAATCGAAAAGCGAAAAACGGGACCCCAAGGATCCCGTCAGAAGGTCTTACTGAATTTCAACAAAAACCGGCTTGCTGTTTTTGGCAGTAGCCGCCTTGATCACGGCCCGGATCGCCTTGGCAATGCGGCCCTGTTTACCGATGACCTTGCCCATATCCTCCTCGGCGACATGAAGCTCGAGTATAACGGCTTCCGGGCCTTCGGTTTCAGTGACGGTCACCTGCTCGGGATGGTCCACGAGAGACTGCGCCACAAAGGTAAGAAGTTCTTGCATGGATGCATCCTTTCTTGCTTACTTTTCTTCGATGGCACCGGTCTTTTTCAGCAGAATCCGCACGGTATCCGTGGGCTGAGCGCCTACGCCAAGCCAATACTTCGCGCGCTCGTTGTCCACCTTAATCTCGGCGGGCTTGGTCATGGGATCGTAATAACCGATCTCCTCGATGAAGCGACCGTCCCGGGGGCTGCGGATATCTGCGACAACCACGCGATAGAAAGGCTTCTTTTTCATTCCCATTCTCTTCAGGCGAATTTTAACGGACATCTGGATTTCCTCCTCAAAATAAGAATAATATCTATGGAAATCATATAACCAGGTATATGAATCCAAGCGATTACATGCCGGGGAACTTCAGGCGAAGGCGCCCTTTTCCGCGGGCGTTCATGAGCTGCTTCATCATCTGCTGACTCTGTTCGAACTGACGGATCAGGGCGTTGACATCCTGAACCGTTGTTCCGGACCCGGCAGCAATCCGCTTGCGCCGGGAGGCGTTCAGAATGGAGGGATTCCGCCTTTCCTGGGGCGTCATGGAGCGGATGATGGCCTCCGGCTTTTTCATCGCGTTTTCATCCACGTCGATGTCTTTCCCGTTCATCCCGGGGAGCATGTTGATCAGGCCTTTCAGGCCGCCCATCTTCTTCATGCTCTGCATCTGATCCAGAAAATCCTCCAGGGTCAGCTTGTTGCTGAGCCCCTTGCGGGCGAACTTTTCCGCGTCCTGCTCGTCGAACGCTTCAGCCGCCCTGTCGATCAGCGTCAGCACCTCGCCCATGCCCAGAATACGGGAGGCCATCCGGTCCGGATAGAAGGGCTCGATATCCGTCAGCTTTTCGCCCGTGCCGCAGAACTTGATGGGCTTTCCGGTCACCGCTTTGATGGAGAGCGCGGCGCCGCCGCGGGTATCGCCGTCCAGCTTCGTCAGAATGACGCCTGTTACATCCAGCTTTTCATCGAAGGTCTTGGCGACCGTCACAGCGTCCTGACCGGTCATGGAGTCGACCGTCAGCAGGATTTCCTGGGGATGAACGGCATCCCGGATCCGGATCAGCTCATCCATCAGCGCTTCGTCAATATGAAGGCGGCCGGCGGTATCGATAATCAGCACGTCCCGCTGATAATACCGGGCGTATTCGATTGCTTCCTTCGCGGTCCTGACGGGATCCTGCGTTCCTTTCTCAAAGACGGGAACATGAACCTGCTCTCCGACCACCTGGAGCTGCTTGATGGCGGCCGGGCGATAGATGTCGCAGGCGGCGAGCATGGGCTTTTTTCCCTGCTTCGTCAGATATCCGGCGAGCTTGGCACACATCGTCGTCTTGCCGGCGCCCTGCAGGCCGCAGAGCATGAAGATGGTCGGGACGGAGGGAGACCAGGTCAGCCGGGAATTGGTGCTTCCCATCAGCTCGGTCATCTCGTCATTGACAATTTTAATGACCTGCTGGGAAGGCGTCAGGGAGGAAAGCACGTCGGCTCCGACGCAGCGTTCCGTTACCTTTTTGATAAAATCCTTGGCGACAGCATAGTTGACGTCGGCTTCCAGCAAAGCCATCCGAACCTCGCGCATGCCTTCCCGAACGGCCTGCTCATTCAGTTTCCCGCGCCCCGTCATTTTTTTCAGGGCGCCCTGCAGCTTCTGGCTCAAGCCCTCAAATGCCATTTTAATCCTCCTGATCCCAGTCGAGCATGGCGGCGATCATCTGCTCCGCCTGATCGTACTGCTTCCGCTGAAGCAGATCGTGAATCTTTTTCAGCCCCTCTTCCGTTCGGTGGTACCGCGCCGCGAGACCGAGCAGCGCCTCCATTTCAGTCATCCTGGAGGATGCACGGGTCAGCGCTTCGTGAACCGCCTGGCGGGAAATTGAAAGCTCGCCGGCAATCTCCCCGAGGGAAAGATCCTCCTCACAGTAAAGCGAGAGAACCCGCCGCTGATTCTCGGTCAGCAGCTTCCCGTAAAACGCGGAGAGAAAGGAGAGTTCAACCTTTTTCCGAAGCTCCTCCGAATCCAAAGCGATCCTTCCTTCTGTCAGGGCAGAACCCCTGACAGCCGATAATTATACCGGAAACGAAAAATGCTGTCAAGGGGTTTCCCCTGACAGCATTAAACTGTTCCTGTAATTACTGGGCAATCTCCTGGCCGGTCAGGCTTTTCCAGAAAGCGCGGATGGCCTTCTGGTTGGTGACGCCGTAATTCGGGTCGTTCTGTTCCGTTTCTGCCATATCCCGGAGAAAGTGGACGCAGGTATGGCCGTTGAATCCGTTGTCCTTGATCGTGTTGGCGTCATGGGGATTGTCGTGGGTTGCACCAATGGTCCAGACCCCATTGGGAAGGCGGACATAGACCTTTTTGACATCCCAGGTATGCTGCCCCCCGAAGGCCTTCAGCATCGTTTCCGTATCCTCGCGGGTCAGAGGTTCCGCGTCGCAGTGGCGCCCCCGGCTAAGGATCTGAAGCGTCCAGGAAAGACCGGAGGCGGGATCCACGATCACCAGCTTCTGCTTGTTCCGCAGGTTGGGCTTGATATCGTTAAACCAGTGAAGCAGCTGCAGGGAAGAGGCGTCGGGGGCGGAAGCGGAGGCGGAAACAGAAGCTCCCGCGCTTTCGGAGGAGGAAGCGTCCCCGGTTGAGGATGCCGCGATTTTTTTTCCGGACGCGGAAGCGCTTTCGAGGGCTGTCAGCGTTTTTTTTCCCGCCAGTCCGTCCGCCGTCAGCTTTTCGGATTTCTGAAAGGTTACGACAGCCTCTTTGGTCCTGTTCCCGAAGCGGCCGTCCGCGGAACCGGAGAGCGCGCCGACGGCGATCAGGGCTTTCTGAAGAATCCTGACCCTTTCACCGGAGGAACCGATCCGGAGCGTTTCATAATTTCCGGAAAAGAGTCCGTTCTTCGAAGACGACGCCGGCGCCGAAGCGGCCGCAGGCGAGGCAGAAGCAGCGGAGGAAGCGGCGGATGAAGAAGCGGCGGATGAAGAAGCGGCCTGGGCGGAAGCGGCGGATGATGAAGCGGAAGCGCCATACAGGAGCGCCAGGGTTTTTTTACCCGCCAGCCCGTCGGCTGTGAGCCGGTGTTTGGCCTGGAACTTCCGAACCGCGTTTTCTGTGTTTCGGCCGAAAATCCCGTCGGCATAACCGCCGAGATATCCCTGATCAATCAGCGCCTGCTGCATTCTTTTGACTTCTTCTCCGCGGCAGCCGTTGTAAAGCGTAGACGCGTCCAGCGCGAAAGCGCCGCTCATGGACGCGATCCAGACAACCAATACGGTCAGTAAAAGAAAGCTGTTTCTTTTCATGGGCTGAACCTCCTTTTACAGCTCAATGGAACCAGAAACAGCTTACCATAATATTGAGAAAATGTAAATAAAATTACGAAAGTATTAAGAAATGAATAAAACGGGATCCGCTCGATCAGTATGCCCTGCGAATCAGGGAAAGAAGATCCGGATAGGTTTCGCAGGAGGGAAGTTCCGGATGATCCTTCCGGATCTGCTCCGTGCTTCGGAACAGAATGCCGGCCTTGCTGGCCCGGATCATACCAAGGTCGTTGTAGCTGTCTCCGGCCGCGATGGTCTCAAAGCCGATGGACTGAAGCGCTTTAACGGTGGAAAGCTTGCTCTGGGTGATCCGGATCCGGTAATCAGCGATCATACCGCTCTCATCCACGGAGAGCTCATTGCAGAAGATGGTCGGCCACCCCAGCTTTTCCATCAGCGGAGAGGCAAACTGCGTAAAGGTATCCGAAAGAATCAAAACCTGTGTTTCGCTGCGGAGCGTATCCAGAAATTGCCGCGCTCCGGGCATGGGATCAATGGCCGCGATGGTATTTTGGATTTCCTTCAGCCCCAGCCCGTGCTCCCTGAGAATGTCCAGGCGGAATCGCATCAGCTTGTCGTAATCCGGCTCATCCCTGGTCGTGCGCCGAAGAGCCGGAATGCCGGTGGCCTCGGAAAAAGCGATCCAGATTTCAGGAACCAGAACCCCTTCAAGATCCAGGCAGACGATGTTCATCGAATCCCTCTTTTCAAAATATTGGTCTCCTCAGCGAGCGGCAGTTCCTTCCTGCCGTTCTGTGAAGGATGACGATTTTGTAATCGCTCCGCCCGAGCGATCGCGGACAAAATTCGTCACCGGTAACAGTATCACAGGAGAAAACGGAAAGTCAAACTTTTTTGCAGGCCCCTTTTTTATTTTAAAAAGGTATGGTATACTGAGAAACGATTTTTATGGGAATCCGGCCCTGCGGCCGGAAAAGGAGCGAGTTGCCATGATGAGGAAAATCGGCGTTCTGACAAGCGGCGGAGACAGTCCCGGAATGAACGCTGCCGTCAATTCTGTGGCCCGAAGCGCGGCGATCTATGGGATTCCGCTGATCGGGATCAAGCGGGGATATAACGGACTGCTTCGAAAAAGTACCAATATAAAGGATGATCTTCAGGAACTTCATCTGGAAACCGTTCTGGATATTGCCGATGAGGCCGGAACCTATCTCAGAACGGCGCGCTGCCTTGAATTCAAGGAGCAGGAATACCGGGAAATCGCGGTGAGGACACTGCGCGCCATGGAAATTGACGGTCTGGTCGTCATCGGTGGCGACGGAAGCTTTAACGGCGCGAAATGCCTCTGCGAGATGGGTGTTCCCTGTATTGGGATTCCCGGAACCATCGATAACGACCTGGGGTATTCGGAAATGTCCCTTGGGTTCGATACCGCGGTGAATGTGTGCGTTGACTGCGTACGCAAGATCCGGGCGACCTCCCGAAGCCATGACCGGCCTCACGTGGTGGAAGTCATGGGTCGGCACTGCGGGGATATCGCGCTGACAACGGCCGTTTCCACCGGCAGCGAAATCGTCGTGGTGCCGGAAGTTCACTGGTCTGTGGAGGAGGTCGCGGACAAGCTGAACCGACAGCTGGCCAAAGGGAATACCCGCGCGACCATCGTGCTGGCCGAAGGGTGCTTTGAATCCATGGAGCCTTTCGATCTGTACGGGTTCCTGACGTCCCACGGAAAGCCCTGCTACGAGAATGAACCCATGAGCGCCGTCCGGCTCGCCTCCGTCCTGAAGCGGATGTGCGGCATGGTCGAGGTGCGCTCCACCGTGATCGGATATATCCAGCGTGGCGCCGAGCCGACGGCCCGGGACAGCGCCTTCGCCTTTGAATCCGGAAATCTGGCGGTCAGGCTGCTCCGGGATGGCATCAGCAACCAGGTCATCGGCATGCAGAAGGGCCGCGTCATGTATATGCCGATCGAGAAGGCTTTAAGCTGTGAAAAGAATTTCAACCGGGAGTTGTTTAACCTGGTGAATTCACTGTAAGGATCATCGCATGACACGACAAAACGGTTTTTTCCGTAAAAATGTGCTTGACAGATGCATTCGGAAGTGTTACATTAATTTGTGTTTGAAAGCAGTGGCTTGCCCGCCCCTCACCTTGTGTGGCTGTTGCCGCCGGGTTATGAAGGCTTCCGGAGTGGAAGTGTGTGCATTGATGGCGACGGGTTTGGGCCCGTCGCTTTTTGACGCAGCATTCAAGGAGGTGCATGGACATCGCAACGGAACTGTTGATCAATGAGGAAATCCGGGATCGGGAGATCCGACTGATTGACGAGAATGGCGGACAGCTCGGTGTTATGCCGACGCCCAAAGCCCTGGCCCTCGCCGAGGAAAAGGGCCTTGATCTTGTCAAGATTCAGCCTTCCGCCGTTCCTCCGGTCTGCAAACTGCTCGATTACGACAAGTACCGTTATGAGCAGGCGAAGCGGGAGCGGGAAAACCGGAAGAATCAACGGGTTGTCGATATCAAGGAAGTACAGCTGTCTGCCACCATCGAGGAAAACGATGTAAACACGAAGGCCAAGATGGCGATCCGCTTCCTGGAGAACGGCGATAAGGTGAAAGTATCCATTCGCTTCCGCGGCCGCCAGATTACCCACAGCGAGATCGGCATGAAGGTCATGCTGGATTTTGCGGATCGGTGTAAGGAGGTCAGCATGGTGGAACGCCGCCCGCTGCTGGATGGCCGCAATATGATTATGATCCTGGCTCCCAAGGCCGCGAAGGCATCCTTTGCCGAAAAGAAGGCCAAACGGGAGAAAGCTGTCTCACAGGGGACACAGGAATAAAGCGCATCGGAAGGAGTACACACATTATGCCTAAACAGAAATCCCATCGGGGAGCTGCCAAACGCTTTTCATTCACCAAGTCCGGTATTGTCAAGCATAAGCAGATGAACGCGAATCACCAGGTTCGCCTGAAGACGACAAAGCGGACCCGTCACCTGCGGAATCCCGGTATTGTCGACAACGCTGCAGAAGCCCGCACAATCCATAAACTGCTGCCTTATAAGTAAGCTGAAAAACCGGCAAGGAGGAAAAGTATCATGGCACGAATCAAGAGGGCTGTAAATGCCCATAAAAGTCGCCGTAAGGTCATGAAGCTGGCGAAAGGCTACTGGGGAGCAAAATCCAAACAGTACCGTGCCGCCAAGGAACAGGTTGCCCGCAGCCTGCGCTTCGCGTTCGTTGGACGGAAGCTTCGCAAGCGGGAATTCCGTCGGCTGTGGATCACTCGTATTAACGCAGCCGCCCGCCTGAATGGAATGAGCTATTCGACGTTCATTTCCGGACTCAAGAAGCACAACGTTCAGGTGAACCGCAAGATGCTTGCTGACCTGGCCGTTAACGATCCGGCGGGCTTTGCCGGGCTGGTTGAAATCGCCAGGAAGTAAGTCAGATCATCAAATGCGTCCATGTAACCCGGCTTGTGGTCAGGTTCATGGGCGTTTTCTATTTTGCTGATTTGGAAAAATAAGCACCGCTATGTTTTCTGTTCAGCATCTGGTTCCGCTCTTCCTGTTGATGTATACTTATTATCTGAAAGAAATGGGAGGACTGAGTTCATGCTGATTCCTGTGCTGCTGTTTATCCTGGGGCTGCTGCTGCTGATCAAGGGGGGCGACTGGTTTGTGGATGGTGCATCGAATCTGGCGCACCGCTTTCATGTGCCGGAGCTGATTATCGGAGCGACGGTCGTTTCCATCGGCACGACGCTGCCGGAGGTGCTGGTTTCCGCAACCGGCGCCCTCAGCGGGCACGGAGGGATTGCCTACGGAAACGCGATCGGCAGCATCATCTGCAACACGGCGCTGATTTCCGCGCTGACCTTTGCCATCCGGCCGTGTACGGTCAATGGGAAGAGCTTCAGGGTGCCGGTTCTGTTCTTTTTTGTCACGGCGTTATTTTATGCCGGGACGGCTTATATCACAGGATCCTTCACGAGAATCACCGGCATCATTCTGCTGCTGATCTTCTTTGCCTACATCGCCTATACCATCTGGAACGGAAAAAGAACGGGCCTGATCGGCGGTCCGGAAGCGGAAAATACGCCTGCGGAACCGGAAAAAGCGGAGGCGGAGCCGGCGTGGCAGACGATTCTGAAGCTGGTAGTCGGCGCGGCCGCCATCGCTGTCGGCGCGAATCTGCTGGTGGATAACGGGACGAAGATTGCGGAAAGCCTTGGCGTTCCGGAGACCGTCATTGCGCTGACCTTTGTGGCGCTCGGAACCAGCCTTCCGGAGCTGGTTACGGCCGTGACGTCCCTGGTGAAGGGGCACAGCGCCCTGAGCGTCGGCAACATCGTGGGAGCCAATCTCTTCAATCTGGTGCTGGTTTCCGGAATCAGCTTTACCCTCAAACCGTTTACCCTGCAGGAGCTTGGCGGGAAAACGATCGGAGGCGTTCCGGTCTCCCTGGCGGTGGATATTCCCGTCATGTTTCTGGTCATGGCCCTGATGACCATTCCAGCCCTGATCCGGGGCAAGCTGACCCGCCCTCAGGGAATTTTGCTGCTTTGCATCTATGCCGCTTTCTGCATCTTCCAGTTTACGGTGTGACGGTTTGTTTTCTCCTCTGCGAACGTCAGTTCACGTCTGTCATGCAGCGACGGATGACGATTTTGTAACCGCTTCGCTAACGCGTTCGCGGACAAAAATCTGTCTTCTCTGTGAACGGCAGGATATGGCAGGATGTGGCAGGATATGCCTCAGGGATTCCGCGAAGTATCGGCTCCGTTGATGGCCGGATCCGTCGAATCGATGCCGGTATGGCATTCGGGGAAAAGTCCGGCTGTGGACCTGGGCTCTCCGGCGCTCTCGAGATGGGAGATATCTCCGATCCTGACAGCCCGGAAAGAAACCGTTCCGGGCATGCGCTCCTCCGTAACTATTTCAGAAACGGAGGAGGGAAGGCAGAGCATCCTGTGCCAGAGGACAACCGGAGATACATCCATCAGGTAGGCCATAAAAGCCATGCTGATCCCGAAGTGACAGAACAGGGCAACCGTGTCCATGGTATTCTGAGAGGCCGTCCAGACCGGGCCGTCCTTCCGGAATCCGTATCGGGCCATCAGGTCGTCGGCGCCGGCAGCCGTTTCCTGCCAGATTTCGCGAATGTTTCCCTGGTCAAAGACGCTGTTTTCAAACCAGTGATCCGGCGAAAGAACATTCGGAAAGGCGGACCAGATTCGCGGCGGAAGATCCCAGGGAAGATGGCTGCGGCCGGTTACGGGATCGGGACATCTTCCTCTGAATTCCGCAAGCCAGGGCAGCGTTTCAGCGGTTCTTCCCATACGCTGCAGCGTATATTCTGCTGTTTTCCGGGCCCGGCCCAGGGGGGAAACATAAAAATCACGGATCTGGTAATGAATCAGGCGCTCGCTGAGAAGCTTCGCTTCCACATGGCCCTTGGGCGTCAGGGAATCGATGGAATAATCGGGTTCAGCGTGACGAATAAGCAGGATGCGCATACAGATAGCCTCCTTTTTCGGGAAACAGGTAAAGAAAAACCCCGAGAAAAATTCTCAGAGCTTCAAAAAAGTGCGGCCGACGGGACTTGAACCCGTACTCGTTGCCGAACACGCCCCTCAAACGTGCGCGTATGCCAATTCCGCCACGGCCGCATAACGGGATTTATTATAATCGTTTCCGGCACATTTGTCAAGCCTCCAATGACGTATGGAAGGAGAAAAAACGCGTGAAGCATCCTGCAAAAAGAAGGCGAAAAATTCTTCTGACGACATGCCTGCTGGCCTTCCTCCTGCTTCCGGGGCGGATGAGGGCAGGGGCGGAAGCGGGAAATTTTCATTGTGCTCTGCCCAGGGCGATCCGAAGCTATTCCGACAATGAGTTTCTGCTGGAAGCGCCGGAAGCCGGACGGTACCGGATTATTATCCGAGATGAAACGACGACCTATCAGATGCTGACGGGTGAGGTTGAAACGGCCGGCGCCTACACGGTCCGCTGGAACGGAACCGGCTTCAATGACGAAAGACTGGAGCAGCGAAAATACTGGATTGACGCATCGTTTGAAACACGGGAAGGGAAACAGTATTCCGACCAGCTGACCCACACGATCGGGTATGGATATCAGGCCGTTAACTTTGCGCTTCCTTCTTCCGCGGTTCTGAATCTGAACGCGATCAACAGCTGGTTTATGGAGGTAAAGGTCGTACAGGACGGATCGATCATCGTGGAATGGACTCCAGAAAAGGAAGCCGGCGCCGTGCTGAGCCGGAGGCAGGCTGTGGCCGGCGGAAAGGTGCTCAGCTTCCGCTTCGCGGAACTGATGGGAT
This sequence comes from Clostridia bacterium, assembly GCA_017433405.1. Taxonomy (GTDB): domain Bacteria; phylum Bacillota; class Clostridia; order Christensenellales; family Aristaeellaceae; genus Aristaeella. The sequence goes on along the minus strand of JAFRHH010000022.1, from coordinate 67,971 downwards.
CGTCGCGGCCCTCCCCGGGAGCCTATCTGGTTCATGTTTATGATCCGCGAAATCCTGATTATGGGAAGTCCTTTTCGGTTCAGGTGACGGATGAACCGATTCAGACGGAGAAGATCCAGGAGACAGGGGAGATTCTCCCGGAGGAAGGCGCTTCGGAGCGGGAGATCTGGGACATGATGATGCGCCCTTCCGTGGTGGTTGATATCGGTTTCCATCAGCATCAGAAAATCTATCAGGATCCGGATTCCAGAAGCCCGTCCCTGGGGACAGTGCACGGGCAGACCCAGGGGCTGAAGGTGCTGGATACGCAATCAGAACCGGGGTGGGTTCGGGTTGGCGCCTGGGTTCATGAAAACGGGCAATATACGGAAGGATGGGTTCCTTCCGAAAAGCTGATTCTCAAGCATCCTGAAACAGACTATGGTCTTTTATTTGACAAGCAAAAACAGACTTTGGACGTTTTCTATCGCGGAAAGCGGCTTGATACCCTGAAAATATCCACGGGAAGCGGAGATTCCGAACATCCGGACCGCGAGACACCGGCCGGGAGCTATCTGACAGGAACGCACCGCGGCTCCTTTTCGAGCAACGGAAAAAAATTTGATTATGTGATTCAGTATGATGGCGGAAACATGATTCATCAGATTCCGTACCGATGGGGAAACGGGAAAAAGGATTTTTCACCCGGCGCGGCGGATCTGGGTCAAAAAGCTTCCCACGGCTGCATTCGGGTGCAGGCGGAACCCACGGCGAAAGAGGGGCTGAACGCCTACTGGCTGTGGACGCATATTCCGTTTCAGACCCGCGTGATCATTCTGGACGATTGAAGACAGCCCGGCTTCCGCAAGGGAGGCATTCAGCCAGACTGGAAGTATCGGACTGCTCCCGGCGGTTTTCAGTCATAGATATAGTATGTGCATTCCAGCCGCCCGTTGTACAGCCGCCTTTTTTTATCCGCCTTTTTGCCGAAGGCCCGCTCAAAACCAGGATCGGATGTGATGGCGCAGAGGGACCAGCCGGGATGGCGCTGCCTGAGGAGCGCGAGGTCGCGATAGAGCTTTCTGCATTCGGACGCAGAATCCATCCGCTCTCCGTAGGGTGGATTGCAGATAAAAACACCGGCGGCCCCGTTCAGACGGAGCTCCTGAAGCGGTATACAGTCCAGCTGAACCAGCTGATCCACGCCGGCCTGACGCGTATGCCGCCGGGCCAGCTTCAGCGCCTCGGGATCAAGATCCGACCCGGATATCGATGAAAGCGCTTTTTCCGAAGCGGGGGAAGCACAGCAGGAACGAACCCGGGACGAAAGACCGGGATCCAAAAAGGAAAAGGATTCCATGGCAAAGCTCCGGTTGATTCCGGAAGCCCGGCCGGTCATCATCAGCGCGGCCTCCACCAGGATGGTTCCGGTTCCGCAGCAGGGATCATGAAGGGGAAGGCCCGGACGCCAGGGGCTCAGCTGAACAAGCGCCGCGGCCAGCGTTTCGCGAAGAGGCGCCTCGCCGTTCCAGGTCCGGTATCCACGCCTGGAGAGGGAGACCCCGGAGGTATTCAGCAGGATACGGGTCCAATCCTGATGAATTGAAATCAGAATGGGAAGCTCAGCGCCGCTTTCCGGGAACCGCGTTCGGGCGGTTTGCTTCCTCAGCCTTTCCAGCAGGGCCTTCTTCGAAACGGACTGACAGTCCCGGGGACTCATCAGTTTGCTTCTGACACACTTACAGCTCAGATGAAAGAATTCAGTCCCGCATGCATAGCGCTCCCAGGGAATCCGAAAAACCAGCTGGTAAAGCGCCTCGAAGGTGGTACAGGTTTCCTCGGCCAGGCTGATATAGATCCTGTCACAGAATCTGCACTTCAGGTTCGCGTTCAGAAGGCCTGCCGGATCGGCGGAAAAGCGGACACCGCCGTTTTCAGCGTGAACATCGGCCAGGCCGAGCCGCCGGAGTTCATCGGAAACCAGGCCTTCCAGCCCAAAGGCCGCGGCCGCGTAGCAGGAAAAGACTGAATGGGTCATCTGATAACGCCTCCCTTTCTTCCAGTTTACCCGGAGCGGCGTCTTTTGTAAAGGAAGGAAAGGAAAGAAAGGACGGAAACGCGAAAGCAATAAACAGAAAACTTGATTTTCCCGCCCATTCTAGAGTATACTGAACTGTAAATTGTTTCTGCCAGGGAGGGAACCGTTGTGAAGCTGATTATTGCCGTTCTCCAGGACGAAGATTCTTCCAGGCTTTTATCAAAGCTGATGAAACATGGCTTTGGCGTAACGAAGCTTGCAACAACCGGCGGCTTCCTGAGAGCGGGGAATACAACGCTTTTGCTGGGCGTGGATGAAGAAAGAATGCAGGAAGCGATCGATATTATTGAGTCCGTGTGCAAGAGCAGAAAGCAGCTGACATCGGCTACGACGACGATTGGCGGTGTCAACCACGGCGAGTATTCCACCTATCCGGTTGAGGTGACTGTCGGCGGAGCCACGCTGTTCGTGCTTACGGTGGATCAGTTTTTAAAGGTTTGAGGATGTCGGGGACAGTTTCGTTATCGGATTTCCTGATTCAGGGGGACGAGATCCGAAGGCTGACGGATCAGATCAGGAACGGGCGGCTGCCGCATGCCCTTCTGATCACAGGCCCGGACGGGATCGGAAAAAAAACACTGGCGACGCTGGTATCCTGCGCGCTTTTGTGCACCTCGGAGGGGGACCGGCCCTGCGGGAGATGCAGGGCCTGCCTTGTTTCCTCAAAGCTTGAACATGCCGATCAGGTGCTGCTGCGAAAGGGCGTTCCGCTGTCGCCGGAGGTTCGGGAGGGACGGACGACCATCCCGGTGGAAGACGTCCGGGAAATGATCCGGATCTGTGGCATGACCCCTCAGGAAGGAGGAAGCCGGACCGTTCTTATCTTTGACGCGGAGGCAATGACGGTTCAGGCCCAGAACGCTCTGCTGAAGACGCTGGAGGAGCCGCCGGAAAAAACGTATTTCCTGCTGGTTACAGCGCATCCGGAAACCCTGCTGACCACCATCATCAGCCGCTGCAGAACGATTCGGCTGCATGCGCTGCCGGATGGGCGGCTGCTGGATCTGATGAGAACAAACGGCGTGCCGGAAGACCTTGCCCTGTCTGTAATTCCACTGGCGGACGGGTCCCCCGGAAAGGCCATGGAGTTCGTGGAACGGGAGGATCTGCGGGAGCGCCGCAGGGAGATTCTGGAGATTTTTTTTCAGGGAGAAAAAAGAAGCGAGATCCTGACGAGGTCGACCCAGTGGAAAAACAGAAAAAACGAAGCGGATTTTTTGTTTTCAGTGCTGGAATCCGCCCTTCATCAGATGTTGGGGGTTCGCTTCGGGCAAATGGACGAAAACAGTCTGATGGCCAGTTTTCCCCGACAATGGAACAGATTTATGCACGAGGCGCCTCCTTCGGCCTTCAGCAATCTGTTCGAGCAGATTCTTCTGGCGAAGCGGGAGCTTCAGTATGCCACCAATTTTCAGGCGGTTTTTGAACAGGTACTTTTCAGTTTTGTGGGGGAAGGAAATCGATGGTTACAATAGTGGGAATTCAGTTTCAGAAAAACGGGGCGCTTTATTATTATGACATGAATCAGATCTCCGCCAGCGTCGGGGATTATGTCATCGTTGAAACCGGTCACGGCGTCGACATTGGAGAGGTGGTCGTGGGAAGCCGGGACGTTGAGGATCAGCAGACGCCGGAGCAGATCAAAAAAATTCTGAGGATCGCGACCCAGCAGGATATTCAGCACAGCGTTGAAAACCGGGAAAGGGAGCAGACGGCATATAAGATCTGCCAGAAAAAAATCATTGAGCATAAGCTTGAAATGAAGCTGGTTTCCGTGGAATACGCTTTCGACAACAGCAAAATCCTTTTTTTCTTTACGGCAAACGGAAGAATTGACTTTCGCTCACTGGTGAAGGATCTCGCCTCCGTATTTAAAACACGGATTGAGCTTCGCCAGATCGGTGTTCGGGATGAAGCCAGGATGCTCGGCGGACTCGGCCAGTGCGGAAGACCGATCTGCTGCGGAACGTTTCTGGAGGACTTCCAGCCTGTATCCATCAAAATGGCCAAGGAACAGAACCTCTCCCTGAATCCGACGAAGATCAGCGGGATGTGCGGCAGACTGATGTGCTGTCTGAAATATGAGCAGGAGCAATATGAGCAGACCAGAAAAAAGATGCCGAAAATGGGGCGGGAGATCCGGACGCCGGAAGGAACGGGAACCGTCGTTGATCTGAACATTCTGAAGGAGACCGTCACCGTACGCTTCCAGCAGGGGGATTCCTCGGAAACGAAAACATTTACGCTGGAGGATCTGGCCAGGCCGGCTGAACAGAACGATCATCCGGTCATCGGCTGGGATGAATTCAGAAGTGCATCCTCTCCGCAGCGGGCGGAGGAAACTGAACCGGAGAAGACCGCCGATCCCTTTGAAACGGATCAGAGCAGAGACGAAAAAGGAACGCCGAAGGAAGAGAACGGGACAAGAAGGAAGCCCCGAAGGCCCGCGGGAGGGCGGGGCCAGCAGCATTCTCCGGGTACGAACGATCAGGAGGAGAAGGCCGGGGAGAAGCCTGTCGTTTCGAAGCTTGGTCAGCCTGTCCGGAGAGAAAACCCGCAGAGAGGAAAGACGACGGGTCGCCCGGAAGGAGAAGGCGGCAGGGTGATCAGAGAAAAAGAGAGTAAGGAAAAGCGGAACGGGGAGAAGCCGGCCAGGGGAAAGACAGCCGGAGAAAAGCAGGCTGCGGAAAAAACCGCCAGGGAAACGCCGCCCCGGGGGGAAAAGAGCCCGGAGCCCCGGAACGCCAGTGAGAAAAAAGTATCCAGCCAGTGGGCGAAGGATCTTGAAAAAGCCCTGCAGAATATCGAAAAATAATCGTCAGGCGCTTGATTTTCGACCCGGTGAGTGATATATTATTTCTACGAAGAGTTATTCGCTTTTCAATAATCTTTTGGAGGGAAGTAAAATGGCTTACAAAATTTCTGATGAGTGCATCAGCTGTGGCGCCTGTGCCGCGGAGTGCCCCGTGAACGCGATTTCCGAGGGCGATGGAAAGTTTGAAATCGATGAGGAAGCCTGCATCGAGTGCGGCGCCTGCGCGGGAACCTGCCCCGTTGGCGCCCCTGCTCAGGCATAATTGAACGCGCGTAAGGAACATCAAAAGGCGGATCTCCGGACAGGAGGTCCGTTTTTTGATCAAAGGAAACAATTTCCCGGGACGTTGAATCAAAAACCATTGGTGGAGCTTCTTTTTTGTGGTATTATATTTGCGGTACAGTAAAGAAGACTTATTTCGGCACAGGGCGACGCCATTTGGCCAGAGCAGGCTGCTTCAGTCCTCATATACTTTTTGAAACGAGGGCAGGATATGGACACAAACCAAAAAACAGGCGGGATATTCACCGCGGAGGATTCTGAACGCGTGCGGTCGCCGGAGGAGCTGGATACGTATATCCGGATTGTCAGCCCCGGCACGCTGATCCTGGTGACGGCGCTGGCCCTTGTGCTGGCCGCGCTGATGATATGGGGCTGCACCGGGACGCTGCCCGTTACCAAAAGAGCCAGCGGGGTGATGATCTCGATTGAGAATCGCAGGGAAAACGCGCGCGCGTACGATGGCCGGATCATTTTCGCGGAGAAACAGAATCTGCCGGCCGAAGAGCTGCGGCGCTGCGATGCCTGCTTTTTTCTCAATGCCCATGAATTCTCGGGGGACGAACTGACGGGCCGGGACGTCATCATCAGCCGCCCCGGCAAAAATGCCGTGCGGGGCGTTGTGGCATCCGTTGAGCCTGTACCGTATACCCGGGAGGAGATCCTGAGCGAGTTCGGGAGCCGGTGGGTTGTGGACAGCTGTGTGGAATCCGACTATTCCTGGGTGGTGACCGCCCGGCTGGACGGCAATGAATATGATCAGAGCCGGACGCTCGTGGACGTGACGATCGTGACGGATAACGTACGTCCCATCAGCTTTCTGCTGCGATAAGAGAGGGAGCCATGGCAGACAGAAAAGTAGTGAAGGTACCGGTAATCCTCCAGATGGAAGCGCTGGAATGCGGCGCGGCTTCTCTGGCCATGGTGCTGGCGTACTATCATAAATGGGTGCCGCTGGATCAGGTGCGCGTGGAATGCGGCGTTTCCCGTGACGGGAGCAGCGCCCTGAATATCCTGAAAGCCGCCAGACGGTATGGGATGGAGTGCCGGGCCAAGCGATACACGGTCGAAAGACTGCGGGAGGCGGCGGGCTGTCCGGCGATCCTTTTCTGGGGCATGAACCATTTCGTGGTGCTCGACGGCTTTCGGGGAGACAGCGTTTATCTGAACGATCCTGCCAGGGGGCGGGTGCATATGCCGGTTGCGGAGTTTCGGAAATACTACAGCGGTATTTGCCTGGAGCTCGCCCCGGGGGAAGCTTTTGTGGCGGACGGAAGGAGAAAGCCTACGGTTGATTTTCTCCGCTCGGGTCTGTCCGGAAACGGTCGGGTCGTGGGCATCGTCATGCTTACCAGCGCCCTCGCGGCGGCGGCAGGCGCGCTCATTCCCGTTTTTTCCCGGATCTTCACGGACGAAATTCTCGGCGGCGGGCGGCAGGACTGGTTTCACGGCTTTCTGCTCTTTTTCGCCGCAGCCATTCTGTTTCAGCTCGTTGCTTCCGTCATCAACCAGACGCTTATTATTCGCGCGACCGGCAAGCTGGCGGTCAAGGCCAATGCGAAATTCATGCACCACCTCTTCCGGATGCCGATGCAGTTCTTTTCCCAGCGCATGAGCGGTGATCTGGCGAACCGGCAGGCGGCCAACGACACCGTGGCGGCGACGCTGATCACGAAGCTTGCGCCAACGCTCATAAATCTGCTGATGCTGCTGTTCTATCTGTTTGTGATGATCCGCTACAGCGCTGTTCTGACCGCTGTGGGCATTTTGACCGTGGCGATCAATCTCATTGTGGCGCAGATCATTACCCGGAAGCGAATCGATATTTCATCCGCGCAGATGCGCGACCAGGCAAAGCTGGACGCGGAGACTGTTTCCGGCATCAGCATGGTGGAAACGATCAAGGCCGCAGGCGCGGAGAGCGGTTTTTTCGAGCGCTGGAGCGGCTTCCACGCTTCCGTGATCCGGGCAAAAACAAAATTCGTGTCGGTCAATTGCTTTCTGGGAACCCTGCCTGCGCTCCTGCAGGAGCTGTCAAACACTGCGGTTCTGGCGATGGGCTTCTGGCTCATGATGGAGGGGCGGTTCACGGCCGGCCTGCTGCTGGCGTTCCAGTCCTTTATGGCCGCTTTCCTGAAGCCTGTGAATGAGCTGATCGCCGCCGGGCAGAGCCTGGAGGAAATGCGCTTCTCGCTGGACAGAATCCAGGATGTGCTCGAATACCCGGAGGACGACGCCTTTGGCAGGGAAGTTTCGCCGGATGACCTGGAGGACGCGAAAAAGCTGTCAGGCCTGGTGGAAATGAAAAATGTCACCTTCGGATATTCAAAGCTTGCCGAGCCGCTGATCCGGGATTTCAATCTGAATCTGACGCCCGGCAAACGTGTCGCCTTCGTCGGCGCGTCCGGCTCGGGAAAATCCACCATTGCGAAGCTGCTGACCGGCCTGTATCAGCCATGGAGCGGGGAGATCCTGTTCGACGGCAAGCCTATCTCCGCGATTCCGCGGGCGGTGTTCAAGCGCTCGCTGGCCATGGTGAATCAGGAGGTGATCCTGTTTTCCGACACGGTGGAGAACAATATTAAAATGTGGGACGATTCCATTGAAGACTTTGACATGATCCTCGCGGCCAAGGATGCGGACATCCACGCGGACATCATCTCCCGAAAGGACGGCTACCAGCGGGTTCTGCAGGAGGGCGGCCGCGACCTGTCCGGCGGCCAGCGGCAGCGGATCGAGATCGCGCGCGTACTGGCGGTCGATCCGTCCATCATTATTCTCGATGAGGCGACGAGCGCGCTGGATGCCCGCACGGAATATGATGTTTCCCGGTTTATCCATGACCGCGGCATCACCTGCATCATCGTGGCGCACAGGCTATCCACCGTTCGGGACTGCGATGAAATTCTGGTGATGGATCATGGGGAGGTCGTTCAGCGCGGCACGCACGAGGTGCTGATGCAGGAGGAAGGTCTGTACAGGACCCTCATTACGACGGAATGAGAAGAGGGCAGTAAGGATGAGTCTATTTCGAAAGCAGCTGCAGACCTTTGCCGCGCTGGTACGAAAGAAGGTGGCGCACAACCTTCGCGGTCTGGGCGACACGATCATGGGCCGGACGGACCGGCTCTACGAGGCGGAGACAGCCCGGCAGGAGACGATTCGCCAGATCAGGCTGATTCTTCAGTACCTCAGCCTGGAGGCACCGAAGAATCCGCCGGAATATGAGAACATCGTTGAACAGATGGAGGCTGTTGCGCAGCCCTCCGGAGCCATGAAACGACGCGTGGCCCTGACAGAAGGCTGGTGGAAGGAGGGCGACGGACCGCTGCTGGCCGCCGTGAAGGGAGAGGGACGCGTACTGGCGCTGCTGCCGGGGCGGTTTGGCGGTTATTATTACACAGACCCAAAGACCGGCGAGCGCGTCAAAATCAATGAGACAAACAGGAATCTTTTTGAGGATACAGCCTATTGCTTCTATAAACCGCTCCCGCAGGAAGAAATCACAGATCGGGATTACATCCGCTTCCTCCTGCGGCAGTTCCGCTGCGGCGACCTGATCCTGCTGGTGATCGCGGGGCTGGGGGTGGCCCTGGTCGGCGTTCTGACGCCGCTGGTGACGAAAATCGCCTTCGCCAGCGTTATTCCCACGGGGCAGGTCACCATGCTGCTCTCTCTGGCGCTGATGCTGGGCGCTACGGCGATCGGAGGCTGGCTTATGCGCGCTGTGAAAACAGCGCTGACTGAGCGCATCCGAAACCGGCTGAACACCGTTGCGCAGAACGCGGTTTTTTCAAGGCTGATGAATCTGCCGATGACCTTTTTCGACGCCAGGAGCACAGGCGGTCTCGCGCAGCAGGCGAGCTGTCTCAATATGCTGCCGTCGATCCTATGCGATATCCTGCTGAGCGCCGTGCTGACGACGGCCCTTGGGCTTGTGAACGTCTACCCGATCTTTTCCGCATCCCCGGCGCTGGTTATGCCGACGCTCACCGTGCTGGCTGCGTCGGTGGCTCTGTTCGTCTTCACGGTCGCCCAGGAGCGTGAACGGCTCCGAGGCATGCTTTCCGGCGCGGTCAGGAACAACGGTGTTGTATACGATTTCATCAGCGGTATTCAGAAGATCAGGCTCGCCGGCAGCGAGGATATGGCCTTTGCCAAATGGCTTGAGGCATATCGGGACAAGGCAGGCGCCGCCTTCGCGGTACGCTTCCCGTCCAGCGCGCGGCAGCCGCTTCTCACCTTCATCCGTCTGCTGGGAACGCTCTGGACCTTTATCGTCGCGTACCGCAGTGGTCTTTCCGTCGCGCAGTTTGCCGTGTTTGCTTCCGCCTACGGGCTCCTCATGTCCTGTGTCGATACGCTGGCGATGCATGACAGCAGTTTTGCCTATCTGCGGCCGGTTCTGGAAATGGGCCGGCCGATCCTTCGCGAGGCGCCGGAGCAGATCACCGGAAAAAGAACCGCTGCCTCGCTAAGCGGCAGGATCGAGCTGAACAATGTCACCTTCCGTTATACGGAGGACGGTCCGATCATCCTGAACGATCTGAGCCTGTCCATTCAGCCCGGGGAATATGTCGCCGTGGTGGGAAAGACCGGCTGCGGCAAATCCACGCTCATAAAACTGCTGCTTGGTTTTCTGACCCCCCAGCAGGGCATCATCACCTATGACGGCGTTGATCTCAGGCGAATCGACAAACGCTCTCTGCGCCGGAATATCGGCGTCGTGCTTCAGGACGGCAAGCTTTTTACCGGCGATATTTTTTCGAATATCACGATCTCCGCGCCATGGCTGACCATGGACGACGCCTGGGAGGCCGCGGAGAAGGCCGGCATCGCGGATTTTATCCGCGAGCTTCCCATGGGGATGCACACCTTCATCAGTGAGGGCGCCGCCGGGCTTTCCGGCGGGCAGCGGCAGCGGCTTATCATTGCCCGCGCCATTTGCACAAAGGCCAATATCCTGATGTTCGACGAGGCGACCAGCGCCCTTGACAATATGACCCAGAAGATTGTGACCGATTCGCTGAACGCCATGGGCTGCACCCGCATCGTCATTGCCCATCGGCTGTCCACCATCCGCAGCTGCGACCGCATCGTTGCGCTGGACGGGGGCCGGATCGTGGAGTCCGGAAGCTACGATGAGCTGATGGCTCAAAAGGGTTTCTTTGAGGAGCTGGTGGCCCGGCAGCAGATCAGCGCACTGTAAACCGTCATCCGTCGCAGAAAGGCAGACGTGAACTGTCGTTCACAGAGGAGAAGATGAAAAACAGAGTTGAAATACTGAGACAAAGCGGCTGCCTTGACTTTACAGAAAAGGCAGCAGAGCGTGAATTGCGGGAGATTGAACGGGAACGCCCGGACTTCGCCGCGCTTCTGACAGACGAGGCGCGGAGCTGCCTGGTGCGCAACTGCGCAAAGCGCCTGGAGCTGATCTATATTCAGGCGCTTGATCAGGAACTGCAGGAGAGCGTGACGGAACGAGATCCGGTCAGCGCCATGCTTGGCCGCCCGGACACCGCGCTCGAGGAGCAGCAGGCCGGAGCGCTTTTCCAAAGCGCAAACGGGCAGATGGAGGCATTCCTGCACGAACGCTATCCGCTGGCGGCAGACTACGCGGGGCACAGCCTTCGCAACTTCCGCGCGAGCTGGATCGAGTTTTTTGACGCCCTGAGCGCCTGCAGGGAAGAAATTTCCCTCCGGCTTCTGGATGGAAGAGCTTTTACAAAAATCGAACGCTTTTCCGACTTCGGAGGGGATCAGCACCGCCACGGACGGGCTGTCGTCGGCGTATGGACCGATGGAGGTGTTTTCTATTACAAGCCTCATGACTGTACGCTGGACATCGTATACCGCGAGATCGTGGAGCGCTGGTTTTCGGACAGTACCACTGCCGCCCGGGTCGTACAGGTCAACAAAGTGGCTTTCGTGTCCCAGCTGTGCCGTACGCCCGTGGATTCCGAAGGCGGTATCGCGGACTATTATTATCATTTCGGTATTTTGACGGCACTGCTCCATGGACTGGGCAGCTTTGACATGCACCTGGAGAACATCATGTCCTGCGGCGACAAGCCTGCCGTGATCGATGTGGAAACGCTGATCTCGCCCTCTCTCGAAAAGCAGGAGAAGAATAAACAGCTTGAGGCCAGCGCCCATGCCCTTGGTCATACGGTCTACCGCATCGGGATCCTTCCGGTGCGAATGTATGGCAAGCCGCTGTTTTCGCCCCTTTACAGTGAGCGCGAAGGGGCTGCCTGCCTGCCGATCCTGGAGGGGGATCACCGTACGGTAACAGGCTATGAGGAACGATACCTTGCCGGCTTCCGGGAAGGGTACGGCCGGATGCTGGCCCACCGGGAGGAGATCAGAGCGCTCCTGCGGGAGCGCGGCGATGCCGCCGTGCGCTGCCTGATGCGGAACACCTTCTTTTATGGGCTGATCCGGGGAAAACTGTATCGGCCGGAAACGCTGCAGAGCGAGGAAAAACGCGAAGCGGTTCTCGATCTCCTGACCGTGCCGTTTAAGCAGATTGGCGCGGAGGTCTTCCGGGAAGAGGTGGCGCATGAGGCTGCCTGCCTGCGGATCGGGGATATCCCCTACTTCTGCACCAGGGCGGACAGAACGGATCTGTGCGGCGATGATCCGGAGCAGATCATCAAAGCAGGGTATTATTCAGACAGCCCGCTGAACATGACCGGGAAGAACCTGGATTGGCTTTCCGAGGAGGAGCTTCGCTATGAGGAGGACATTATCCGCGTAGCCTTTGCCCATGCGCCGCTGGATGCGCCGAAGAAGACAGAGGCCGCGCCCATCGCCGACGCGCCGGCCGAACGCGGAAACGTCCGGTCCATGATCATTCATCTTTTTCGCGCGCTGCAGGCGGACGCCATGCGAACGCCAGAGGGACAGAAGCTCTGGGTCAGCACCGCGGCCACCCTCCAGGGCATTCGCCCATTCAGCCTCATCGGATCCTACGCCGAGGTGGGCGCCTTCTGTGCCGCGATCCTGCGCAAAGACGCCCTTGCGGGGATTCACGGCGAAGCCATGGAGATGGCGAAGTCCTGTGTGCAGAGCATCTATAAAGGGCTTGCGGCATACGTCGAGCTTGACAGGGAGGCGCTTGCTGCCGCGCCGCAGCTGCCGATGGGCCTCTATGACGGCTGGGGCGGCGTGCTGTGGGGGCTTGCCGCGATGACGGAGGCGAAGATTCCCAAGGCGCAGGAAGCCACGAAGCGGACGCTTGAGCTGCTCATGCGGTACGTTGATTTCTGGCGTACCGATTCCAGCGTTGCCGAAGGGCTGGCAGGGCTGATGCTGGGGCTGGACGCGCTGCCTGTCGCCCCGCCGGAGGCGGAGGCTTGCATGCGTCTTTGCGCCGGGAGGCTCTTGGAGGCGGACGTCCCGGGTATCCCGGACGCGCCGAAGGGCGCGGCAGGAATTGCCGCCGCGCTGGCGGCAGCGTACAGGCGGCTGGGGGACGGGCGCTGCGCCGAAAAGGCGGCGGCGATCCTCTCACAGGTGCGCCGTGATTACCGGGAGGATCTGCGCGGCTGGCCGGACAGCGCCGTGAAGATCCGCTGGATGGCGGAACGGGGCCGTCAGGCGGCGGGGATCGCGCTGGCGGCGGATTATGCCGCAGGGCGCGTGCCGGATTCCGGCGAGGCGGAAGCCCTGCGGGAAACGGCGCTCCTGAGCCTGCTGGACGAAAAAGAGCTCGGCCGCTACGATACCTTGAATCAGGGAAATGCGCTGACGGTTGTCTGTCTTATACGCAACGGGAATGCTGAGCGTGCCGGCCGGGTGCTGGAGGCCATGCGTCAGCGCGCCGGGCAGGAGGGCAGCTACGCTGTGACCGCACCGGGGATCCGCAGCTTTTTCGACCCGGCCCTCTGGCTTGGCAGCCTGGGCGTCGGCCTTGCGGCGACGGAGTATCTGCGAATGACAGACAAGGGGTGAATGCAGACATGATCAAAGTATTCTCACTGATCGGTTCGTGCGCCGGAGAACGCTCACAGACGGCGCAGCTGTCCGACCGGCTGGCGGAGGCATTCCGGAAAAGAGCGGCGGAGGACGGTGAAACGGTTGCGTATGAGCGGCTGACCGCCGCGGAGGTGCGGGTGGATTTCTGCCGCGGCTGCTGCAACTGTTTTCACAGGTGCTTTTGTCCCCTGGACAGCAAAGATGATATGGGGATGATTCGGCAGAAAATGCGGGACTGCGATGTGTTGTTTTTTGGAAGCCCCGTCTATATGGGGCGCATGTCCGGCTTCACAAAATGCCTGCTTGACAGACTCGCGGGCGACTCGCATCGCCTTACGCTGCTGGGCAAGCCCATGCTGCAGTTCATGACGACGGAATCCAATCATGGCTTGGAGGCCTCGGAGGATCTGGAATATATCCTGCGCTTTTTCTGCAGCGCCCTGATCAATGTCGGTGCGTTGTATCGGGTCGGCCATCCGAATCTGAACGATGAAGTGGATATGCAGCCGGTTCTGACCGAGACCGCTGAGAAGCTTTTGCGGGCGTATTACGACCCGCGCACCGCCATCACGGAGTTCCAGCAGCGGGCTTTTTTTTCCCGCGTCCTGATGACCCGCCGCGCCATCAGGCTCGGGACGGGCAACAGTGAGGCACAAGCCATTCATGAGGCGGGCTTCGATCGCTATGTGCTCCTGAGCGAGGCCATCGAAAACCTTTGTATGAGAAAGAAGGAGAGCCAATGAGTGCGGAAAGGGAGGCCGCGCGCAATCCCCTGCGGGAAAACGAAGAGGGCCTGTTCGGCGTCCAGTGGCATATCACCGACAGCTGTGATCAGCGCTGCCGTCATTGCTATATCTTCGCGGAGGACAATAAAAAGCCGCTCGTGAGCATGGATTTCGCCCAGATGCAGGAGGTAATCCAAAGCGTCGAGGACTTTCTTGGCCGGATGGATATGCGCCCGAACTGGCATATCACAGGCGGCGATCCGCTTCTGTGCCCGGATTTCTGGAAGCTCGCGGAACTCATGAAGGAGAAAAAGCAGCCCTATCTCCTGCTGGGCAATCCGTTTCACCTTACGCAGGAGATCTGCCGACGGCTGAAGGATACCGGCTGTTACGCGTATCAGGTCTCTGTCGACGGTATGGAGAAAACCCACGACTGGTTCCGGAAGCCGGGCAGCTTCCGGAAAACGATGGAAGTTTTTCCGCTCCTGCGCGCGGCAGGAATTCAGTCAGTGGTAAGCATGACCGTCTCGGAACGCAATTACAGGGAGCTTCCGGATGTGATGGACGCTGTGGAAGAAGCCGGCGCCGATCATTTCGGCTTCGCCCGCTATGTCCCGACTTCCGATGAAAAGGCAAACGCGATTCCTCCCCTGGAATACCGCGCGCTGCTGGAAACCTACTTCCAGAAGCGCCAGATGGCAAAGATCTGCGGCAGCCGGACAAATTTTACGCTCAAGGATCATCTGCTTGCGCTGTATCTCTATGAGGAAGGCAGGTTCCATCCGCCGGCCTATTGTCACAGACCCGGGGATCACATGCCCGCGGGCTGCCACTGCGCCAATGCCACCATGGCGATTTCCCCGGATGGCACCGTGATGGCCTGCCGCCGCATGGAGAGCTCCGCCCTGGGCAATATCTTCACGGATGATCTGATGGAGATGTGGACGGAGGCCAAAGCGCGTTACCGGCAGTATGATCGCTTTGCGGACTGTGCCCGCTGTAAGCTGGAACCCTGGTGCCGCGGATGCCCGGCCATCTCCGCCGCGGTGTCCGGCGATTACTATGGGCGCGATCCCCAATGCTGGCGCGTGGTCGAGGAATAAACAGGTCCGTGGGAAAACTTCCGGATCCGGACGAGCTTTTCACAATGGCGTGAACCCTGTATGATCGCGGGAGATATATTCATGTTGAGAATTCTATTGCTGTTTATCGTGTTTCTGGCCCTCAATACACTGATTATATGGTGGCTGACAAGGTTAAAAACCGGGGCCAAATTCTCCGACTGTTCCCTGGGGCGCCTGCTCGGAACCGGCGCGCTGGCCGGGATTCTTCCGGTTCTGTTCAGCCTGCTTGTTCCCGATTTCCACGGCATGCATCCGCTGCTGTGCGGCTTTTTGACGGGGCTAGTGAAGTACGCACTCCTGAAGGAGATCTTCAAATATACCGCGCTCCGCTTTGCGCTGCGGAATACGGAGGAGGTCGTCTGTCGCTATGATGTGGTGATCGCCGCCTGTCTCATCGCCGTTGGTTTCACCCTGACGGAAGGGATCATCACGGTCTTTTTCTCCGGCGCGAATGGACTGATCATGACGCTGCTGCCATATCATATCCTGTTTGCCGTGATGATGGGCTTCTTTTTCAGCCGGTTCCTGGCGACGGGGAGCAGGGGCGACCAGACGCTGGCCCTGGCTGTGCCGATCATCCTGCATGCGTTTTTTGAACTGTCGCATCTTGCGCTGATGGAAGCCGCGGGCGGTTCGCGCATTGGAAGTATGACGGTGGAGGAGATCATGGCGCTTCCTTATCTTTCGCTCGTACCTGTCCTGAGAACGCTTTCGACCGTTTCCTATGTTGTGTTTGCTGCCATGACAGTTATCGCGTTTGTTGTGATCGGAATATGGAAGAAAAAGGATAAGCTTTGTGAAAGGATCAGCCGGCAAGATCATGATGGAACAGGATCACGCATTTGAACGCCTTCTGCGCGAACGCTTCGAACGCCACCGGTGGGAGATGGCCCGGTACTTTTTTCAGGGGGTGGATCCTGCTGAAATAAAAGGAATTTCGGAAACAGGGGATCGCCACCTGCATGGGGAAGCGGTACTCAGACTGGATACGGCGGCGGGGACCGTCTATTATAAACCGAGAGACGGAGCCGGAACGGAGCTTCTCGGGCAGCTGAATGAGATGCTGTTTGGCGAGCGGCTCGTACCGGAGCAGATCAGCGGCAGGGGTTATGCTTTCCAGAAGGAAACGGCGCAGCGGATTCCGACGGAGGGCGCGGAGCGGGCGGCGTTTTATACCTGGCTCGGCAGGCTGACCGCCGTGTTTTACGCCCTGGGCAGCACGGATATGCACCGTTTTAATATCATCCCGGCCGGGGACCGACCCTGCGTAATCGATACGGAAACGCTGCTGTGCGCCAGGGCGGCAGGGTTCGGCGGCGCCGGCGATTTTCCCGCGGATTACGGCGAGATATTTCCGGAATACCGGATGTCGGTGGGGGAATGCATGGTTCTGCCGCGCTTTTATGCCCAAATCCAGAAAAGCCCCCTGCTGCAGGGGGACGACTGTACGCCCAGGGGATATGAGAACAGCTTCCTTGCCGGGTTTCAGACCGGGTATCAGGCCATCCTGAAAAAGCGGGCGGAGGTATCGGCGCTGCTGGATCAGTTTGGGCATTTTTCGGTTCGGTATATCATGCGATCCACAGGGGCCTATAACATCCTGATTGCCGCGTATGCCTCCGCGCGGTCGGACGCGGAGAAAAAAAGCGTGCTGAAACGCCTGGAAAACGGGCTTGACAGCGATCAGCGCCGTCGGTGGCATCCAATCCTGGCTTGGGAAGCGTCCTGTGTGAAGGAGGGCGACGTACCCTACTTCTGGTTCTGCGCCGGTGATCGGGCGCTTCGGGGCGACAGGCAGGGGAACTGCCTGATCGAAGATTTTTTGCGCGTCAGCCCGATCGCCTATGCCAAAGAGCGTATCCAAAGCATGAACGAGCGGGATCTTGCCGTGCAGCGCGACTATATTCTGGCAAGTCTGCGGCACATTGACGGCTGGACAGATCCGTCGGCACAGTTTTTACGAGCGCCCGTCATCGAACCCACGTCTCTCCCGGAGCCGCTGCCGAAGGAGCTTGCCGCCCAAGAGTCCGCGCAGGCGCTGCGCGCAGTGTGGGAGGAGCGTATTCCGCTCTCCGGCGGCCGCTGCCTTTGGCATGTGCCTATGATCGATGGAAAAACGGGGAGCCTTTTCGGACTGGCGCGGGGCTTTTCCGGCGTTGGGGTTTTCTGCCGCGCTGCCTCCCGATCCGCGCTGCTCCGCGAAACGGATAAGGCGCTCGCGCTTGAGCTTGCGGAGGCATGCCGAAGGGATATGCTGGCTTTCGGCGCTTATCTTCTGAACGAATACTCATGTCCGCCCGAAGAGCGGGTCATCGCGCGGCGCTTTGACGGTGGCTTCGAATTCGAGGATGGCCTTGCGGGACTCCTGTGGGCGCTGGAATACTGCCGGGACGCAGACGACCGGGAAAGCGCACAGCTGCTCGAAGCATTCAAACACTGGCCCATCGGAGAACAACCCGAAAAGATGTGGGAAACGGTTTGGGGAACGGCGGATCGGTCCTGGCCGGATACTGATGTTCTCTCCGGCGGACTGGCCGGACGCGCGGCTGCGTGCCTGTCGGCGCATCAGCAGGGAGAGCCCGGGGCATTAAACCGGGCCGGACGCCTGCTTGCGTGGATGGTAGATCGCAAAAAGAAAAACGGCGTGTATATGGTTTTCAGGGAGGGGCGTCAGCAGTATTTTCTTCCAGCCTTCCTGCGGGGCGGTCTCGGCATCGCGGGGGTGATGCTTTCTTACGCGGAGCTGTCCTGACCCTTCCGGGCACACAGCCGCGGTATTATCGCAATGAAAAAACCCTTGAAGCAAAACTCTCCAAGGGCTGTACACCATTAGGGACTCGAACCCTAGACACCCTGATTAAGAGTCAGGTGCTCTACCAACTGAGCTAATGGTGCTCAAGCGAACAAAAGCTATTATACACATTTTCAATGACTTGTCAATATTGTTTTTTTAATTTTTTTCAGTTTTTCATGATTTTTTTGATAACCTTCCCCGAGCTTCGTGAATTTGTGTTATAATCAGAATCATATCGGAACCGGAGGGGATGGCTTGGACTTTTGGGACGGGGCAGGAATGGACGCTGCGGAAGTGATGAGGCTGAATTCCCTGCAGCTGGCCTATGTGGGCGATACGGTGTGGGAGCTTACGGTCAGAAGCCGCCTGATTCAGGAGAAGCTGAGCGTAAGGCATATGCACGCGCAATGCGTCCTGTACGTAAACGCCCACGCCCAGTCCGTTTTTCTCAAATCCATCGAGGATGATCTGAGCGAAGCGGAGAAAGAAATCGTCCGAAGAGGCCGGAATGCCCACGCAAGGCATCCGGCGCCGCGGCATCAGGAACCGGAGGATTACGCGGCATCCACCGCGTTTGAAGCGCTCATCGGTTTTTTGTACCTGACCAGGCAGAATGAGCGCCTGCAGGAGATCATTACTACTGTTTTTAAAGGAGACTGGCATGGCTGAAGCAAAGGAACTGAACGTCATTCTTATCAGAAATACCCTCCATCCCGAGGAAACGATTTCTCTCGGGGCGAAGCTCTGCTACTCAGCTTCCACCATCCGGAATCTGGAAGAGAAAGTCAGCAGCAGAGATCAGTCCGCCTTCATTGAAAGGCTGAAATCCATGGGGCACGAATCCGTTTTCGAGCATGCCACGTTCACCTTCGGGATCGAAGGCGTCAGCCGGGTGCTTCTGGCCCAGCTGACGAGGCATCGGCTTGCAAGCTTTTCTGTCCAGAGCCAGCGTTATGTCTCCTACGAGCATGGCTTTGGATACATTATTCCCCCCAGGATCAAAGCCCTGGGGCAGGAGGCTGTCCTGAAATACCAGGCCCAGATGGAAACGATCGAAGCATGGTACCGGGACTGGCAGAAGGAACTGGGCCAGGGAGGCGAAACAGCCAATGAGGATGCCCGATTTGTTTTGCCTGGCGCCTGCGAGACGAGGCTGCTGATGACCATGAACGTACGGGAATTGCGCCATTTTTTCGCGATCAGGATGTGCAACAGAGCACAATGGGAGATTCGTGAGCTGGCCCGACAGATGCATCTGCTGTGCCTTCAGGTGGCGCCGGAGCTCTTTGCGGATGCGGGGCCGGCCTGCCTCAGAGGCTGCTGTCCGGAAGGAGAAAAAAGCTGCGGAAAGGCCGCTCAGGTCAGAGAAGAAAGAGAAAAGCTGATGCTTTTCAGAAAGGAAAACAGCCATGGATAATCAAAGACAGCCCTCGGATCCTTATATTTTAACCGGCAGGAATCCGATTCGGGAAGCGCTCAAAAACGGTCGTGATCTGGAAAAGCTGATGGTGCAGAGAGGGGAGCTGTCCGGCTCCGCCAGAGAGATTGTCAGCATGGCCAAGGAAAAAAAGATCATGGTGCAGGTGGTGGACAAGTCCAGGCTGGATGAGATTGCGCCACAGCATCAGGGGCTGATCGCTTTCGCGTCCGCGTATCAGTATTCCACGGTCGAAAGTATGCTCAGCCTTGCGGCGGAAAGGAACGAGCCGCCCTTCCTGATCCTGCTGGACGGGATTACGGATCCGCATAATCTGGGGGCGGTGATCCGGACTGCGGAATGCGCCGGAGCCCACGGCGTGATCGTTCCCCTTCACAGGAGCGTCGGCCTGACACCTGCCGCCGTGAAGGCTTCGGCCGGTGCAGTGGAATATATGAAAGTGGCGCGGGTCAGCAATCTGAACCAGTGTATTGAAGAGCTGAAAAAGCGGAACATCTGGGTTTACGCGGTGACCATGAACGGAGTGGATTACCGAAAGGTGCGTTTTCAGGGAGGCACGGCGCTGGTGGTCGGCGCGGAAGGGGAGGGCATCAGCCTCCTGACCGAAAAAAAGTGCGACGAGCGGATCTCCCTTCCTTTGAAGGGAAAGATTGACAGCCTGAACGCTTCCGTCGCGGCCGGAATCATGATGTATGCCGTGATGAATCAGCGAGGAGAATAAAAACGATCAAACAATGAGAGCCGGGTGAAAACGCTTGAATCAGGATGCCATGAACAGCAATCAGCATGAAGCGGAAAATATGGATTCAGACCTTCTGAACGCATATGCGGACTTAAGCGATGAGGAGGTTGTGACCTTATGCCACGAAGGAGATTCGATCGCCGAGGAATATCTGCTGAATAAGTATAAAAATTTCGTCAGGTCGAAAGCCCGAAGCTATTTTCTGATTGGGGCCGATCATGAAGATATTGTTCAGGAAGGGATGATCGGCCTTTACAAGGCCATCCGTGATTTCAAACATAACCGGCTGAGCTCCTTCAGAGCCTTCGCAGAACTGTGCATTACCCGGCAGATTATTACCGCGATCAAAACAGCCACCCGGCAAAAACACATTCCGCTCAACAGTTATGTATCTCTGAACAAACCGCTCTACGACGAGGAAAGCGACAGGACGCTTCTTGATGTGATTGTGGAGGGAAGAACATCCAACCCGGAGGAACTGATTATCAACCGGGAGGATCTCGGCGATATCCATACGAAGATGAATGAAATCCTTTCTCCGCTGGAACAGGAGGTGCTCAGTTCCTATCTTGACGGGAAAAGCTATCAGGAAATTGCCGAGACGCTGGAAAGACATGTCAAATCAATCGACAACGCGCTGCAGCGGGTCAAACGAAAACTGGAAAAATATCTCGAAGAAGAGGGAAAACGATCGTAATCATTTATGAAGAAGGAAAACCATCCCATCTTCCGCGCGAACCGCGATGATATGATCCTGGCTGGTCAGAAACACTTCCGTTCCGGGAGCATAATCCGAGGACAGGATCCGCTCATCCCCGATCTTTCCAAGAGAGCTGCGGATTTCAATGGCCGCGGGGGCTTCCGGCATCACCTGATAGATCTCTTCACCGATCTGAATGGCTGCCGACCGATCAGACAAGCCCGCCGGACCAGCCGGATCTGATTTCCGGGCACCGGCGGAAATGGAAGTCAGCTGCGGCTGGGTCAGGGAGATTTCAGTCCGGAAGGAATCCAGCAACGCCAGGCATAAAACCAGCGCGGCCGAAACGGCGATCAGGGAAGGAAACAGCTTCCGCCGGAAAAAAGGCACACGATCGGCGCTGCCGCGCTGCAGCATTTCTTTTTCGATCCTGTTTTTCAGTTCGCGGTCAGCCACCAGTCCGTAGAGCGCTTTATCCGTGGCCTCACGCAGATGTTCCAGCTGGTTCATCGTTCATTCCTCTTTCAGTTCGGCTTTTAATCGGCTTCTCGCCCGGCTCAGCCGGGAAGAGACGGTTCCCTCCGCGAGCTGCAGAAGATCCGCGATCTCGGAGGTACTGTAGCCCTGATAGTAGTAAAGCAGGATAACTTCCTTGAATTCCGGGGGGAGCTGGTTAACCGCTTTGGCCAGCGCCTGCTCCTCCACAATCCGATCCGTCTCCTCCGGCGCGGGAAACAGCTCAAAGGCCGGATGACCAAGAACAACCCGCTTATACCAGGAGCCCTTCCAGATGTCACGGCATTTATTCAGCGCGACCTTCAGGAGCCATGCCTTTTCCTTTCCTTCGATCAGCGCCGGCTGCGCCGTCAGCAGTTTGATGAATACCTCCTGCGTAACATCCTCCGCCTGCTGCCGGTTGCCGAGATAGTAATAGCTGACCCGAAGCACATCGGTGGCATATCGGTCGTAGAGCGCTGAAAAACCATTGCCCGGGGACGAGGAATCCGAAGAATAAACTGACATCATTTCCCTCCCCGCACATTCAACGACGAAACCGGCTGCCCGCTTCCCGAAAAATCAAAGGCCTGATAAATTTCGTGAGGAGGCACATACTTAGTCAGCATATAATCGACGGAATCGATCAGCGCCTTCAGGCAGGCCTCGATAATGTTTTCCGAAACGCCGACGGTATTCCAGATGTGTTCTCCGTCGCTGCTTTCAATGGACACCCGAACCAGGGAAGCGGTCCCCTTCGCGTTCAGAACACGAACCTTAAAATCCTTCAGGCTCATATGGCTGACGCTTGGGAAGAAGAGCGAGAGCGTTTTTCGAAGGGCCAGATCCAGCGCGTTCACCGGCCCGTCGCCTTCCGCGGCGTTGATTTCCTCTTTTCCGTTTACATTAATTTTCAGGTAGGCCTGCGCCGAAGGAAGGTTTCCCGATTCCAGGGGATTGCTTTGGCAGAGAACATGATAATCAACGACCTCAAAGTAACGGGGACGCCTTCCAAGGGTATCCAGGGCCAGCAGTTCGAAAGAGCTGTCGGCATTTTCATAGGTATATCCGGCGGTTTCCATTTCCTTCAGCTTCTGAAGGATCCTGCTGATTTCACTGCTGTCACGGTTTAGGTCGGGCAAAAACCGGCCGAGCCGGGCATAGACACCGGCTTTTCCAACCTGGTCGGAGAGCAGAAAACGGCGCTGGTTTCCAACCGATTCCGGGTTGATCTGCTCATAGGATTCAGGATCCTTCATAATGCCGTCGATATGGACGCCGGCTTTATGGGCAAAGGCGGAATTCCCGATAAAAGGAGAGGTTTCATCAGGAACGATGTTCATGATTTCAAATATTTTACGGGAGAGATGGGTTAAACGGGGGAGCTTATCCGTCGGAATGCATTTCAGCCCCATTTTCAGGGATAACACGGGGATGATGGTACAAAGATTCGCGTTTCCGCACCGCTCGCCGATTCCGCCGATCGTTCCCTGGACCAGGGTACAGCCGGCCTGAACGGCCTCAATACTGTTTGAGACCGCCAGGCCACAGTCATTATGACAGTGGATTCCGAGGGGAATGGCGCAGCTGCTTCGGGCGGCCGCGACAATACGTCTGATTTCATCCGGCAGCATGGAGCCACGGGTATCACAGAGGATAATCCGATCGGCTCCGCCTTCCGCGGCGGCGGCCAGGGCGGACAGCGCATAATCCTGATGATCGGCAAAACCGTCAAAAAAATGCTCAGCGTCAAACCAGACAATCTGATGATGCTGCTTCAGATAGGAGACACTGTCGCGAATCATCCGCAGATTTTCGTCCGGCGTACAGTGAAGGACATGCGAAACAAGGGGAAGGGAGCATTTTCCGAACAGAACAACGCCGTCCGCTCCACAGCCGGCAAGCTTCTTCAGATTTTCATCATCGGCAGGCGAAGTACCGGGCCTGCAGGTGGGACCGAAAGCCAGGAGAGAGGACCTGCGAAGAGCCGGCTTTGACTGAAGGAGACGAAACAGTTCAAAATCGGCTGGATTGATTCCGGGACTTCCGGCTTCAATCCACCTGATTCCAAGCTCGTCGAGCGCTGAAATAATCTGGATTTTATCGGAAACGGAAAAGGATATTCCCTCGGCCTGAGCCCCGTCGCGAAGCGTCGTATCGGATAATTCAATCATTCGTTCCATCCTCAATATCTGTCACTTCGACCCCGTTTAAATGCCTCTGTGAACGTCAGTTCACGTCTGCCATTCTGTCCGGATGACGATTTTGTAACCGCTCACGCTGACGCGATTGGCGGACAAAATCTGTCTTCTCTGTGAACGAAACTGATTTCCTTCTCGCTGTTTACCCGCGGCATATGCGTTCGCAGAAGAGCATTACCGCCGCAAATTCCAGCGAAAACTAGTATATATCAAAAACCAATGAAAGTACAACTTCCAATTTATGAAATATGTCTTGACGACAGCAGTCAAATGAGGGTAAAATAGTAAAACAAGAGGATATTATCATATCTTTAGAAGGGGTGTGTAATTCTGTGCTAAGGAAAAAAACTTGTGTTGCGATGCTTTTAGCGGGAGGGCAGGGAAGCCGGCTTGGTATTCTGACCAAAAACGTGGCGAAACCGGCGGTTCCATTCGGAGGGAAATATCGGATTATCGATTTTCCGCTCAGCAACTGCACCAACAGCGGGATTGATACCGTCGGCGTGCTGACTCAGTATCAGCCGCTGGAACTGAACGCCTATATCGGTTCGGGCGCGCCATGGGATCTCGATATTTCGAACGGCGGGGTTTTCGTGCTTCCGCCTTACCAGAAGGCCAAAAGCGGCGAATGGTATCGCGGAACCGCCAACGCCATCTACCAGAACATGGCCTTTATCGAACAGTACAATCCGGACTATGTTCTGATTCTGTCCGGAGACCATATTTATAAAATGGATTATAACGCCATGCTGAATTTCCATATCAGGCATGGGGCGGACGCGACGATCGCGGTCCGGGAAGTTCCCTGGGAAGAGGCATCGCGGTTCGGCATTATGAACACAGACAGCGAAGACCGGATTATTGAATTCGAGGAAAAGCCCAAGAATCCGAAGAGCAATAAAGCGTCCATGGGTGTCTATATCTTCACTTGGGATAAGCTGAGGCACTATCTGACGGAGGATGAAAAGGACAAGAAGAGCTCCAATGACTTCGGAAAAAATATTATTCCGAACATGCTGGGCGACAAACAGGTTCTCGTGGCTTACAGCTTTAATGGATACTGGAAGGACGTCGGGACCATTGAGAGCCTGTGGGAAGCGAACATGGATCTGCTGGAAACCCCTATGCCCATTGACATGCATGACAAAAAGTGGCGGATCTTCGCCCGGAATCCCGGCATGCCGCCCCATTACATCGCCAAGGGCGCGACGGTCAGCGACACCCTGATTACGGAAGGCTGTGAGGTTTATGGACATGTGTCTCACTCCGTTCTTTTCGCCGGGGTCGTTATTGAGGAGGGCGCCAGCGTGGAATCCAGCGTAATCATGCCCGGAAGCGTTATTAAACGCGGCGCGGTCGTGCGGCGTTCCATCGTCGCGGAAAACGCGGTGATCGGCGCGGGCGCGATCGTTGGAGAAGAAGAAGGAAATGTGGCGGTTGTCGGACAGGGAATTACGCTTCCCGCCGGTGTTTCCGTTGCCGCCGGCCAGCAGGTTGACGAGTCGTTTACCTTTTAAGACAGATTTTGTCCGCGAATCGCGTTAGCGTGAGCGGCACCAAAATCCGTCATCCGGACAGAATGGCAGACGTGAACGAAAGCTCACAGAGGAGAACACTGGGAAACACGAATGAAGGAAAGGAATTACATAACATGAAAGATGTAATGGGAATTATATATACCGGTGAAGGGGACGCGCAGCTTCGGGAACTGACGATTACCAGAGCCATCGCAGCGCTGCCGGTAGCCAGTCGCTACAGGGTCATTGATTTCCTCGTTTCCAGTATGGTCAACGGCGGAATAAAAAATATCGGCGTAATCATGCAGAAGAACTATCATTCCCTGATGGATCATCTGGGATCCGGGAAAGAATGGGATCTGCACGGGAAAATCGACGGACTGCATATTCTGCCGCCCTTTCTGACCAGGGAAAACGTCGGAATCTATCCCGGCGTGCTGGATGCGCTGCGTTCCAACACGAATTTCCTGATCCGAAGCAAACAGGAAACGGTTGTTCTGAGCAACAGCTCCATTATTTACAACGCAAAAATGGATGAACTCCTGAAGTTCCATCAGGAATCCGGTGCGGATCTGACCCTGCTTTATACAAAGGATGAATCCATGAAACGGAATGAGTCCGGCACATATCTGGCGATTGATGAAAACCAGAACGTCGTCGATATCGAGGTGGATCCCACTCATCCTTCCCATGACAATACATATATGCAGGTGCTTGTCATGAAGCGGGAATTGATGAGAGAGCTTGTGGACAAGGCGGTGGCCCATGGCCTGCACAGTATGGATCGGGATGTGATTCAGCAGCTGGTCAGGGATGGGCACGCGACGGTGAAGGCCTGCGAATACAAGGGGCTTTGCTGGAGAATTGATTCTGTCCAGAGCTTTTTCAAGTTTAATATGGACATTCTCGACCCTAAGAACAGCAAGGGAATCTTCAGGGATGATATGCCCATCTTCACAAAGGTTCGGGATGAAATGCCTGCCTATTATGGGGATCACTGCAATGTCATCAACTCGATCGTCGCGGACGGATGCCAGATTGAGGGGACAGTGGAAAACAGCGTGCTGTTCCGCGGCGTCAAGATCGCACCCAACGCCCATGTGAAGAACTGCATTATTATGCAGGACGGTCAGGTTCACGAGGGGGCATATATTGAAAACTGCATCCTGGATAAGCAGGCCATCATCAAGCGGAATTCCCGCCTGATTGGGCCGCAGGCTTATCCGATCGTGATTGCGAAGGATGTTGTCGTCTGACCGCGGCTGCTTCTTAAGGAGGTAACATCGATGAAGATTCTGTTTGTAGCCAGTGAAGCCGTTCCCTTCGTTAAAACAGGAGGCCTGGCGGATGTGGTGGGTGCCCTGGCCCCCGTTCTGGCACGGGAAGGCCATGATGTCCGGGTGATTATTCCGGATTATCATGCCATTCCTCAGCACTATCAAAAAGAGATGGTTCATGTATGTGACTTTGAGGTTCAACTGGGTTGGCGCAGACAGTACTGTGGCATTGAAAAGCTGGAGAAAGACGGCGTCATCTGGTATTTCATGGACAACAAGTACTATTTCGGCCGTCCGTATATTTACGGGATGGGAGGAGACGAATACGAACGATTTGGCTTTTTCTGCCGGGGCGTTCTGAATATGCTTCCCCTGATCCAGTTTCAGCCGGAAGTCATTCATGCCCACGACTGGCAGAGCGGCATGGTTCCGGCCCTCCTGAAGATTCAATATGCGCATTTGCCGTTTTACAGCCAGATCCGAACCGTTTTCACCATTCATAATCTCCAGTATCAGGGAATCTTCGGAATCAGAGAAATTCAGGATATTCTGGGCCTGGGGGACAGCCTCTGGACCGATGACAAGCTTGAATGCTTTGGCTGCGCGAATTTCATGAAAGCTGCCCTCGTATACAGCGATACGATTACGACCGTCAGCCCTTCCTATGCGGAGGAAATCCAGACCGCCTACTACGGAGAACGGCTGGACGGGATCCTGAAAGCCCGTAAGGACGATCTGCACGGTGTCCTGAACGGCATCGATCTCGACGAATATGATCCGCAGAAGGATCCGCAGATTGCCAGCCGATTTTCATCGGATGATCTTTCCGGCAAGGCAGCCTGCAAAAAGGCCATTCAGGAATCCCTCGGGCTTCAGATCCGCCCGGATGTTCCGGTGATCGGAATGGTTGGCCGGCTGAGCAATCAGAAAGGGCTGGATCTCGTCGATTATGTCATCGCTGATATTATGCGGCTGGATATTCAGCTGGTTGTTCTCGGCATGGGCGAAGGGAGGTATTTTAATCTCTTCAGCTGGGCGGAAGGGGAATATCAGGGAAGAATCGCGGCACGGTTTACCATGGACCATGCCCTTGCGCACCAGATTTATGCCGGCGCAGACCTCTTCCTGATGCCAAGTCAGTTCGAGCCCTGCGGTCTCAGCCAGATGATTGCCATGCGGTACGGAACCGTACCGATCGTTCGGGAAACAGGCGGGCTGCGGGATACGGTGCTGAGCTATAATGAAGTCAGCGGAGAGGGGAACGGCTTTACTTTCTTCAACTACAATGCGCATGATATGCTTCACACCATTGAGAGGGCTGTCGATTATTATCAGAATCATCAGGATATCTGGCACTGCCTTCAGATGAGAGGAATGAAGGGCGATTACAGCTGGAAGCAGTCCGCGCAGCGGTATCTGAAGCTGTACCAGGATCTGTTTATCCCCAAAGAGCCCAAAGCCGCGGAACCGGAGGGAGAAAATCCGGTGGTTGTAAATATCGAGTAATCCTACAAGCGGACGGAAGGAGGAAACAGGCCCCCCATATTTCGCTTCGCAAAAAACAGGGGACATTTCACAGAGGAGATGTGCATTTTCATGCACATCTCGTTTTTCACAGGGGTCAGTTGTCCGTGCTTCGGATCAATGCGAAACGGTTTTCGAAGAGGAGCAAACATGAGTGAGCTGTTCAATCAGGATCAGGAAACGGTGGAAGATCTGCAGTTCCATGGGCTGAAGCTGATCCAGAAGAAGAAAGGGTTCAGATTTGGAATGGACGCCGTTCTTCTGGCGGATTTCGCAAGGATCCGGCCCGACGACAGCGTAGCTGACTTTGGCGCAGGAAGCGGCATCCTTCCGGTTCTTCTCTACGGGCGCGGGAAAGGGAAAACCTACTTTGCCGTAGAAATTCAGGAAGAGCTTTGTCACCTGGCGGAACGAAATCTGGCGCTGAACGGGATTTCCGGAGAAGTCATCTGCGCGGATCTTCGTTTCAGGGTAACCCAGCTGCCGATGGGAAGGATAGATGCGGTGATCGCCAATCCTCCCTACGGAGAGCCCAACGCGACGATTTACAGTCTGGAAGAAGCGAAAGCGATTGCGAGATCGCAAAGGGAAGGAACGCTGGACGGTTTTTTTGCCAACGCTTTTTATGCCCTGAAGGGACGCGGAAAAATAAGCGTCATTTATCCCGTGACCTCCATGCTTTCCCTGATGAACGTCATGAAAAAGCATCATCTAGAACCAAAGCGCTTCAGACTGATTTACCCGAACCTGGAGAAGCCTGCGAATCTGGTTCTGGTGGAAGCCGTGAAGGATGCCAAGGCGGGACTGCATGCCATGCCGCCGCTCATCGTCAGAGATGAAAACGGTGACTTGACAAACGAACTGAAGTCTATTTATCATATGACGTGAGCCCTGCAAAACAGACCGGAGTGCAAAACTGTCCGGGGGGAACGGACCGCGTGGCTTATGTAGACTTCCGCTTGCAGAGGAGATATCATGGGATCAAAATGGGATCTGATTGTCATCGGAGCCGGGGCCTCCGGGCTGGCCTGTGCCATCGCTGCCGCGGCTTGCGGAGAACGTGTTTTGCTTCTGGAGGCCCAGGAACAGATGGGGAAAAAAATACTGGCTTCCGGAAACGGACGTTGCAATATTCTGAACAGCGGAGAGCCGCGGTATTACGGAAATCCGGACTTTGCGAAAGCTGTTCTTGACCGAATGGGCCTTGTCCGGATTTCTGCCTTTCTTCACCGGTACGGCCTGTTCCTTTCGGAGGAGAATCAACGCCTCTATCCCTGTACGTTTCAGTCCAAAACAGTGATGATGATGTTCCGGAAGGCACTGGAAATCGAAGGGGTTACCGTTCACTGTTCCGAAAGCGTTCTGTCTGTCCGGAAACGGCAGGAAGGTTTTGAGATCAGAACAACGAAAACGGCCTATCAGGCCGAGAGAGCCGTGCTGGCGGCAGGCGGAATGGCCGGTGCTGCTCTGGGAGGGACGTTTGATGGCTATCGGCTGGCCCGGGAGCTTGGCTTTCAGGTGACGCCCATCAAGCCGGCGCTGTCTCCGCTTTTGACCGATTCCCGAAGCGTTTCAGGGCTGTCCGGCATCCGGGCCAGATGCCGCGTGACGCTTTTTCATGAAAACCGGAAGCTGCACGAAGAGGAGGGGGAAGTCCTTTTTTCAGAGAACGGGGTCAGCGGCATTTGCGCCATGCAGATGGCAAGATTTCTGGAAGGTCCGGACGACAGGCTTGACATTCATTTTCTGCATCGTTTTTTTTCAACGATGAACGAAGCTGAGACCGAAATGGCGGAGAGAAAATGGTTTTTTGCTTCTCAGCCCCCTGAATATCTGCTGGCCGGCCTTGTCAATTCTAAAATCGCCTATGCTATCTGCAAGCAGGCAGGATTGGCCATGAAGGGGGAACCCATTCAGGCGCTGACGGGGGAACAGATCCGGAAGGTGTTTTATACCGCGATGCACTATCAGGTGCATATCCGCGGAACAAGAGGGTTCGAAAATGCCCAGGTCACGGCCGGGGGCGTTGAACCTGACGCGTTCTCCCCGGATAATCTTGAGTCGCTACGAATCCGTGGATTTCATATGACCGGCGAGCTGCTCGACGTTGACGGAGACTGTGGCGGATTCAATCTGATGTTCGCGCTTGCCACCGGACTTCTGGCCGGGTTAAACGGCAGATCTTCTCATTGGGGGTAAATATCGGTATGAAAAAAGGTGAACTGAAGAAGAAGGAGATTCTGAAAACCGCTGAAGCCCTGTTCTGCAAAAACGGATATGAAAGCACCAGCATCCAGGATATTCTGGACGAGCTTCATACGAGCAAGGGAAGCTTTTATCATCATTTTGAGAGCAAGGAATTTCTTCTTGAATCAATGTGCGCCGGTAAGGCGCAGGCCGCTTTTCAGCAGGCGGTTCAGCGCGCGGCTCAATATCCGGACTCCCTCCGGCAGCTGAACTGCCTTCTGGGGAGTCTGATTCCGCTACGGGATGACAGCCTCAGCTTTCTGCTGATGATTCTTCCCGTGTTTTCCACTCAGAGCGGCAGGAGCATTCGAACAGCCTATTGCAGCGCGCTTTCATCGCTGTATATCGACGCGCTCGAGAACCAGCTGGCGGTGTGCGTCAGGGAAAAAAACGCGGTCATTTACGATTGCCGCGCTACGGCGGAGATCTGCCTGACCGTGATGAATCATTTCTGGTGCGGACTATGTGACAGGATCATTGAAGCGGCGGAAACCGGGGATGACGCGCCCGATTTTACACGCCTGATTGATCAGTACAGAATTGCCATAGAGCGCATAATTTCAGCTCCGTACGGCTCCCTTAATCTGATTGAACTTCCGGATCTGCTTCTGCTCAGCACCCAGATCCGCATTCACTGGGAAAAATAATTAAGTGAACGGCCTTCAGGTCTGAATCTCCCAGGGAACGAAGGAGGCAGACGGACTGCCGATGACAATGCTTCTTCCCGTCAGACTGCGGATGGATTCGATGATGGCCTCAGCCTTGTCAGCGGTGACGGACAGCGTGAAATGAATCTGATCCGTGTAAACGATGTCTGACAGGGATGCGTCCCTGACGGTGGAAAGGGAATGATTCAGCCGATCCCACCAGGAATAAGGAAGGGAGCAGGCATACACGTTCGTCGGCTTCATGATCACGGGACGGGCGGCATCGATGGCTGTTTTGCAGGTTCTGGAATAGGCCCGCGCCAGGCCTCCGGTACCCAGGAGAATTCCCCCGAAATATCGAGTCGCGACAACCGCGCAATTTACGATTTTCTGGCTTCTGATCACGCCGATCATGGGCAGGCCGGCGGTTCCGGAAGGCTCTCCGTCGTCGCTGTAACGAATGATGCTTTCATTTTTTCCGAGAATGTAAGCATAACAGTTATGAGAAGCATCCCGGTGATCCTCGCGAATTCCGCGAATAAAAGCAAGGGCATCCTGCTCCGTTTCCACCGGAGCGGCAAAACCGATAAACCTGCTCTTGTTGACGACGAATTCATCGGAGGCCTGCTGTTTGACGGTGATATAGGAATCACTCATGACCTGAGCATAATCCTGCAGAAGCCCTTTTTCCCTTTCCGGAGCAGGATTCCGTTCATTCCGATTTCGTCAGGAGTCACCACGGCGGCGGAGTCATGAAGCTTCAGATCGCCGATGGAAACGGCATTCTGTTCAATCTGTTTTCTCGCGTCGCTCTGACTTTTGCAAAGTCCGGACCGAACCAGCATCGTGGTGACCCTCGCGTCAGCGGCCAGCTCTTCGCGGGTCAGACTGAGAGTGGGCGCATTGTTCATATCCCGGCCCTGGCCGAAGAGGGTTTCGGCAGCAGATGAGGCTTTTTCAGCCTCCGCCTCGCCATGAACGAGCTTCGTGACCTCATAGGCCAGAACTTTTTTGGCCTCGTTGATTTCCGCGCCCTGAAGGGCGCCGAGCCGACGAACTTCATCCATGGGCAGGAATGTCAGCAGCGCAAGACATTTTTCGACGTCCTTATCATCGACGTTCCGCCAGTACTGGTAGAACTGGTAGGGCGTCGTCTTGGAAGCGTCCAGCCACAGGGCGCCCGCTTCCGTCTTGCCCATTTTCCGGCCGTCGTGGGTGAGAAGCAGCTGGAACGTGCAGGCGAAGGCTTTTTCATTGCACTTTCTGCGAACAAGATCCGCGCCGCCCAGCATGTTGCTCCACTGGTCGTTACCGCCCATTTCCAGACGGCAGCCATACCGGTTAAACAGTTCCAGAAAATCGTAGCTCTGCATCAGCATATAGGTGAATTCGAGAAAGCTCAGGCCGTTTTCCGAAGCCATCCGGGCCTTATAACATTCAGCGGTCAGCATTTTATTGACGGAAAACATGGACCCAATGTCTCTCATAAATTCGATAAAGTTGAGATTTCTCAACCAGTCCGCGTTGTTGATGATCAGCGCCCTGTTCTCTGAAAAATCCAGGAAGCGGGACATCTGGGCCTTAATGCATTCGACATTATGATCAATGGTTTCCGTTGACATCATCTTCCGCATGTCGGTTTTTCCGGAAGGATCTCCAATCATGGCGGTTCCACCGCCCATCAGGGCCAGGGGCTTGTGACCGGCCCGCTGCATATGAGCCATCGCCATAATGGGAATATAATGGCCGATGTGCAGGCTGTCGGCGGTGGGATCAAAGCCGACATAGAAAACCGTCGGGGATTTCAGCTGTTCATACAGTTCGTCTTCAAAAGTCATCTGGGCGATAAAGCCGCGTTCCTTCAGGATATCGAGAATATGCTCCATTTTCATTTTCCTCCTCTGTGAACGGCATTTCACGTCTGCCATTCTGTCCGGATGACGATTTTGTAACCGCTCACGCTGACGCGATTCGCGGACAAAATCTGTCTCCCTCTGTGCGGAACGCGGGGACAGGCCCCACGTTCCGTGACCGTTATACGGCCTGAAGGATCAGTTTCTTCAGGATGTTCATGCCCTCGTCGATCTGATCTGGGGTGCTGTTGGAAAAATTAAGCCGCAGGGTATTGATGTGGGCCCCGTCCGCATAGAAATGAGTCCCGGGAACGAAGGCCACTTTGCTTTCGATGGCCTGATTCAAAAGGGACTGGGCATCCATTCCCGCCGGCAGTTCGACCCAGATAAACAGCCCGCCTTCCGGCTTCGTGTAATGAATAACCTCCGAAAGATCCTCCAGATGGGCGAGCATCCGGTTCATCTTGAGGGCATAATCCCGACAGATGGCCTGGATATGCCCCGGCAGAAGGTTCATTCGAATAAACTGATCGACGATCGCCTGATTCAGGTTGGCGGTATGCACATCGGAAGACTGTTTACCGATGGTGCATTTTCGAAGGATCTCCTGTTTTCCGGCCATGAAGCCGACCCGAAGCCCCGGCGAAATGATTTTGCTGAAGCTGCCGAGAAAAACGACCCAGCCGTCCCGGTCAAAGGATTTGATGGACGGAAGCGGTTCGCCCCGATAGCGCAGATCACGATAAGGGTCATCCTCCGCGACGATTACGCCATACAGATTTGCCAGCTCGGCCACCTTTTTCCTTCTTTCAGCCGGCAGGGTCTTCCCCGTGGGATTCTGAAAGGTCGGAATGGTGTAGAGCATTTTGGGATGGTATTCCTGAATCTTCTTTTCAAGCTCCTCCGGAATCAGCCCGGATTCGTCGCTGTCCACGGGGACCAGGTTGGCCTGATAGAGCTTCATGCACTGAAGGTTCCCGAGAAAGCTTGGGTTTTCAACCAGAATGGTATCCCCGGGATCAATCAGAGCCTTACAAAGCAGATCCATCGCCTGGGTCGATCCGGTGACAGGGAGCACCGCTTCCGGGATGAAACCGACCGAATCCCTGATGAAGTCGCGCAGCGATTCGAGAAAGGGCGGGTATCCTTCCGTCGCGCCGTATTGAAGAAGGGCTTTCCCATCCTCCCGAAGCACCTTGACAGCCAGATCGGATACGATTTCATCCGGCAGGGCCTGAAGGGAGGGATTACCACCGGCAAAGGAAATCATCCCCGGCTTTGCGATCACCTTAAAGATTTCTCGGATCGCGCTCCCGGAAACATGATCAAAACGATGGGCAAACTGTAATGGATGAGCGCTCACTGATCTTGACCTCCTGTTAAAAAAAAGGCTCCATCATCTTTTCCACCGCGGATAACACCTGGGAAAGTAACGGTCTTTTTATTATCCCGTATTACGGAATGCTTGTCAAGCGTTTGAAAGGCCTTGATAAAAAAAACCGTTTCCGTTATAATGAAGTGTCCTACCGTTGGACTTGAATTCAAGGAATCCCGGAAGGAGCTATGGCAGATGGAATGTAAGGTTAAAAATGATTATGGCACCATCTATATCGCTGAAGATGTCATGATGAAGGTTGTCGGGTATGCCGCGCTGGAGTGCTACGGCATTGTGGCCATGTCGGGAAAGCGCGCTACGGACGGTATCGCCGACTGGCTTGGAAGGGAGAACCTGTCCAAGGGGGTCCAGATCCGAAATGTCGGGGATATGCTGGATGTAGATCTGTTTATTATTGTGGAATACGGGATCTCCATTTCCGAAGTCTGCAAAACGATCGTTGAGACGGTCCGGTATAAACTTGAAAGCATGACCGGCGTGAAGGTTCGGAAGGTTAATATATCTGTTGAGGGTATCCGGATCTGATTCGGAAGAATTTGAAAAAATGCTGAAGCGGAGGGTATTCCCTTGATACAGTTTAAAACAATTGACGGTCTTTTGCTCCGGGATATGGTGATGGCCGGGACGGCTCTGCTTGAAAAAAACCGGGAAGCGGTGGATGCCCTGAATGTATTCCCTGTACCGGACGGGGATACGGGAACCAATATGACGCTGACCATGCAGTCCGCGACCCGGGAGGTTAACAGCAAAGAGTTCCTTCGGGCCGATGAAGCGGCAAACGCCCTGGCCAAGGGGGCGCTGAAGGGCGCGAGAGGAAACTCCGGTGTGATTACCAGCCAGCTGCTTCGCGGGTTCGCAAAGGCCATCGGGGGGGTTGAGAAAATCACCCCGGTTCAGTTTGCACAGGCGCTTCAAAAAGGCTCCGAGATGGCTTATAAAGCGGTGATGAAGCCCAAGGAGGGGACCATTCTGACGGTGGCCCGGGTCATTGCCGAGGAAGCCATGAAGCAGGCGCAGAAAGAGCCTGATGACTACGAGCAGCTGATTGATGTCATGCTGAAAAGCGGTGAAGCTATCCTGAAAAAAACGCCGGAAATGCTTCCCGTCCTGAAGCAGGCCGGCGTTGTTGACTCCGGTGGCCGGGGGCTGATGCTGATCTATCAGGGATATGCCTCCGTGCTCAGAGGCGAGGATCTGAATCTGGCCAGCCAGGATCTTGATATCGCCGATGAGAGTGAAGAGGACGACTGTCATGATCTGTCAAAACCGCTGACCTTCTCTTATTGCGTTTCCTTTACCCTGAACCGATTCCGCGAGGACTGCGACGAGCATGACCTCGATTCCTTCCGGAGAAGGCTGAACCGGATCGGTGACAACGTGAAGGTCATTGGGGATCTTGCG
This sequence comes from Clostridia bacterium, assembly GCA_017433405.1. GTDB lineage: Bacteria > Bacillota > Clostridia > Christensenellales > Aristaeellaceae > Aristaeella. The sequence goes on along the minus strand of JAFRHH010000022.1, from coordinate 32,739 downwards.
CAGGCGGATGTGCATGTTCATACGAACAATCCGGGAAACGCGCTGGAATATGGTCTGGAACTGGCTGAGATCCAGAATATCAAGATTGATAATCTTCTTGAGATGCAGCGTCAGCTTTTCCGGAAGGAGGAGAATGCCGCGGCTGAAGAGGCCGAACCTGAAACGAAGAAGTACGGATTTGTCGCGGTTTCTCTCGGAGAAGGATTCTCACGCTTTTTCCATGACCTGAATATCGATCAGATCGTGGAGGGCGGGCAAACCATGAATCCGTCCGTGGATGATCTGCTTTCCGCCCTGAACCTGGTTCATGCAGAAAACATTTTTATCCTGCCCAATAACGGGAATGTTATTTTCGCCGCCAATCAGGCCGCAGAGCTCTGTCCGTCCAACGTGATCGTCATTCCGACGAAAAATGTGGCCATGGGGATTGCGGCCGCCATCGCTTTCCAGGGGGATCTGGACGTCCGTGAGAATGAAGTCAGGATGAACGAGGCTGCGGAACACGTAAAGACAGCTACGGTCACCTATGCGATCCGGGACAGTGTCTACAACGGCATCGAGATCCGGGAAGGGGATATTATCGGGCTGCACAATGGTCAGATTGCCTTCTCCGGCTCTGATATCGATACGGTTGTGGATGAAATGATGAAAAAGATGATGACGGAAGATGACGAGCTGATTACCGTTTATTATGGCGCGGACGTCACGGAAGAAGACGCGAAGAAACTGGCGGACAGGCTCGAAAAGCGGTATGATTACTGCGATGTCGAATGTCATAACGGCGGTCAGCCGCTCTACTACTATTTGATATCCGTTGAGTAAATGATTGATCTTTCGGAAATGAAAGGCGTCGGCCCTTCAAGACTCCGGGTTTTGCGGGAGGCCGGAATCAGGTCGCCTCGGGATCTGCTTTATCTGCTTCCGCTTCGTTACGAGGATCACAGCCGGCTTTTTCCCTGCTGCACGAAAGAAGAAGGGCCGGTCATGATGGAGGGGATTCTTCTCGAATCCCCCCGCGTCAGCTACCATCATGGGCTCTCAAGGGTTTCATCCCAGTTGAAAGATCAAAGCGGATCGGTGGCGCTGAGCTGGTTTAATCAGAGCTGGATGGCGAAGCAGCTGCAGGCGGGATCCAGGGTGAGGCTGTATGGAAGGCTGCAGGTCAAAAACGGACATCGGGCTCTTATCAATGCCAGGAAGGTTACCGAAGCCGGTTTGATTCCTGTTTATCGGACGATCCCGGGGATCCCTTCAGGCGTTTTGAGAAAGCTGATCAGAACCGCCCTTGAACAGCGGGAGGATGTGTGTCCGGAGTTCCTGCCAGTGGAGACGCTGGCTGATCTGCATCTTCTGGGGTTGTCAGAGACCCTCAGGCGGATTCACGCTCCGGAGAACATGGAGGAGCTTGAACCGGCCCGAAGAAGGATGGAAGCCGAGGGCGTACTGGTTTATCTGTCCTATACCCGCCTTCTTCGCAGCCGGCGGGCTGCCGGAAGTCCTTTTCAGATCCAGGAAGATGCGGAAAGTCAGTACTGGAACAGTCTTTCCTTTTCTCCGACGAAGGCTCAGAGACGAACACTGCATGAAATCGCGGAAGATCTGTCAAAGCCGGTGGCGATGAGGCGCCTCGTCCAGGGGGATGTTGGCTGCGGAAAAACAGCGGTTGCCTTCGGAGCCGCTGTTTTATCCTGGCGGGCGGGGTATCAGACAGCCATGATGACCCCCACGGAAATTCTTGCGAAGCAGCATTATGAGACCGCCCGAAAGATCCTTGATCCGATGGGGATCCGGAGCGAGCTGCTGACCGGAAACACAAGAGCCGCCGTACGGCGACGTCTGCTGGAGGAGCTCCGGGAGGGAAAAATCCATGTTCTGTTCGGAACCCATGCCCTGATCAGCGGTGATGTCTGTTTTCACGATTTGAGGCTGGTAATTACGGACGAGCAGCATCGTTTTGGGGTTCATCAAAGGACGATGCTGGAGCATAAGGCGGGGATGACCGACCAGATCCGTCCCCATGTGCTGGTTCTTTCCGCAACGCCGATTCCGAGATCGCTGGCATTGATTCTCTGCGGTGATCTGGACATTTCCGTCATTGACGAGCTGCCCTCCGGAAGAATTCCCGTCAAGACCCGATTGGTTCCCGAGAGCAAAAGAGCGCAAATGTACGCCTTTCTGAAAGAGGAGGCGGGCAGAGGAAAACAGGCCTACATCGTGTGTCCTCAGATCGGGGAGGACGAGGAGGAAGATGAAGGCGGCGAAACCAGGAGCGCCAAAGCCCTGTTCGCGTATCTCTCGCAGCATGAGATGAAGGGAGTCCCTTTAGGGCTGGTTTACGGAAGACAGAAGGCAGCGGAAAAGGATGCCGTGATTCAGGATTTCCTCTCCGGCAGAATCCAGGTACTTGTTTCCACGACGGTGATCGAGGTTGGAATCAACAACCCGAACGCCACCATTATGGTTATTGAAAACGCGGATCACTTTGGCCTCAGCCAGCTCCATCAGCTTCGGGGACGGGTGGGCAGAGGCTCAGCGGAAAGCTGGTGCTTCCTGCTTGCGGAACAAACCTCCAAACTTCAGATTCTCTGTGAAACCGGCGACGGTTTTCTGATCTCCGAAAAGGATCTGGAGCAGCGGGGTCCCGGTGATCTGATCGGGACACGGCAGTCCGGGATGATGAAGCAGGTTTACGCATTCGGTACCGGGATGAAGCAGGTGAAGGAGCTGGCGGATTATCTTCAGAGAATCAGCCATGATCCGGCCAGCGTGGATACGTATCAGAAACTGAAGGAGACAGCCTGTTCTTATTTTCGGGAAAAGGATCCCGGCGAGATTGGCATTAACTGAAGGAGCGTTGTGAAATGTCCTGTTTTATCAATCGGGAACTCAGCTGGCTTGCTTTTAACCGACGGGTGCTGGAAAACGCGGCTGATCGGACGGTACCTCTCTGCGAGAGGCTAAATTTCTTCTCCATTTTTCAGTCCAATCTGGATGAATTTTTCATGGTACGGATCGGAAGCCTCCATGATCAGATGCTGCTGGATAACGGCGTGCGCGAAAACAAGACCGGCATGACGCCCTCGCGGCAGATTTCTGAAGCGCTGAATACCATTCGTTCTCTTTGCGGCCGGCGGGAGGAGATTTACACGTCGCTTCTTCAGGATCTGAATGAGCAGGGAATTCACCTTGTGCGCTTTCATGAAATCTCCAAATCTTCCGAATCCAAGCTGCAGAAAATGTTCAAAAGAGAAATTCTGCCCTTCTTATCCCGTTACTACATCAAGAAAAAGAAGGATTTTCCCTTCCTGAACAATAAGGAGATTTACTGTATAGCGATTCTCGACCAGAAGACGAAGGACGGAAAGCCGGGGATGGCTGTGATCCCGGGATATAGCAGCGCGCTGCCGAGGCTGATCCCGGTTCCGGGATTCGACGGAACGTATATTCTGCTCGAGGAGTTTATTCTTCATTTTCTGCCGCTGGTTTTGCCCGGAAAACGAATCCTTGGAAAAACGCTGGCGCGCATTACCAGAAACGCGGATATCGACGCGGATGCTGTGTTTGATGAAGATTTGGACTATCGGGATCATATGGCGGAGGTCATTAAACAGCGGAAACGACTGTCGCCCGTGCGCCTTGAGCTGTCCCGCCAGATTGAAAGCTCCGTCGTTGATACGATTATCAGGCAGCTTCACCTGACGCCGGATCAGGTGTTTGAATATGATACGCCCCTCGACCTGTCCTTCTTTTATCAGTTCATCGATCATCTTCGTTCGAGAGAGCAGCTGTTTTATAAGCCGTTTCAATCCACGAGATTCAGAACGACCGGGCAGCGGGTGTTTGATGAGGCGCTGGATCACGATATTCTTCTGCATTATCCCTATGACAGTTTTAAAACCTTTCTTCAGCTTCTTCATGAGGCTGCCTATGATCCCAAAGTAACCGCCATCCGGATGACTCTTTATCGGGTTGCCCGGGACAGCAAGGTGGCCGAAACCCTGGCGGAAGCCTCCGAAAACGGAAAGCAGGTCGAGGTTTTTGTTGAACTCAAGGCCCGCTTTGATGAAGAGAACAATATTGAATGGAGCAGAAGGCTTGAAAGCAGCGGCTGCAGTGTCACATACGGCATTGAGCACATTAAGGTTCACAGCAAGCTGTGTTTGATCTCCTGGAAGGATGAGTCCGGCCGGGAAAGGATCCTTTCCCAGATCGGTACGGGAAACTATAACGAAAAAACGAGCAAAATCTATACGGATTTATGCCTGATCACAGCGGATCCGGCGATTGGTCAGGATGGCATTAAAACATTCACGGCCCTGAAGGAAGGCGCCGTGATCGATTCATCCCAAAAGCTGCTTGTTTCTCCGAAACTGATGCATCCCGCCGTAATCAGCCTGATCGAGGAGGAGATCGCTCAGGGGGAGGACGGGCTCATCCGCCTGAAGATTAACAGTTTAACGGATCGGGAGCTGATGGACAAGCTGGTGGAAGCCAGCCAGGCCGGCGTTAAGGTTCAGATGGTTGTACGCGGAATCTGCTGCCTGAAGGCCGGCGTTCCGGGATATACGGAGAATATCAGCATCGTCAGCATCGTAGGCCGATTCCTGGAGCACAGCCGGATTTATCTTTTCGGCCATGGAAACAGAACCCGGGCTTATATCTCCAGCGCGGACTGGATGACCAGGAATATGGTTCGCAGAGTGGAAATTGCTTCGCCGGTTGAGGACTCTTCGCTGGTAACCAGGCTTGAAGAGATTTTTGAGGCATACTGGAGGGACAACGCTCAGTCATGGCGAATGGTCAGCGACGGGAATTACATCCGCGTCAGGGGTGCGGCAGACGAAAAGCCCTTTAATGCTCAGGAGTCCTTTATCGCAGCATCCGATGAACCGGCCCAGGGCTCGTCTGGCAGCAGTTCAACCAGAACCTGATTCTGGAAGTCCATCCCACGGCGCGTCAGGCGCCAGGTACTGTCCTTCTTTTCCAGCAAATTCTTCTGAAGGGAGACTTTCAGCCCGGATCCAAAGGCTTCTTCAGGCGTCAGCCCATGAAGAAGCTTAAATTCAGCGTCGCTGACGCCACTGTTCATGCGCAGTCCAAGCATCATCGTTTCAAAACGAGCTTCCTCCGGCAGGATGACCTGTCGATCTCTTTGGCTCCATCGGCGGCGTCTGACCATCCGGAGATAATCATCCAGGGATGAGGGATTGGCGGTTCGCAGGTAAGAAAGGCCTCTCCTTCTTTTTTGCAGATTCAGCATGGACGCGGCAGAGACGCCAAGTCCCAGATAAGGAATCTGGCGCCAGTATCCGATATTATGGGCGCACTCATATCCCGGTTTGGAAAAATTGGATATTTCATATTGCTGGAATTGTCTTGAGGCCAGGGTATTAATCGCCAGCTCATACATGTTTCGCTCTTCTTCCGGATCCGGTAAAACCCATTCACCCCGGTTGATTCGATCCGCCAGAAGGGTTCCGGGTTCCGGAATCAGGCCGTAGGCACTGATGTGATCCGGATGAAGATCCAGGGCTTTTTCCAGACATTCCGCCCAATCGGAAAGGCGCTGGCCGGGAATTCCAAACATGAGATCCAGACTGATATTGCGAAGGCCCGCCTGACGCCCGAGGGAAACGGAGGCGGCGACGTCCTCGAAGCAATGAATTCTTCCAAGACGATTTAGGAGAGACGGCTGAGAAGCCTGCATGCCGAGGCTCAGACGGTTCACTCCGGAGCGCAGGGCGGCCTCCAGCCAGCTTTCCGTCAGGGTTCCCGGATTGGCTTCCACAGTAAATTCTCTGACCTGCTCCAGCGGTAAGATGCTTCGAAGGGCTTTAAACAGGGACTCAAGCAGAGCGGGCGGGAGGAGGGAAGGCGTTCCTCCGCCGATATATACGGTTTCAATGGCCTCCACGCAAAAGGAGGCCTGCTGCTCAGCCTCTGTAATCAGCGCCTGCACATAGCCGTCCATTTCCGCTTCCCTGTTTTCATAGGAAGCGAAATCGCAGTACAGGCATTTCTTTTTGCAGAAGGGTATATGAACATAGAGTTCCATAAGGATCCTTCCTTCATTTGGCCTTGAATCATCGGCTCCCGGAAGGCCAGATTGATGATGGGAAGATTCATTTCAAGCGCGTAGCGAACCGTCTGCCATGTTCCGCCTTTCATAAGCGATAAATAGCAGACGCAGAGAGAAGCGTGATCCACCATAAATCGGTTTCGGGTCAGCATGCATCCGGGATAATACTGATCAGACAGAGCGATGCGCTGGGCCGCTCCCGCGGCAATGGCCTCGTACCGGATCTGATCCGGACGGCTCCAGCGGGAAGCCTGCCCCTTACATGGCGCCACCAGAATCAGCCTGATTTCAGGATGACTCTTTTGCAGACGGAGAACCGCTTCGGCCGCCATCGTATCAAACCCCAGCGCTCCTCCATAAAGAAAGGAACGAAAACCTTCTGAAATGGCTTTCACGATGACCTGGTCCAGCTTTTTGCGCAGGCCCATCTGATCGCGCAGCGGAATGGAACGATGTCCGGTGAAACACAGCGTATTTTGCGGCGCGGCCTGCAGGTTCTCGTTCAACGTCATTTTAATCCATTTTCAAAACGGCCAGGAAGGCTTCGCTGGGAACCTGAACGGTTCCAAACTGCCGCATCCGTTTTTTTCCTTCCTTCTGTTTTTCCAGGAGCTTTTTCTTTCTGGTGATGTCCCCGCCGTAGCATTTAGCAAGAACATCTTTTCGCATGGCTTTAACCGTTTCACGGGCGATGACCTTGCCGCCGATCGCTGCCTGAATCGGGATTTCAAACATCTGACGGGGAATGACGTCCTTCAGCTTTTCGGCAATGCCCCGTCCACGCCCATACGCCTTGTCCCGGTGCACGATAATGCTGAAGGCATCACAAATATCACCGTTCAATAGAATATCCAGCTTCACAAGATCGCTTGTGCGGTAATCTTTCAGTTCATAATCAAAAGAGGCGTAGCCCCGGCTTCTGCTTTTTACCTGATCGAAAAAATCAAAAATGATTTCATTGAGCGGCATATCATAATTCAGCTTTACCCGGTTTCCTTCATACTGCATATCCAGAAAGATGCCCCGTTTATCCTGACAGAGTTCCATCAGCGTTCCGACATACTCCTGAGGTGTGTAGATCGTCGCATGGACAAAAGGCTCTCTCATTTCAGCAATCTCTGTAACGGGCGGAAGATTCGTCGGATTATCGATCAACAGTTCCGTTCCGTCCGTTCTGATCACCTGATAGATGACGCTGGGAGCCGTTGTCACTAGGTTCAGGTCGAATTCCCTTTCAAGTCTGGCGGAAATAATATCCATATGCAACAGCCCGAGGAAGCCGCACCGGAAGCCGTATCCCAGGGCTACGGATGTTTCCGGTTCGAAGGAAAGGGAAGCGTCGTTCATTCTCAGCTTTTCCAGCGCATCCTTCAGAACCGGATAATCAGCGCCGTCCGCCGGATAGATCCCGCAATAAACCATCGGCGTAACATGACGATATCCCGGCAGAGGAAGATCGGCGGGACGCTGGGCATCCGTAATCGTATCGCCGACGCGGGTGTCCCGGACATCCTTTATGGAAGCGGCTACATAACCGACTTCACCGGCGGACAATCGGGAGCAGGGTTTATATCCCGGAGCAAAGGTTCCGACTTCCACGACATCAAACTCGCTGCCGGTGGACATCAGCCGCATCCGCATGCCGGGACAGATGGAGCCTTCCTTTACACGAATAAAGCAGATGGCTCCCCGGTAATTATCATAAAAGGCATCAAAGATCAGCGCCTTCAGCGGCGCAGCCGGGTCACCGACGGGGGCGGGAATCTGATGAACGACCGCTTCCAGAACCGCGTCAATATTCAGACCGGTCTTTGCGGAGATGCATGGCGCGTCAGCGGCATCAAGGCCGATTACATCCTCAATTTCGCGGCGCACCTCTTCAGGGCGGGCAGAAGGGAGATCGATTTTATTGATCACGGGAATGATTTCAAGATTGTGATCAATGGCCATATAAACATTGGCGAGGGTCTGGGCTTCAATTCCCTGGGTCGCGTCCACTACGAGAAGTGCGCCTTCGCAGGCTGCGAGCGCCCGGCTGACCTCGTAGGTAAAATCGACATGGCCGGGGGTATCAATCAGATTCAGAACATACTCGTTGCCGTCGCTGCTCTGATAGGTCATATGAACAGCCTTGCTTTTGATGGTGATGCCTCTTTCCCGCTCCAGATCCATGCTGTCGAGAATCTGTTCAACCATTTCCCGCTGTTCAAAAACGCCTGTTTTTTCCAGAATTCTGTCGGCTAAGGTACTTTTCCCATGATCGATATGCGCAACGATACAGAAATTCCGGATTCGACTGCTGGATTGATTCATGTAGCCTCGCTCCTCAAAGATGGCATGAAAGTTCAGGTAATCTTATTTCCCAGCTTGTTTTCGGTTCCCGCGATCAGCCGCCTGATATTGGCCCTGTGCCGGATATAGCACAGGAGCGCGATCAGAATGGACCAGCCGATCACCCAGGGATTCCCCCCGCTGAAGAAGATGGAGACCAGCAGCGCATAAAGGGTGACCAGCGCCAGGCTGCCCAGGCTGATCCATTTTGTAAGCGCGATGACGATCACGGTCACGCCCATGCTGATCAAAGCTGGAACCGGAAAACACCACAGCATGACACCGGTGCTGGTAGAGACGCCCTTTCCGCCTTTAAAGTGAAAGAAAACAGGCCAGTTGTGACCGATGACGGCGCACAGACCGGCCGGAAGCGCAGCCAGATGATCTCCGGTCAGCCATTCCGCGATCGCGCATGAAAGGATCCCTTTCAGCATATCGCCGACAAAGGTGATCAGGCCGTATTTCCATCCCATTGTTCGCTGGACATTGCTCGCACCGGTATTTTTGCTTCCCACGGACCGAAGATCCGGCCCGTGAAACCATCTGGATACAAGGATTCCGGTTGAAACAGAGCCGATGAGATAGGCGACGATACAGCTGACAAATAAAAGAACAGGTCTGTTCACTGCTTTTCCCGCTTCCTTTCGCGCAGTATAAACCGGATGGGCGTTCCTTCAAAATCAAAGGTTTTTCTGAAAAAATTTTCAAGATATCGCTCGTAGGAAAAATTGATCAGTTCAGGATCATTTACGAACAGGATGAAGGTCGGCGGCTGGATTCCTCCCTGGGTGGCATAATAAATCTTCAGCCTTCTCCCGCCCTGCATGGGAGGCTGCAGGGACGCGGTGGCTTCGTTGACCATATCATTCAGGACGCCTGTGGTAATTTTTCTGCAGGCTGAGGCAAAAACCTTCTGAACCTGCGGAAGAATCAGGTGAATTCTCTGGCCCGTTTCCGCGGACACGAAAAGAACGGGGGCATAATCCAGAAATTTAAGGTCCTGACGGATCTTCTTTTGAGTTTTTTCAAGCGTCCCCGTTTCCTTTTCGGGAAGATCCCATTTATTGACAACGATCAGAACAGCCTTTCCTTCCTCCTTGATGAGCCCGGCTATCCTGGCGTCCTGTTCCGTCACACCGTCGAGAGCATCGATCATGAGCAGGGCGACATCGCAGCGCCTGATGGCGGCGATGGAGCGAAGAACGCTGTAACGCTCGAGGGAACGATCTTCAATGGAGCGCTTCCTTCGGATCCCGGCGGTATCAATGATGATATATCGATCTCCCTCCGCCGTGATCAGTTCCGAATCAATTGCGTCCCTTGTGGTGCCGGCGATATCGGAGACCATGGTGCGGTTGGCTCCGAGCAGCCTGTTGGCGAGGCTGCTTTTACCGACGTTTGGCCGCCCGACGATGGCCAGCTTCAAGGCATCCGGCTGATCTTCCTCCTTTTCCGCATCCGCCGGGAAGCTGCCAACCACCAGATCCAGCAGATCGCCGAAGCCGAGCATATTGGCGCTGCTGATTCCGATCGGATCGCCGAGCCCCAGTTCATAAAACTCATAGAGCTGACTGTTCAGAGGCAGGGCATCGATTTTATTGACAATCAGCAGCACCGGCTTACCGGTTCTGCGAAGATGATTGGCAATCTCGCGGTCGTCATCCGTCAGCCCAGTACGACCGTCCGTGAAAAAACAGATTACATCCGAGTTATCGATGGCAATCTGGGCCTGCTCCCGCATCTGGGAGAAAAGAACATCCTCGCTGGACGGGTCAATGCCGCCGGTATCGATCAGGACAAAAGAATGGCCAAGCCATTCAACATCGGCGGTAATTCTGTCTCTGGTTACACCGGGCACATCTTCAACGATGCTGATTCGTTTTCCGGCCATTTTATTGAAGAAAGTCGATTTTCCGACATTCGGCCTGCCGACAATTGCCACCAGTGGCTTGCTCATACGCCTTCCTCCATTCCATAAAGCGCTTTGATAAAGGATTCTCCCGTGCTCTGAACAATCCGGACCGGTTTCCCGAGGGCTTTTTCAACGTCAGACAGTGTCAGATCATCCAGGAAACAATCCTGCTGTTCCCGAAGCATATTGGCGGAGATCAGGATTTCATCACACTGAACATCCTTCAGGGCATCGATCAAGTCTCTTCCAACGATCAGCCCAGTGACGGTGACGGACTCCCCGAAAAAGCGGTTGGGGATGGAGCGAACCTCAACTTCCGATCCTTCCGGCGCGTAACGTTCCGCCAGAGAACGAATAAAAGGAAAGGCGGAGACACCGGTCGCAATGAGAAGGCGGCGGCCGACGGCCCGGGGACGGGGAAGGTATTCAGACGCCTCCCGGCACTCCTCTTCAAGGAGCCGAAGCATCCCGACGCCGTTTTCAATCTGCGGATACTCCTCATAGAATGATTCCGGCGGAATCGGCCGGCCACTCAGGCAGTAAAACTCATCGGAGGCATACACAAATCGCGTATGCAAATCACGCAGAAAACGCTCCTGATACGGCTCGATGAAATCCAGCAGCCTGCCTGCCGTATCTCGCCGGAAGGGCTCAATCGGCGTCAGGTTTTCCCGATGCTTTGTCAGCCCAACGGGAACAATGGCCAGAGAAAGCGCCGCGGGAAAGAGGGCAGCAAGATCCTCGATGGTTTTTTGCAGGACAGAACCATCATTGATGCCGGGGCAGAGAACAACCTGGGTATGAAACTGCAGACCATGGGCCTTCAACTGATGAAGACGATCCATGAGCAAAGCGGCATTGGGATTCCGCAGCAGCTGTCTCCGAACGGCCGGATCTGTCGCATGAACCGAAATATACAGCGGTGAAGCGCCCCGGCGAATAATGCGGGAAAACTCCTGATCATCGATATTGGTCAGGGTGATGTAATTTCCCATCATCAGGCTCAGTCGCCAGTCGTCGTCCTTGACATACAGGGAATCACGCATTTGACAGGGCATCTGGTCAATAAAACAAAACTGGCAATGGTTTTTGCATTGCCGGGGTTTCATCTGCGCCGTTTCGTCCAGGGTTAAGCCCAGCGGGGCCCAATCCTCCTTGACTATTCTGGCGGAAAAGGATTCCCCGTTTTTTTTCCGAAGCTCCATATGCACCAGCCGATGAGCGGAGAGCGCCTGATAATCAATTTCATCCAGGACTGGCTCACCGTTCATCTTTTCGACCATCCAGCCGGCCAGAATTCCAGCCCGGTCAGCCGGAGAACCAGGGATAACATTCAGAATCCTGATGGCCACCGCGCTTTCACTCCTTGCCAAAATCAATTCTATTATGCGGTTTTATGCATCAGTTGTCAAGGAATCACTTTAGGGAGTGTTGCTATTTTGGGTGACCGATGGTATGATTCACAAGGATTCTTACGCGGAGGAAGGGAACGGTTTCGATCATGGCGCAGGCAAATGATATCGCAATTGACCTCGGCACATCCAATATCGTGATTTATATGAAGGGAAAGGGGATTGTGTTTCGTGAACCTTCAGCCCTTGCGATCGATCGGAACACACAGAATATTATCGCCTTTGGCGCCGAAGCCAACCGAATGACCGGGCGGGTCCCCTCCAATATTTCGATTATTCGGCCGCTGGCTCAGGGAACCATGATCGATTTTGATCTGACCAACGCCATGCTGCGCTATTTTGTTTCAGGTGTCGTCGGGAGAAGGTTTTTATCCAGGCCCCGGGCGGTGATGTCCGTCCCGGTTGGCATTAAGGATATTGAAAAAAAAGCGCTGATCAGCGCCATGTTTGATGCCGGCATCAGGCGAACCCAGCTGCTGGACAAGAATGTGGCGGCAGCGCTTGGCGCCCAGCTCAATTTTCTGGGGTCATATGGATGCATGAATGTGGATTTCTGTGCCGGCTGTACCGATATGGCGGTTCTGTATAACGGATCGGTTTCCGTCATGAGCTCCGTCAAAATTGGCGGAAACCAGCTGGACGAGGCGATCGTCAGGTATCTTCGGAAAAAGTATAACCTGCTGATCGGCGAAAGAACTGCCGAGCAGGTGAAGATTTCACTGGGGGGAGCCGTTCAGCGGGATCCGGCCATCGTGATGGATGTTACGGGAAGGAATCTCCTTTCCGGGCTCCCGAAGACCATGCGTATTAATTCCGACGAGATCTATGAAGCGCTTCTGGAAAGCGTCAATGACCTGATTGAAGGAATGCAGGTCATGATTGAGCGGACCCCCCCTCAGTTCGCTTCGGATATTTTTGAGGGCGGAGTGACCCTGACCGGCGGTGGGGCGGCCCTCTACGGCCTCGCGGAAGCGATTGAGAAAGTCCTTGGGATTCCCTGCCGGGTGGCGGAAGAGGCCAAGGACTGTGTGGTGCTCGGGTGCGCGAAGGTCCTTAATGAACCGGCAGGCGTCCGTCACCTGCTCAGCGATGTTTGACGGATGACGGGTTTCCGGCGGTATCTATCCCCGCCGCGCCTTTGAGGCCGAGGCGTTCAGCCGCTTCTTCCCGCATTTTATATTTTAATATTTTCCCTGCAGCATTCATCGGAAAGGAATCGACAAATTCGATATACTGCGGCACTTTATGTCTGGCCATATGGTTTCGGATATAATCCGTCAGTGCTTCCCGCGTGATTTGCTGCCCTTCCTTCAGAATCACGCAGGCCATGACAGCCTCGCCGTACCGGGCATCCGGAACGCCGATGACCTGAACATCCTGAACGGCGGGATGCGTATAGATGAATTCCTCAATTTCCCGGGGATAGATGTTTTCTCCACCGCGGATTATCATGTCCTTAATGCGGCCGGTAATCAGGAAGGTTCCATCCGGGTTTCGCCTGGCCAGGTCGCCGCTGTGAAGCCATCCTTCCGGATCGATCGCGGCGTTTGTGGCCTCCGGCATTTTATAGTACCCTTTCATAATATGATAGCCCCTGGAGCAGAACTCTCCATCCTGACCATCAGGAAGCTCCTCCCCGGTTTCGGGATCGATGATTTTGCACTGAATATGCGGGAAGGCATACCCGACGGTCTCGGTTCGTAATTCCAGAGAATCCGTCCAGGCGCTCATGGTGCTTCCGGGAGAGGACTCGGTCTGCCCGTAAACGCTGACGATTCCTCTCATATTCATTTCATCAGGCTGCGCCGCGCGTTTCATGAGTTCAGGAGGACAGCCGGACCCAGCCATAATGCCGGTTCGCATATGGGAGAAATCGGTTTTCCGATAGTCCGCATGATTGAACATGGCGATAAACATGGTTGGAACGCCGTGGAAGCAGGTAATTTTCTCCTGATTGATACAGGCCAGGGAGTTTTTGGCCGAGAAATAAGGCAGCGGACAGAGGGTGGTTCCATGGGTCATGGAGGCCGTCATGGCGAGAACCATGCCAAAGCAGTGAAACATGGGAACCTGAATCATCATCCGGTCCGCCGTGGAAAGCCCCATTCGGTCTCCAATGCATTTCCCGTCATTAACTACGTTATAGTGAGTCAGCATGACGCCCTTCGGAAAGCCGGTGGTTCCGCTCGTATACTGCATATTGCACACATCATCGGGACGAACCTTTTCCCGGAAGCTTTTCAGGACTTCTTCCGGAACGGCGTCCGAGCGATGCATGGCTTCTTCGAAAGTCAGGCAGCCAGCCTGTCTGAAGCCGACCGTGATAACATTCCGGAGGAAGGGGAGACGCTTGCAGTGAAGCGCCTCACCGGCTTTGGTTTCTCTGATTTCAGGACACAGCTCGTTGATAATGCTTTTGTAATCGCTGTCCAGGGCATTTTCAATCATAACCAGCGTATGGGTATCACTCTGGCGGAGCAGGTATTCAGCCTCATGAATTTTATAGGCTGTATTCATGGTGACCAGGACAGCGCCGATCCGGACGGTCGCCCAGAAGGTCAGGTACCAGGCGGGCACATTCGTCGCCCAGATCGCTACTTTGGTTCCCGCCTTGACGCCCATGGCGATCATGCTCCGGGACAGACGGTCCACATCATCCCGGAATTCCGCGTAGGTTCTTGTATAGTCCAGTGTCGTATACTTGAAGGCATACTGATCGGGAAATTCTTCGACCATCCGGTCAAGAACCTGACCAAAGGTCAGATCAATCAGTTCGTCCTTTTTCCATACATACTTTCCGCTTCCGTCATGATTGAAATACAGGTTCTTTTTCTTCCCCCGGGGATTGTCAAAGGTATTCATATAGTTCAGGAAATGGCTGAAGATGATCTCCCTGTCCTGAAGCTCCTCCATCCAGTCAGGCTTCCATTCCAGAGAAATAAACCCGCTGTAATCGATGGAATAGAGCGCGCTCATGACCTCCCGAAGCGGTATCGTCCCTTCACCAATAAGGTTATAGCTGAGATCATCATCGGAATCTCTCAGGTGGACATGGCGAACGTAACCGCCGAGATTCCGGATGGTCTGGTCAGCGTTTTCATGGCAGTCACGATAGGGATGATGGATATCCCAAAGACAGGCCAGCTCATCACAGGCATACTGCTCCAGCAACGCCCGAAGCCTTTGCGTATTCGAATAAATCCCCACCGTCCTGATCAGCAGGCAGACGGATTTTTCCCTCGCCAGGGGAAGCAGCCGATTCAGGTTGTCCCGAACGATATCCTCCTGATCCGTCTGAGCCCGCAGCGCGATAAACGGCACCCGAAAGGCCGAAGCAATCCCGAGCAGCAGCCCAAACGCGTCGTCTGCTTCCGGAGAAAAGGGCTGCCCCAGATCCAGGGAGGTATCCAGGCAGGGAATCGAAAGATGACCGGCCCGAAGCGCCCGGATGGTTTCATTTTGCTGAAAGTGATGAAAGGGGCCGCCGCTCTCGAACCATGCCTTCTGAAGATGAAGATTATAAAGTTCTATTCCCTGGAACTGCAGATCGATGGCATCTGATATCTGCCGCTCCCAGGAAAGCTTTTCCCAGCCGCGGGTTGAAAAAGAAAGCTTCATGCTTCTTCCTCCTCAAAGACGATTTTATTCAGCGCGTTGATGTAGGCCATAATGCTGGATCCGACGATATCCGTACTCAGACCCCGGCCGGAATAAAGCTTTCCCTCATTTCTGAGCTTGACGATGGTTTCACCCAGAGCTTCCCGGCCTTCCGTAATGGCCTGTATCTGGAAATCATCAAGTTCAAAATGCCGCCCCAGCGCGTTTTCAATGGCCAGAAAGGCCGCGTCAACAACGCCGTCCCCGGATGAAACGCCTTCAATCGTCTGCTCATGGAACATCATGCGCATTCTGGCCATGGCTCCGAGGGTGTGATCCGTATGAATGCTGTACTGCAGGTCGTGGATGGCCGCGGGAACCTGCATCGCCTTGGCAGCGACGATGGCCTCAAGTTCTCGCAGGGAGATTGTGGCCTTTTTCGACGACATGGACAGAAAACTGTCCCAGATTCTATCCTGATCCTCCTGGCTCAGATCGTATCCCAGCTTCTGTACGGCCATGAGAACGGTTTGCCGCGTATCATCCGCGTGAAGCATGTTTTCGGAAGACTCATCGGCGGAAGCGGCATCGCCGGCGGGAAGAGCACCGCGCCGCTGAAAGAGTATGGCAATCTGCCTGACGATCTGATTAATCTGCTCGGCATGAAAAGAAGCATGAAGACCGAAATCGCCACCTTTGGCCTTCAGGATCCGGAGAATATTCGGCATGGAGATATAATCATTCCGGCAGACCACGGCCTTCAGCTCCTGAACGCCTGCGCGGGCAGCGGAAAAAGCGCAAGAATCAGCGAGGAAAAGGCTGTTTGCACAGCTGAAGCCCAGCGTCACCGTCTTCAGTTCGGGGACATCCTGAAGAAGCTCCTGGATATATCGCTCAATCTGATCCGGGAGCATGGAGCCCGCGTCATCGCAGATGGTCACGGTT
Source organism: Clostridia bacterium (assembly GCA_017433405.1). Classification (GTDB taxonomy): domain Bacteria; phylum Bacillota; class Clostridia; order Christensenellales; family Aristaeellaceae; genus Aristaeella. The sequence continues at coordinate 16,463 of JAFRHH010000022.1, read as the reverse complement.
GTGGCCCCCTGGGCGATGACTTCCTTCAGCATGTCGCTGAGGAACTGGCGCTCGCTTCGGGTCGCGTCCTCGGCCACAAATTCAACATTTTCCGTCAGCGAAGCGCATTTGCGGACGGCCTGACTGACCGTATCCCGGACGTCCGCGGGCTTTCGGTGAAAAAGATATTCCATCTGAACGCTGCTGATAGGCGCCGAGACCTGAAGCCGGGCGGAGGAAGCGCCCTTCAGGGCCTCCCAGGTTTCATCCATATTCATCACGTCAAGATCAACCGGAACGGCGATCACCGCATTTCGGACGGCTGTAGAAATGCTCTTGATCAGAAGGCTGTCAATCCTTTTCTGACGGATCGGATTCAGCTGGATGACAGCGGCCCCAAGCCGGTCGGCCAGCTTGCAGTATTCTATTTTTTCACGGAAGCTGAGCCTGACCTCATCCTCTGTTCCGACAAGCGTTCTGTCACAGACTTTAACAGCCCTGGTTTGCATCTGTCCTTCCTCCTAAAAAATCCCTGAAGATAAAATCTTCAGGGACGAATTCACTCCGCGGTACCACCCATTTTATTCCAAAAAACTGGAATCGCTTAAGAACAATAACGTTCAAAGCCGATGACGGGGCCTACCGGGCTTCGCTACTGACCGAAAGGGAGGCGTTCACAAAGCCGGCTCCGGAACCAGCACTCCTTCCGTTCGGTACCGCCTCACAGCATCCGGCGGCTCTCTGGAACACTCCCGCAAGGATTCTTTCCATCATTGCCTTTCCCTATGAAATTACGCGTGAGTTTATCACATTTCACGGGCGGTGTCAATTTTCCGTTCCGCACAAAACTGTATTCATCCTGTTTTTTTCAGCGTTCATTTTGCCTCATCCGGATCATTCCTTCAGATGACGTATTTCGTTTGCGCGTTCAATAATTTTTCTTTCCCAGTCATCATCCTGGGCATCGAGCTGATAAGCCCGGAAGCCGTACTGACTTCCAAGCGAACAGATCACGGACTCATCGTCGATATGCAGCGAAATCCGGTATCGGTTTGGGAGCTTTTGCGGCAGAATCACCTTATTGTTCCGCTGCACCTCACGAAGATGGCGGTTGCCGTTTACGATGCCGTCAAACCGGATGCCGTAATGGCGAAAAAGGCAGCGTATATATCTTTCTGACCGAAAGGAGGAGGTATAGACCCAGACCTCGTAGCCCATCTTCTGCAGCTGATGAATAAGGCTTACGGTTCCCAGCCGCAGGCGCTCGGGATAGAATTTATTCAGGGGGAAATGAAGCGCCGGCTCGGTTTTGTGGGTCGCGGGGGAAACGAACAATACCTCATCAAGGTCGAAGGATACCCTCATCTTTTCCATCGTTCGTCTCCTTCGATCAGGCATTCTGCTCATAGACTTTTATATAGTCCATGATTTCCTTTGACCATGTTTCGGCGGCGCCGCTCAAATCATGTTCCATAAATTTTTTCTGGCTGCGGTCAATGCAGAGAACGGATCTGCTGTCGATATGGACGCTCCGGGGATAGACGGTGACAGCTTCAGAATCCAGCGCGGATCGGACGGCACCAATCCCGGGGCGATGGGAAACCATTCCGGTCACAATGCCGTCCACCCGGACAGAAAGCCGCCGGAAAAAGCGCCTGATGTCCTTCATGGAATAATAGCGCGCGGTATAGAGCCAGATATCATAATCATGGCTTTTCAGGAAATGAAACAGCGCCGGAACGCCGGTCCTCAGGTTCTCCTTCTTCAGAGGGGCTCTGCAGTCCGGGTCTTTCAGGATGACCTCGTCAAAATCCATGGAAACCCGCTTGCTGTTCCGTGTGCGCTGAAGGATTTTTTGGATATCGATTCCCCGGGTCAGATTGACGATCTCCACGGGGATTCTCCGTTCATCCATCATGATCGCGGCCGCCCAGCGATGATGCCCGTTCAGGATCATATACCCGTCCGGTTTGGCCTTTTCGATGATCAGCGGCTCGTCAAAGCACTTGGGGAGATCATCCCGACGCGCTTTTTTAATGACCTCCCTGTATCTGGAGATGATTTCTTCATTGGGTCCGATTTCCTTCATGCAGAATTCATCATCGGGATTGGGATGTATCCTTCTGTAAGAAAGCTTTCTGATCAACAGGCGCTCGATCGCGAGGGCATAAACCGGATAGATAACGCCTGAACAGCGGTTAAGCTCCTGCTGCAGATATTCCCTGAAGCTGTGATTATCTTTCATATGGCAAAGGCTCCTGTATGGTCATTCTCATGTTATTTTCGTCGGAGCAGCGGTTTTTTCCTCCCCAGTGTTGGAGGGAATGAGGAGAAATTGGCTTTTTGTTTGACAAACTGCGGAAAAAAAAGTATCGTATAACAGAAGATGGAGTAGAAAAGAGGAGTGAACCCTTGACCGAAATCCATGAATTTGAACTGACCACAGATTCCATGGACGCTGTCGTTTCGCTTTTTGGACTGAACGATCAGAATGTCTCGCTGATTGAGCAGGAATGTCATGTGCATATCTCGCTGCGGGAGCATCATATGATGATCAGCGGAGATCCGGACCGCATTTCGGTGGCTTTTGAAACCATTCAGGTGCTGCTTAAGCTGATCGATCGGGGAGAAACGATTGACAGGGTTCGTATTCGATATATTATTTCCATGGTTCAGGAGCATAAAACCGAGTATATTCTGGATCAGATTAAAAAGGTTGTTGCGGTGACCCACCGCGGGAAACAGATTACCTGCAAGACGCTGGGACAGCAGCTCTATGTGGATGCCATCAGGAACCATACGCTGACTTTCGCCGTGGGGCCCGCGGGAACGGGGAAGACCTATCTGGCCATGGCGATGGCGGCCTCCGCCTTGAAAAACAGGGAAATCCAGCGAATCATTCTGACCAGGCCGGCCGTGGAAGCCGGAGAAAAGCTCGGCTTTCTTCCGGGGGATCTCGCTCAGAAGGTTGATCCCTATCTCCGACCGCTTTACGACGCCCTATATGATTTCATGGGGCCAGATGCTTTTCAGCGGCTGACGGAGAAGGGAGCCATCGAGGTCGCGCCGCTTGCGTACATGCGGGGAAGAACCCTTTCCGACGCGTTTATCATCATGGATGAAGCTCAGAACACCACGTCTGAGCAGATGAAGATGTTCCTGACCAGAATCGGTTTTCATTCCAAAGTCGTTGTGACAGGGGATATCACCCAGACCGATCTTCCACAGGGCAAAACATCAGGCCTGTCCGAAGCGATTCATCTGTTGCGGGAGGTGCCTGATATCAGCGTGGCTGAACTGACAGGCAAGGATATTGTCCGCCACGAACTGGTTCAGCGCATCGTGGAAGCCTATGAAGCATCCGCCCGAAAAGCGGAGGAAACAGCGGGACAGATTCAGTCCGCGAACAGGCGATTACAAAATCATCATCCGGAAAGCATGGCAGACGTGAACTGACGCTCGCGGAGGAGACAGATTTTGTCCGCGAACGCGTCATCGAAGCGGCTGCAAAATTGTCATCCGAACAGCATGGCAGACGTGAACTGTCGTTCACAGAGGAGGAAATAAAGCATGAAAGGAAAGCAAAATCATTCCCTGAGGAGCTGGTTTCACTCACCTTCCTTTCGCGTCCTGCTGACGATTATTGCAGCCGGAATCATCATATGCGTCTGCTTCTTTGCGGTGTGCACGCCAAAAAAATATGATCTCCGGGTGGGATCCATCGCTCATGAGACGATTAACGCGACCAAGGATGTGATCGATACGGTCGCGACGGAGGAAAAAAAGAATACCGTCGCGGCCGCTGTGGAGGCCACCTATCGTTTTCAGGAGGGCGTCAAGGAGAATGTCCTTTCTTCCATTGCTTCCTATTTCAGCCAGCTGCGCACCATCCAGCAGTACGGCGCAACGCTGATGGATCAGGAAGGCCGATCAGACAGCTCCTTTACGGACGAAGAAATCGAATACGCCCAGTCGCTTTCCAGGGATTTAAACCTGACCCGGAATCAGGTTGTGACGCTGCTCAGGACAAAAACGGACGCTTTTGAGGACATGGTCATTACGGTTACGACCGCCGTCAGCAACTCGCTGAATACCACCATCCGGGAAGGGCAGGTTTCCCAGTCCATTCAGACGATTCTTCAGATTGTGGGCTACAGGGTTGATATCAGTCTGACCCAGAATATCCTTCCTACACTGCTTCGTTCCTGTATCCAGCCAAATATGATTATCGATCAGGAAGCGACCAGTGAAGCCCGGCAGAAGGCGATGGATGCCGTCGAGCCCGTCGTTTATCTTCAGGGACAGAATATTGTCCGGGAAGGAGACCGGATTACCCGCAGCCAGCTGGAAATGCTTCGAACCCTGGGGCTGCTGCAGGAAGCGACCTATCATTACTCCATTTACATCGGGGCCGGCCTGCTGATGACGGTTGCGCTGATCTGTCTGGTCTTTACGCTGCTGTTGCTTTCGGACAGCCTGATGCAGGACCCCCGAAAGATGACCGTGCTTCTGCTTATCCTGTGCATCTGTATCGCGCTTGTCACCCTGGTTCATCTGATTCCCAACGTATACTTAATTCCGGTGGCCTTAGGCCCGATTCTTGCGGCGGTTCTGCTTGGGCACGTTGCCGGAATCAGCCTGGTTCTACCCCTTGGCCTTCTGTATGCGGGAATGCTGACAGGCAATTCTGTGACATCCTTCCAGGATGCGGTGATCATTTTCTGCAGCGCCTCTGTCAGCGGTATCGCTGCCATTCAGTTCCTGCGCGGACATCCCCAGCGCATACGCGTCCTGTTGTCCGGGGTTATTTCGGCGATCAGTGGTATGATGGTTCTGTTTATTTTCAGCCTTCTGATTTCGGATGAGTCCAAGAACTTTTCGCAGATGCTGGCCTGGACCGCGCTGGGGGGGCTTTTGAGCGGGGTTCTGGCCATCGCGCTGCAGCCTGTTTTTGAAGCGACCTTTCATCTGGCAACCCCCAGCAGACTTCTGGAAATGACGAACCCCAATCAGCCCCTGATGCGCCGGCTGATGATCGAGGCGCCAGGAACCTATCATCATTCCATTATCGTTGCCAATCTGGCGGAAGCGGCCGCCCAAAGAATACACGCCAATCCGTATCTGGCCCGGGCCGGGGCCTATTATCATGACATCGGCAAGCTTCAGCGGCCTTCTTATTTCAAGGAGAACCAGATGGGGGAGAATCCGCATGAGAAGACTGACCCCTATATTTCCGCCGCGATTCTGATCAGTCACACACGGGACGGCATGCTGATCGCCCAGAAGGAGCATTTTCCGCCTGAGGTCATCAGTATCATTGTGCAGCATCATGGCGTTACCCCGGTGATGTACTTTTATCATAAGGCGCTGCAGATGTCTGACGGAAAACCGGTTGACATCAATGATTTCCGGTATTCCGGTCCGAAGCCGCAGACGAAGGAAGCAGCCATTGTGATGCTGGCCGATACGATTGAGGCAGCGGTCCGGACCATGAAGGATCCTACCCCCAAGGCGATTAATCAGTTCATTGAACGGCTGGTGCGCGGGAAGCTGGAAGACGGTCAGCTGAGCGACTGTCCGCTTTCCCTCAGAGATATTGACGAAATCTGCGACGCTTTCTCCGGCATCCTGAAAGGCGTATATCACGAAAGGATCGAATATCCTACCGTAGATCGAACCAGGATCGCGGCGACCGGATCGGTTCCGGCCGCATCGCCGGCGCCGTCGCAGACGGCGACCGGAAAGAAATAAAGAAATCAGGAAGACGCGGAGGAACGCGGGGACACGCCCGGGTTCCTGGCGGGATGACGAGGCCGCAGGGAGGGAAAAGCATGAAAATAGACTGGGTGACTGAGGTGCCGGTTTCGCCTGTGATCCTCCGTTCCATGCAGGAAGCGGCGGATCAGTGTCCGCGGATCGAAGGGATCCGCCTGCCCTGTGAGATCTGCGTTGTTTTATGCGATGATGAGAAGATCCGGGAAATCAATACGGTCCACAGGTCTACGGCCCGTTCAACGGACGTCCTTTCCTTTCCGGCGGTCACTTTTTCTCCCGGGAAAACCGCAGGGCAGGAGGAAGGCAGGCTTCGTGCCGAGTATGACGACGCAACCGGCATGTGTTTTCTCGGAGATGTCGTTCTTTCCGTGCCGCATATCATCAGACAGGCCGAGGAATATGGACACGACCGGCGGCGGGAAGCGGCCTATCTGCTGGTGCATGGCATCTGCCATCTCATGGGATACGACCATATGGAACCGGAGGATCAGAAAAAGATGCGGCAAATGGAAGAAAAGATTCTTTCCGCGGTTTCGCTGTCCCGGGAAAAAAACGAGGCGGACCGGCTTTCACCTGAAGACGAGGAACTGATTGAATTTGCCTTCGGGGCGATGAAAAAGAGCTACTCACCCTATTCTCACTATCCCGTTGGAGCGGCCATCCGCGCCGCGGACGGCCGCATATTTACAGGCTGCAATATTGAAAACGCCGCCTTTAGCGCGGGAATCTGCGCCGAACGGACCGCTGTTTTTAAGGCGGTCAGCGAAGGCGTGACCCATTTTCGTGCGATTGCCATCGTGGGGGAAAAGCCTTCCTGGCCCTGCGGGGTCTGCCGTCAGGTGCTGAACGAATTTTCGGATGATCTGAAGATTCTGATCGCGGCCAGGGGATACAGGACGGAGGTCAGTTCCCTGAAAGCGCTGTTGCCCCACAGCTTTGGACCGGAAGAACTTGCAGCGGAGACAGATCATGTCCGCGATTGCGTCAGCGGAGCGGTTGCAGAATCACCATCGGGACAGAATGGCAGAAGTGAACTGCCGTTCACAGAGGAGGATCAGGGAAAATGACAGAAAACCAGTTCTTCTCCGGATTTATTACGCTGATCGGCAGGCCGAATGTCGGAAAGTCGTCCCTGATGAATGCCATGATCGGAGAAAAAATCTCCATCGTTTCAAGTCGTCCGCAGACCACCAGAAGCCGTCTGATGGGCGTGCTGACGAAAGAAAACCGTCAGGCGGTATTTCTGGATACGCCGGGGATTCATCAGCCTCAGAACCGGCTGGGAGAATATATGATGCAGTCCGTGAAAGCCGCAATGGAGGGGATGGACTCCGTGCTGATGGCGGTTGATGTATCGTCCGTTCGAAATGAGGATCTGACGATCGCGGAGGGGTTACAGGCCTATCATGCCATCCCCCGTATCCTGGCGCTGAACAAGATCGATCTGGTAAAGGCTGATCAGATTTTATCCGCGACCGCGAAGTTCTCCAGGATGGACTTTACGGAAATCATTCCGGTCAGCGCGAAGACCGGGGATGGGATGGCGGAGCTTGAATCCGTTCTGTTGCGAAGGCTCCCCAAAGGTCCCAGGTATTTTCCGGAAGACATGATCACGGATCAGCCGGAGCGGATTCTCTGCGCTGAGATTATTCGGGAAAAGGCCCTCAGGCATCTTCGCGATGAGGTTCCGCACGGAATCGGTGTCGAGATTATCCGAATTGAATCAATGAGCGACCGGCTGACGGAAATCAACGCGAACGTCTACTGCGAAAAAGAATCCCATAAGCGGATTGTGATCGGAAAAGGGGGAGCCATGCTTCAGACCATCGGAACCGAAGCCCGTCATGATATTGAGAAACTGATGGGGACTCACGTCAATTTGAAGCTGTGGGTGAAAATCCGGGATGACTGGCGGAATAACCCGCTGGATCTGAAAAATCTCGGCTATGAAATCAGCAAATAATCCCCCGCCGGCAGCAGCTTCCGCCTGAGCGTATCACGGATAAACCTGTTTCAGTCGGGGAAAACCTGATAGATACCGCATTTCAGATATTGCGTCTCCGGCGAGGCGGGTAGAATCGGATGATCCTTCCCCTGCGTCCGAAACTCAATTTGCCTCAGCTGAATATGGGCGTCCTCCGACGCCGACTGAACGATCTGCATAAAATGAGAGGGAAGGATATGCTGGCTGCAGCTGCATGAAACCAGGAAGCCGCCCGGGCGGATCATTTTCATGGCCCGAAGATTGATCTCCTTGTACCCTCTCGCGGCGTTCGCAACGGTGGATCTGGCTTTGGTAAAGGCGGGTGGATCCAGAATAATGACATCATATTTGACGCCTTTACGGCTGGCTTCTCCCAGATAATCGAAAACATTGGCAGCCTGGAAACGGACTTTTTCCGAAAGATGATTGAGAGCCGCATTCATCCCGGCGTACTGGCAGGCTTCCTCGCTGATATCCAGCCCCAGCACGGATCTGGCGCCGAAAAAGCCCGCGTGCAGCGCGAAGGAGCCGGTGTGGGTAAAACAGTCAAGCACATCCTGGTCCCGGACAAACGGAGCGATAGCGGCCCGGTTTTCCTTCTGATCCAGAAAAAAACCGGTTTTCTGCCCTCTCTTGACGTCCACATAAAAATGAATACCGTTTTCCTTCATGATCACCCGATCCGGAACATCGCCGTAGAGAAGACCGGTTGTCAGGTCAAGTCCTTCAAGCTTTCGGACCGGAACATCGTTTCTTTCCCAGATACCGGAAGGATGAACTTCCTCAACGAGCGCTTCGACGATATCCTGCTTGAATCGCTCCATCCCGAGGGACAGGCATTGAAGAACCAGCACGCCACCGAAGGAATCAACGATCAGAGCGGGAAGCCGGTCACTTTCGGCAAAGATGAGCCGGCAGCTGCTCAGATCCGCAAAGGAACGCCTGTACCGGATTGCTTCCCTGACCCGGCGAAAGATCAGCTCGCGATCTACAGGCTCATCCTGATAGGTCATGATCCTCAGCGAAATCTGGCTGAGGGGATTAAACAGGGCTTTGGCCAGAAACTGGCCGTTACTGCTGACAACGCGAACGATATCCCCCGGCAGGCAGGATGGGTCGGCTTTCATGATATCGCTTCTGAAAACCCAGGGATGCCTTGTTCTGATTCGCTTTTCCTTTCCTGGTAAGAGTGTGATCTGGCCCGGCATGAATCATGACCTCCTTTGCAGGGCGCTGCCCTGTTTGACGGGAGCAGCTGAAAGGAATATAATGAGAAAAAAGGAAAGGGGGGCACATTTCTTGAAATCTCAAAGGCAGTGCCTTCTTTACGACCGGGTGTGTATCGGGTGCGGGGAGTGTGACCGCTGCGATCTGGATCCCGGGAAGATCTGTGACAATTGCATGAAATGCGTCACGGGAAACGCAGAATATCGCTCCGTGGCCATCGATGGAATCGTGCTTCAGGAGGAGGCCGCGGAAACTCACTGAATCCGGTCGCTTTTATTATAGAGTTTAATCCGATGAAAATCAATTCAAAAGGGGAGACAGATTTTGTCCGCACTCGCTCCAGTGTGAGCGGCTGCAAAATCGTCATCCGGACGGAAGGGCAGACGCAAACTGCTGTTCAAGGAGGATAAGTTATATGAAACTTACTTTTCTCGGGGCGACGCATCAGGTAACCGGAAGCTGCACATTGCTCGAATGGCTTCCCGGACGGTATGCCATCATCGATTATGGCATGGAGCAGGGTGAAAATAACATTCTGCAGAAGCCGCTGCCTGTGCCGCCGGGAAAAGTCGAATATGTATTTTTGACCCATGCCCATATCGATCATTCCGGGCTTCTGCCGCTGCTATACAAAAACGGCTTTCGCGGACAGATCTATGCTACCGAGGAGACGGTCAACCTCGCGGATATCATGCTGAGAGACAGCGCACAAATTCAGGAAACGGACGCCGCTTATCAGACAAAAAAGAATCTGCGCACAGACGGTCCGGAGGTCAAACCGCTGTATACCGTGGAAGACGCAGAACAGGTCATGCGTTGCTTCTATCCCTGCGAATACAAAAAGATCTATATGGTTGATGAAGGGCTTTCCGTTCGCTTTACGGATGCTGGCCATTTGCTTGGGTCAGCCTTTATCGAGATGTTTCTGGAGGAAAATGGGGAACGGAGAACCATGGTTTTTTCCGGCGATGTCGGCAATCTTCATCAGCCGATTATCCGGGATCCTGAGCCCGTCCCCGAGGCGGATTACCTTTTGATCGAATCGACATACGGTACAAAAATACATGATCCGATGGCCGCCCCGATCCCCTTGCTCACGGAGATTCTTCGAAAAACCTTTTCCCGCGGGGGAACAGTCATTATTCCTTCCTTCGCGGTTGGACGAACGCAGGAACTTCTTTATTTCTTCCGGGAGATCAAGCAGCGAAAGCTGCTGCCTTCATTTAATGATTTTTCCGTCTATGTGGACAGCCCGCTGGCCGATAAAGCCACGGCGGTTTTCCTTCAGTGCGGCGTCAACTGCCTGGATGATGAAGCCAGAGCGATTCTGAAGGAAGGGGAGAATCCGATCTGGTTTAACGGCCTTCATACCCTGTGCTCTGTAGAGGATTCACGGAAGCTGAATGAGAATCACGACATTAAGGTTATTATCGCTTCCGGCGGAATGTGCGAAGGCGGTCGGATCAGACATCATCTGAAGCATGGGCTCTGGAACAACAAAAACACGGTTCTGTTTGCCGGTTATCAGGCGGTCGGCACACTGGGGAGAGCGATCTTTGACGGAATGAAGCAGGTGAAGATCCTGGGAGAGAGCATTGACGTCAACGCTGATATTGCCTTGCTGGGCGGCATTTCCGGCCACGCCGATCAGAAAGGTCTTCTCCACTGGATCGAACAGTTTGAGCGAAAACCTCAAAGAGTCTTTGTTAATCATGGAGAGGACGAATCCTGCAGCGCTTTTGCGGATCTGATTCAGGAATACTTTGCCATTCCAGCGGAGGCTCCCTGCTCCGGATCCTGTTTTGATCTGATCCGAGGAGACTGGGACACGAAAACAGAAATCGTTTACAGAGATCCAGGAAAGACCGAACCGCGCCCCGCGGTCAATAAGGGAGGCGCCCGGAATCAGATGCTGTTTGAAGAGCTGAACGACGCCGCGGAAGAGCTGATGAACCGCGTCCGCCAGATGAAGGGCCATTCCAATCAGGAGCTGGAAAACATGAATCGTCGGATCCGGAACCTTCTCGAAAATGCCAGGTAAATCACTTCTTAGGGACTTCTTCCGCAAACTCAGGATCCCCGGGCAGATGGACATGCTCAGCAGCCATCCTTCGTCTTGCGTCGGTCATATCAGCATAATGCTTTCTGGTTGTATCCACTGAAGTATGGCCGAGAACATCCGCGACCAGATAAATATCGCCGGTTTCCTGATACAGATTTGTCGCGAAGGTGCTCCGCAGCTTATGGGGACTGATCCTGGACTTTAGCGGAGCCGCCACGCTGGCGTATTTCTTTACCAGATTCTGGACGGATCGCTGGGTGATTCTTCTTCGCTGCAGGCTGAGGAAAAAGGCATCCTCATGGCCGGGAAGAACTTCCACGTCCTTACGCTCCTCAAGATAATCGGCAAGCGCCTCCGCCACTTCCGGCGGGAAATAGAGGATCACCTGGTTACCGCCCTTACGGGTGACCAGAAAGGCGTTGTTTTCAAGATCCAGGTCCTGAAGGTTCATTCCGACGCATTCACTGACGCGAATTCCTGTGCCAAGGAACAGGCTGAGCAAGGCATAGTCGCGCTTTTCGGTCAGCTTTTGATATTTCTGCTGTCTGCTGGTCAGCTTTTCACCCGTGCGGGCCACCTCCAGCATGGCGGCCATTTCTTCCCTGGAAAGCCTGATAATCGGCTTTTCGTGGACTTTGGGCAGCGGAACCAGTTCGGTCACATTGGCGGATATACGATTGTTTTTATACAGAAAATCATAGAAGGATCGAATGGCGCACAGCTTTCTTTTGATGGAAAGTTCATGGTTGATGATCGCTTTTTCAGGAGAACCGGGTTCCCCCTGCTTAAGATAGTAGGTTAAATACTCTGTATAGGCCACCAGATCGGCCTGGGAAAGCCGCGCCAGTTCCTGATCCCGGAGCAGGCGGGGAGGAGATTCGGAAAAAGAGAGCCTTTCCCTGTGAAGAAACTGGAAAAAAGTCCGCAGATCGATGGCATAGGCCAACCGGGTAAAGGAACCGGTCGTCATCGCGATTCCACGAAGAAAATCAGAACAGGCCTCCGGCAGCTCCTGGCAGATTTCCCTGATCTGAAGAATCCGTTTGGCGTCCACTTCCTCCCGATATCGGTTTTTATGATCTGAAAGGCTCACGAAACCACTCCTCTGTGAATAATGAGGTTTATCTGATATGCAAACCTATGCCTCAAGAGACTGACAGTCCTTGAGAAGCCGGATAATCGGAAGATGCTGAGGACAGACCGATTCGCACTGACCGCAGCCGACACAGTCCGACGCTTTTCCGCGATTGTGGGTCACGATCACATATTCGCGGAGCGTTCGGAATTCAGGGCTCCCTTTGCGGCGGTTCACCACATTGAATATTTCAGGAATCGGGATGTTTTTCGGACAGCCCTCCGTACAGTAATGACAGGCTGTACAGGCGATGGATCGATCCATATTCAGGGCGTGCTGCGCCTGATGAATCAATTCCAGCTCAGGAGCGGATAAGGGAATCTTCCTGACAGACCGGATGTTATCATCCATCTGGGAAAGATCGCTCATGCCGCTGAGAACCACATGAACCTGGTCCAGGCTGGCCGCGAAGCGGAAGGCCCAGCTGGCGTAGGAGACGCTGCTGCCGGTACTGTCGAGTATCTTTTTCACTTCCGGAATCGGATCTGCGAGGATTCCGCCCTTCACAGGTTCCATGATGATGACCGGCTTTCCGTGAGCCTTGCAGATTTCCCAGTTTTTTCTTGAAGCAACACCAGGGTTTTCCCAGTCCGCATAGTTGATCTGCAGCTGAACAAATTCCGCATCCGGATGCTGATTCAGAAGTTCCTCCAGCAAATCAGAATCAGCATGGAAGGAAAAACCCCAGTGCTTGATCAGACCCTTTTCCTTCAGCTCACGGACAAATTCCCAGAGATGAAAGTCGTTATATTTCTGAATGTTGGAGCGCTGAATGGCATGAAGCAGATAATAATCAACGGTGCCGGTACCGAGACGGTTAAGGCTTGTGAAGAACTCCTGCCGCGCGTCTTCCTCATTCTGAATTCCCTGTGCCGTGGCCATGAGCTTTGTGGCAATCGTATAGGCATTCCGGGGATAGCGTTCGGCAACGGTTTTTCGAAAGGCTTCCTCGCTTTTCCCGCCGTCATAGACATAGGCTGTATCAAAATAGGTTCCTCCGGCCGCCAGAAAATGATCGGCCATCACGGAAACCTGCTCAAGATCGATCCCGCCGTCAGCCAGCTTTGGAAGGCGCATCAGACCAAACCCCAGTCTGAAAGGATTCTGAAGCAGTTCCATTCAATCATCTCCTCCGCAAGTGTCAGTTCATCTCTGTTCTTCTGTCCGGATGACGATTTTGCAGCCACTTCGCCGGCACGATCGCGGACAAAATCTGTCTCCTTTTTCGATTTCAGCTTATTCTATCAGATTTCCCGGGAAAAACAAAGCAATATACGGTGACAGAATGTTTTTTCAAAACGTCTTATTCGCGGCATAATCCGGTTTATTAAAAGGATTCATGTCAATGGTTCGTCTAAATGTGAACCGATGCTGAGATGATTCTGGTTCAGCGCATCAAAAACTACCATAACTTTTCGTAAAACTATGGTTTAGCGAATAGTTATGAGTTGATCCCTCTTCACGGATCGATCAATGGAAGACATGACGGCCGCGTATTATGGCCGGAAATCAATCACTTTATAGCCCTGATCCTCCACCGCTTTTTTCAGCAGCTCATCCGGAATGATCATGGAGGATTTTACCACAGCGGAGCCTTTCGTATGATCTACCACGGCTTCCGATACATACTCCAGGGCTTCCAGGGCCTTTTTGACCCTTTTTTCGCAATGCTCGCACATCATGCCTTCAATTATCAGTGTTCTTTTCATTTTTCTTCATTCCTCCCTTGTCTCCTCTGTGAACGATAGTTCACGTTCTGCCATTCTGTCCGGATGACGATTTTGTAACCGCTTCGCTAACGCGTTCGCGGTCAAAATCTGTCTCCTCGGTTGAATAGATTCTTTTATATTCTGCGATGGCCGCCCGGGCCAGCTCGTCGCATCGATTGTTTTCCGGATGATCGGAATGCCCCTTTACCTTCACAAATGTTACATGGTGCTTGGCGGTCTGCGCGGATAGAATAAACCACAGATCCTGGTTTTCAACCGGCGCCCCGGCGCTGGTTTTCCATCCTTTTTTCTTCCATGAATCCAGCCAGTGGTCATTAAACGCCTGAACGAGATAATTACTGTCCGAAAACAGCGTCACATCGCAGGGTTCCTTCAGGGCGCCAAGGCCGCTGATGGCCGCGAACAGCTCCATGCGGTTATTGGTCGTCCCGGCCATATAGCCGCTGATTTCCCTTCTGTGCGGGCCGAATTCCAGAATGGCTGCCCAGCCGCCCGGTCCCGGATTACCGCTGCAGGCACCATCCGTATAGATATTGACTTTTTTTCTTGCCGCATCCATTTTCCCGGACAGCCCTTTCTCTTATTCGGTCATTTCTCTGCTCTTTTCAGCGCAGGCATTCATGGCTTCCATGATGGCGGAACGAAATCCTTTCTTTTCAAGGACCTCAACGGCCTCAATGGTTGTTCCTCCCGGTGAGCAGACCGCGTCCTTGAGGGCCGCGGGATGGGTTCCGGAGGACAGAACCATCAGCGCGGAGCCGAGCACGCTCTGGGCAGCCATTTCATAGGCGTAGGTTCGCGGAAGGCCTTCCTTCACCCCGGCGTCCGCCATCGCTTCGATCATCATGTATACATAAGCCGGAGAGCTGCCGCTGATGGCAATCACGCCGTCGAAAAGCCGCTCAGGCAGGACTCTGGTTTTCCCGACGGATTCAAAAATTCCCTTCACAAAATCAAAGTTTTCCTTCGAAAAGGTGGTTTCATCACAAAGGGCGGTCATGCCCTCCCCGACGAGGGCCGGGGTGTTCGGCATCACCCGCATGTAAGCCGCACCGGATCCGCGCAGGGCCTTTTCCAGCATCCCTGTCGTCCATCCGGCGGCGATGCTTAATACGGATTTCCCGTTTAGGGAGGAGCGCATTTCCTCAATGACCTCCTGAATGTAGATCGGCTTCACCGCCAGGATAATCAAGTCAGCCAGATCCGCCAGCTCCGCGCAGTTTTGAGCGAGACGAACCCCGGGTAAATCGGAACCGAGATCACGCATTTTCCGGACGCTGGCATCGTAGGCGATGATTTGGGATTGCTTTACATATGCGCTGTCAACAATGCCGTGCAGAATGGCTGATCCCATGTTTCCGACACCAATGAAACCGATGCTGTTAATCACTTTTCTCCCTCCAAGTCCATCAAAAATATCAGACGGCCGGTCTTGGGTTAAATAATATATTTATTCAGATCGATCGGTCTGTTTTCCCCTTTCAGATGATCATTGACATACTTTCCGTCTACCTTCAGCTCGAAAGGCGGCATATTCTCGTCACCGGCATTGAAGCTGACATCCTCAAGCACCTGTTCAAAGATGGCATGAAGCCTTCTGGCTCCGATGTCTTCCGAGTTGCTGTTCACATTACAGGCCGCCTGGGCAATTGCTTCGATCGCGGTGTCCTCAAAGGAAATCAGCACCCTGTCGACGGCCAGTAAAGCCTTATACTGCTTGGTCAGCGCGTTTTCGGGAACCGTCATGATCTTCTGAAAATCCTCCGCAGTCAGGCTGTTTAGATTTACATGAACGGGAAAACGGCCCTGCAGTTCAGGAATCAGATCGTTGACCTTGCTGACGTGAAAGGCGCCCGCCGCGATGAAGAGCATATGATCCGTATTGACAGCACCGTATTTGGTGTTGACGGTACAGCCTTCCACAATTGGAAGAATATCCCGCTGCACCCCTTCCCGGCTGACATCGGGGCCATGAGACTGAGAGCTTCCGGCAATCTTGTCGATTTCATCGATAAATACGATACCGTCCTGTTCGGCCCTTCGGATCGCTTCTTCCTGAACCGCGTCGGAATCGACCAGTTTGGAGGCTTCCTGCTCCTCGAGAATTTTACGGGCCTCACTTACCTTGACCCGGCGCTGGCGGGTCCGCTTGGGCATCAGATTTCCCATCATATCGCCGAGGCTGATACTGCTGCCGCCAACCTCCAGGGTTGGCGCATCCTCCTCGACTTCAATTTCAAGCTCCCTGTCCTCCAGCTCACCCTGAATCAGCTGCTGACGAACGGCTTCTTTTTTTTGCGATATGGCTGCGCCTTCTTCCTGCGAAGCCCCCTGCTCCTTCTGCCTGCCCAGCAGAAAATCCAGGGGATTCCCCGCTTTTTTGGGGGGATGGGCAATCAGATCAGCCAGCCGGTCCTCTGCCAGCACCTTTGCGCGGGGAAGCACTTTCATTTCATGTTCTTTACGAACCATTCTGACAGCGTTCTCCGTCAGATCGCGGATAATGCTTTCCACATCCCGGCCGACATAGCCAACTTCTGTAAATTTGGTTGCTTCCACTTTAATAAACGG
>JAFRHH010000021.1 GCA_017433405.1 Clostridia bacterium | reverse complement strand
TCCTGGTCTATGTGGACGGCAACCGCACCGCGCTGACGGACTGCCCGGAGCTGTTTGAGCGCATCCCGCGCGTAGTGGTGCTGGACCACCACCGCCAGGGCGGCGAAGACGATCGTAAAGCACAGCCGCCTGTTTTTCGCCGTCACCGGCCTGACCCAGAGGAAGGCGATCAGGCCGGCCCCCAGCACGAGAAAAATCCATTTCAGGACATCAATCTTCAGAACCAGCCCCGCCGCGAGCATCAGAATCAGCACCGCCCCGGCGATGATCAGCATCGTGTCGTTGACGACGAAAGGCCTTTTCCGAACCGGCACCTGCTGGGGAACATAGCCGCCCCCGTTGATCGGCATCTGTCCCCGGCCGCCGGCGTTTCCCGCCTGAGGATAGGGCATCTGGGGCTGTCCCGCCGCCTGGGGATACCCGGTCGCATATCCCTGCGCCGGATAGCCCTGGCCGCCAGCGGCATACCCCGTCACGCCCTGGCCCGGGGCCGGATAGCCCTGGCCGCCCTGGCCGCCAGCGGCATACCCCGTCACGCCCTGGCCCGGGGCCGGATAGCCCTGGCCGCCCTGGCCCGGAACCGGATACCCCTGGCCCGCGGCGGCATAGCCGGCCCCGCCGGGATAGCCCTGGGCGCCGGCGGTATACCCCGTCATGCCCTGGCCCGGGGCCGGATAGCCCTGGCCGCCCTGGCCCGGAACCGGATACCCCTGGCCCGCGGTTGCATAACCGGCCCCGCCGGGATAGCCGGAAGGGCTCCCTCCGGCAGGCGGATAGCCCGCGGCGGCATACCCCTGGGTTCCTGCACCCTGGGCGCCATAGCCCTGCGCCGGCCCTTCCTGCCCGCCGGGCTGCTGATAATAGGAAGGCGTCTGGGGGATGTAGGACGTCCCATAGGCCCCCGTCGCCCCCGGATATCCGCCCTGTGGATAAGAATAGCCCTGATTCTGGGATGAATAACCATTCTGAGAGCCATTCCGACGATCCTGGTTCATTCCGCGCTCCTTTCATCCGTTCACGGTCTGCGCCTCTCACGCGGGATCATTTCGTGTTTCATCGGACAAATGAGTCCAATGATAAATTTTATCATTCATCAGGGCACTTGTAAATCCCCTCCGATCGGCAGAATGGCGAAAAAAGAGGCGGGTCCCTTGTCTTTCCGCCCGTTCTGTTGTAAAATTTCTTTGTTTATGTTTCTGTACTGAAAGGAAGTGTAGGCTTTGACGAATCTGGAAACAGCCCTCCTGGATCTATTGAAGGAGGACTGCAGGCTTTCGCTGGAAAAGCTGGCGGACATGACCGGCGCCCCGATGACCGAGGTGGCCGGGGTGATCGACCGCCTGGAAAAAAGCAGGGTCATCCTGCGCTATTCTCCCGTCATCAACTGGGATCTGACGGATCGGGAGCGGGTGGAGGCGATGATCGAGGTCCGCGTGACGCCCCAGCGGGATATGGGCTTTGACGCCGTGGCCCGCAGGATTTACCGCTTCGACGAGGTCAAGAGCGTCTATCTCATGTCCGGCGCCTATGATCTGCTGGTGCTGGTGGAAGCCAGGACGCTGAAGGAGCTGGCCTCCTTCGTCTCCAGCAAGCTTTCGACCCTGGAAACCGTCACAGGAACCGCCACGAGCTTCGTCCTCAAGCGATATAAAGAGGAAGGCGTTATTTTTGACGGGGAAGAAACTGACCGCAGGCTGGTGATCTCGCCTTGACGTACGACCGCTTTCTGAATCCTTGCATCGTCGCCGTCCCCCCCAGCGGGATCCGGCGGTTCTTTGACATGGCCTCCCTCATGAAGGACGCCATCTCCCTGGGCGTCGGGGAACCTGACTTTAAGACGCCCTTCCATATCCGGGACGCCGCTATCAATTCCCTGGTCGACGGGGATACCCAGTATACCGCTAACCGGGGCATGCCGGAGCTGCGGGCGGAAATCGCCGCCTATCTGGCGGATCGTTTTTCGCTGCGTTACCGTCCGGAGGATCAGATTCTGGTTACCATCGGCGCCTCGGAAGCCATCGATCTGGCGCTTCGGGCCATGCTGTCCCCGGGGGATGAGGTGCTGGTTCCCGAGCCCAGCTATGTTTCCTACGCCCCCGGCGTCATCTTTGCCGGCGGGGTTCCGGTGGGCATCCCGACCCGGGAAGAGCAGGATTTCCGGCTTCGGCCGGAGGATCTGCTTTCCGTTATAACGCCCCGGACGAAGGTCCTGATCCTTCCCTATCCGAACAACCCCACCGGGGCCATCATGGAAAAGCAGGATCTGGAGGCCCTGACCGGCATCGTGAAGGATCGGGATCTGATGGTGATTTCCGACGAGATCTATGCCGAGCTGGTCTACGACGGAAAGCGGCACGTCTCCTTTGCCGCCCTGCCGGGGATGGAGGAGCGGACCCTGACGATCAACGGCTTCAGCAAGTCCTTCGCCATGACCGGCTGGCGCGTCGGCTACATCTGCGGGGCGCCGGAGCTGATTTCCGTCATGAATAAAATCCATCAGTACAGCATCATGTGCGCGCCCCGTCAGGGCCAGATCGCGGCGGCCGAGGCCCTGCGGGCCGGTCGGGAAAACGGCTATGAGGATGTCATCCGGATGCGGGACAGCTACGACCGGCGGCGGCGCCTGATGGTTTCCGCCTTCCGGCGGATGGGCCTGCACTGCTTCGAGCCCTACGGCGCCTTCTACGTCTTCCCCTCCATCTCCCCCACCGGCCTGTCCAGCGAGGAATTCTGCAGCCGTCTCCTGAAGGAGAAAAAGGTCGCCGCCGTTCCCGGAAACGCCTTCGGGCCCAGCGGCGAAGGCTTTATCCGCTGCTGCTACGCCACCGCGCTGGACAAGTTGAACATTGCCCTGGAGCGCATCGCGGAATTCGTATCCGAAAACGCCCGCAGATAACAGGAAAGGATCAACCCATGATCAGAAAAGCTCTTTCCCTTTTGCTGGTTTTCTTCCTGCTTTTGCCTCTTCCGCTGCTGGCGGAGGAAGAGGATCTTTTGATCGAGGAGGTCATTGAAACCGTGCCCGCTCAGGAGGCCGCCAGCATCTTCGATGCCCGGGGCACCGCCCAGATCACCGTCTCCTGCACCGGGGATTTCACCATCGGGGACAGCTACGGGCGGAAAAAATCCTCCATTTTCCAGAAGGCGCTGGAAAAGCACGGCGGGGATATCAACTTTACCCTGGCGAACACCCGGGAGATTTTCTTTTCCGACCAGCTGACCCTTGTGAATTTTGAGGGAACGCTGACGGAGGTCCGGGACATTCCCTCCGCCAAGCGTGAGAATGATTTTCTGTTCAAAATCAACCCCTCCTTTGTCCATGTGCTGAGGGACAACGGCATCGAGGCGGTTTCCCTGGAGAACAATCATATCATGGACTTCGGGGACACCGGTTATGAGGATACGAAGATCGCCCTGCGGGAGGCCGGCGTCGTCTATTCCAATTCCACCGAGATGGGCATCATCAACGTGGAGGGCATCCAGATCGCGATGATGAGTTACCTGTGCATCGACCGCTACAACAAGCCCGTCGGCGGCTATAACAGCCTGTTCGAAAAGGTCGAGGCGGATATTCGGGCCATCAAGGAAAAATATCCGATTCTGATTGTCTCCTTCCACTGGGGAAACGAGCTGGACTACGCGCCGACGGAAAACCAGATCAAAATGGGCCATCTCGCCGTGGACGCCGGGGCGGATCTGGTCATTGGCCATCATTCCCACCGGATCAACCCCATCGAACAGTACAAGGGCGTTTATATCTGCTATTCCCTCGGCAACTTCTGCTTCTCCGGAAACAGCAGGCCCAGCGATATGTCCTCCTACATCTTCCAGACCCGATTCCGGATCAGGGAGGGCAATATACTCGACCGGGATTTCCGGATTATTCCCATCAGCATTTCCTCCCGGGAGGATACGAACGATTTCATTCCTACGGTGGAAAGCTCCCCGACCCGGATCGATTCCCTGCTGACGGTGCTGAGGAGCAACGGCAGGAAGCTGGAATACGCCGTCACCGATTATCCCCTGGACTGGAAATAACCATACGGTCATATCACAAGGAGGTTTTTGCGCCATGCTTTCTTCCGTCCTGCTGGATGCCTGCCTGAAGGCCGGGATTGACTTTTTTACCGGTGTGCCGGACTCCTTTCTCAGCGGCCTGTGCGACGAGCTGTTTGCCCGCTGGGGAACCGATGGACCCCGGCATACCGTCGCCCATAACGAGGGCGGCGCCATCGGTCTGTGCGCCGGTCATTATCTCTCCACCGGCCGCCCGGCCCTGTGCTATATGCAGAACAGCGGCCTGGGCAATACCGTCAATCCGCTGACCTCCCTGATGGACAGCCGCGTTTACGCCCTTCCCTGCCTGCTGGTAATCGGCTGGCGCGGCGAGCCGGGCGTCCGGGACGAGCCCCAGCATGTCAGGCAGGGGGCCATTACCCTCGCCCAGCTGGAGCTGCTCGACATTCCCTATTTCATTCTCAGCCCGGACACGGAGGATCAGGCGTTCCTGGACCGGTTCTCCGCCCTGCTTTCCCACCTTCGCGAAGGCCGGGTCGCCGCCATCGTTGTCCGGAAGGGGGCCCTGAAGGCCTCCGGGAAGCCGGATTACGGCAATTCCTTTGTCATGACCCGGGAGCGGGCGGCCGGGATCCTGCTGAAAGCCATGGGCCCAACGGATGCGGTGGTCTCTACGACGGGAAAGCTGTCCCGGGAGATTTTCGAGCTGCGGGAAAAGGCCGGTCTCGGCCATGAAAAGGATTTCCTGACGGTCGGATCCATGGGGCACGCCTCCATGATCGCCCTGCAGATCGCCCGGAACTGCCCGGACCGGCGGGTCTGGTGTCTGGACGGGGACGGCGCCGCCCTGATGCATCTCGGAGCCCTTCCGGTCATCGGCCAGGCCGCGCCGGGAAATCTCATCCATGTCGTCATCGATAACGGCGCCCACGAGACGGTGGGCGGCATGCCCGTCTGTTCCGGCCGTCTGCCGCTCCGGGCCCTGGCCTCCGCCGCCGGCTATCCCGCGGTTCTTTCGGCTGATTCGGAGGCCTCCCTGTCCGCCGCCCTTCAGGCCCTGCCGAAAGGCGTGGCAGGACCCGTGTTCCTGGCGGTCAGCTGTGCCTGCGGCGCCCGGGCGGACCTGGGCCGTCCAACTACGACGCCGATTCAGAACCGGGACGCATTTATGAACTTTTTGAAACAAAGTTCATAAAAACTTTATAATAAAAAAGTACAAGATATAGTATTTAGTCATTGACGAATACCGCATATTTAGGTAATATAATACACGTGTGCAGAACGAGAGGGGGCGTGTAGATGATTGCCGGATATGGGTATAAGCCGGTCTTTCAGTATAAGTTTCGTCCCCTGATGCCGGACAGCCGGGTGGCGGACGGCGGCTTCTCCGTCATTCTTTATGAGAACCGGATTCTCTCCTTCAGTACCTACGATGTCAACGGCGCCTTTCTGGATGAACTTTGCTTCGCCCTTCCCGGCCGGGTCATGCAGTGCTTTTACAGCCTGCTTCGAAACGCCTCCAGCTGGCTTGGGCTGACGCCCTGCGATCTGCGGGGCGGCGCGGTTTCCGCCTATGCCTCCTCCTTCGCCTTCGACGGCTATGATCCGATCCGGGTCTGGGGGATCAATCAGCTGCTTTGCGAACCGACGGGCTCGGAGGCCGGGTTTTTTACCCGCCATCTTTACGTGCTTTTCGAGGATGTGGCCAATCTTTTCGCGGAGAACGGGATCCGGCTTTCGCTGGATGGTTTCACCTGGGACGGGCGCCAGATTACGCCCTTCAGGAAAAATCAACTCTATGGTTCCGGCCAGCTTGGCGTGGTGTAAGCGCCGGGCTGTCCTTTTTTTATATGGATTCAGCGTTACAATGGCCAGGACGGAGGTTTGATGATCATGATGAATTCCGGAAAACAGCGGTGGATGGAATGCCCGGCCATGCCGGAAGAGCTGATGGACATCCTGCGGAAGATGTCTCCCGAGGAGGAGCATGACAGCTTTTACCGGGATCTCTCCTTCGGAACCGGCGGTCTCCGCGGCGTTCTCGGCGCCGGGACCAATCGCATGAACGTTTTTACCGTGGCCAAAGCGACCCGCGGCCTCGCCCGCTACCTGAAGGAGCAGTCGGATCATCCCTCCTGCGCCGTCAGCTATGACAGCCGGATTCACAGCCGGGACTTCGCGGAGCTGACGGCGGCGGTGCTGGCCTCCATGGGCATTCAGGTCTTCCTGTATTCCCGGCTGATGCCGACCCCGATGCTGAGCTACGCGGTCCGTCATCTGAAAACGACGGCCGGCGTCATGATCACCGCTTCCCATAACCCCGCCCGTTTTAACGGTTATAAGGTCTATGGGGCTGACGGATGCCAGATTACCCTTCTCGCCGCGGACCGAATTCTGTCCTTCATCCGCCGGGAAGAGGATCTGACGGATTCCCTGCCGGATTTTCAGCGCTTCCTCCAGGATGGGTCCATCCACTATATTGAGGAGGAAACCATCGAAAGCTATTTCCGGGATATCTGGAAGCTCCGGGTTCAGCCCTCCGACTGTCCGCTGCGGGTGGTCTATTCCCCGCTCAACGGAACCGGCAACCTCCCCGTGCGGGAAATCATGAAGCGGATGGGCAATATCCGGGTCGATGTGGTCGGCCCGCAGGAGCTGCCGGACGGGCACTTCCCAACCTGTCCCTATCCGAACCCGGAGATCCGGGAAGCCATGGCCCTCGCCATCGAAAAGGCCGTGGAAACCGGCGCCGATCTCTGCTTCGCGACAGATCCGGACTGCGACCGGATGGGCGCCGGCGTCCGGGTGGGGAATCAGGTGACCCTGATTTCCGGAAACGATATGGGCATCCTGATGCTGGACTATCTCTGCCGGCATCTGAAAGCCCGGCCCCTGCCCCCCGTCGTGGTCAAAACCATCGTTTCAACGGAAATGGCTGTCCCCATCTGCGAAAAATATGGCATCGAGCTGCGCAATGTCCTGACCGGGTTTAAATTTATCGGAGAACAGATCGGACTGCTGGAGAAGGACGGCCAGGCGGATCGCTTCCTGTTCGGCTTTGAGGAAAGCTACGGCTATCTCTCCGGAACGGACGTCCGGGATAAGGACGCGGTCAACGCGGCGCTGCTGCTCTGCGAAATGGCCGCCAATCTGAAAAAGGAGGGTAAAACCCTCCTCTCCCGTCTCGATGAGCTGCGCGATGAATTCGGCTTCTATGCGCAGCGGCTCCTGACCTTCGAATATGAAGGAGAGGATGGCAGCAACCGAATGAAGGCCATCATGGTCTCCCTCCGGGCCCCCGCGGGCAGCCGTCCCGCGGCCATGCCTGCCTCCGCCCGCTGCCTGGATTACCTGGCGGGGATCGGATCCCTGCCGAAGAGCGATGTGCTGGAGTTCCATCTGGAAAAGGGCTTTAAGGTAATCATCCGCCCCTCCGGAACAGAGCCCAAGCTGAAGGCCTACCTCTTCGCCCAGGGCCGGAGTCAGCAGGAGGCGGAAGCCAGCCTGGATTCGCTGGAGACCCTGGTTCGAAAGATCTGCCAGCCCTGAGAGGCGCTTATTCCGCGTCGTCGTCCGCCGTGTCCTCCACCAGCTTCAGAAACGCTTCATAGACCTCGTCGGCCACATCGTCGTCCGGCACTGTGTAGATGTCCTCTCCCTTGTCATCCGTTTCAATTTTTAAAATAAAGACCTCCAGCTCGTCCCCTTCCTGCTCCGGATCGCTGACGGCCAGGTAGGTTTCCCCCTTATGCTCGAGGGTCGCCAGATGCTCAAAAACGGTGGTATTCCCCTCCTCGTCTACCAGCTCGATCAGATCGTCCTCTTCCTCTTCCGGGATGTTCTTCGGATTGTCATTCATGGTTTTCTCCTCCTTTTTTAATCAAATGCTGTTTCATTTCCGGCCTGCCTCCCGGCGCTGCTTCTCCGCCCGTCCAGCC
Organism: Clostridia bacterium; assembly: GCA_017433405.1. GTDB lineage: Bacteria > Bacillota > Clostridia > Christensenellales > Aristaeellaceae > Aristaeella. The sequence continues at coordinate 14,863 of JAFRHH010000021.1, read as the reverse complement.
ACTGCTGGAGGATCAGCGCGGCGGCCACCTTGTCCACCTTCCGCTTTCGCTCCTCCCGGGAAAGGCCGGCCTCCAGCATGGATTCCTCCGCCGATACGGTGGTCAGCCGTTCATCCTGATACAGGATCTCGCAGCCCACCTTTTCCAGCTGCGCGCAGAAGGCCCGGACCTTTTCCGCCTGGAAGCCCTCGGAACCGTCCATGTTCAGGGGCAGGCCGGACAGCAGGATCCTCGTATCATACCGGTCGCAGAGGGCCAGAATCTTCTTCACGTCCGGTCCCCAGCCAATCCGCTGAATCACGGTTTCCGGCGTGGCGATGGTTCTCCCCGTGTCCGATACGGCCACCCCGATTCGGACATCCCCCACGTCCAGGCACAGGATTCTCTCGTTCATGCTGCCCCCCTGTCCATCATAAAAAGGAAGGGCTGCCCTCCGGCGAGCGGATTCGCGGCAGCCCCTTCCGATGATCAGTGATTGCTGTTCCGGCGCGGCGGACGGCGGCCGCCTTCGGTGTGGGCCGCGGGTTCCCGGCTGGTATACGCGATATCGTTTCGAATCAGGTTAATCCGGCCCTGGGCGTCAATCTCGCTCACCTTGACTTCCAGCTCATCGCCGATATTGACCACATCCTCCACCTTTTCCACCCGTTTGTTGTCCAGCTTGGAAATGTGGATCATGCCGTCCTTTCCGGGGGCCAGCTCGACGAAGGCGCCGAAGTTCATGATACGGACGACCTTTCCGGTATAAACCTCCCCGACCTCGATGTCCTTCGCGATCCCCTCGATGATCCGGCGGGCCTTGTCGGAGGCCGCCTGATCCGGGGTGGAGATGAAGACCCGGCCGTCGTCCTCGATATCGATCTTGACGCCGGTCTCGGCAATAATCTTATTGATCATCTTTCCGCCGGGTCCGATGACTTCGCGAATCTTATCCGGATTGATGGTAAACTGGACGATCTTCGGCGCGTAGGGGCTCAGGTTTTCTCTGGGCTGGCCAAGGGTATCCAGCATGATCTTCAGAATATGCAGCCGGCCTTCCAGCGCCTGCTGCAGGGCCTTCTGCAGAATCTCCCGGTTGATGCCGGCGATCTTAATATCCATCTGCAGGGCGGTAATCCCGTTCATGGTGCCGGCGACCTTAAAGTCCATATCCCCCAGGAAGTCCTCCAGACCCTGAATATCCGTCAGCACCGCCAGCTTTCCGGAGGCCTGATCCGTAATCAGTCCCATGGCCACGCCCGCGACCGGCGCATGGATCGGAACGCCGGCGTCCATCAGGCTCAGGGTCGAGCCGCAGACGGAAGCCATGGAAGAGGAACCGTTGGAGGAGAGAATCTCGCTGACCAGGCGCAGGGCGTAGGGGAATTCCTCCTCGGAGGGAATGACCGGCAGCAGCGCCCGTTCCGCCAGTGCGCCATGGCCGATTTCCCGGCGGCCGGGGCTCTTCATGCGGCCGGCCTCTCCGGTGGCATAGGGCGGCATATTATACTGATGAATATAGCGCTTGAAGGTCTCATTGCTGAGCCCGTCCAGCGTCTGGCCATCGCTGAGCGTCCCCAGGGTGGTCACGGTCAGGGCCTGGGTCTGGCCCCGGGTGAAGATGGCGCTGCCATGGGTTCTCGGAAGAACGCCGACATCGCACCAGATCGGGCGGATCTCCGTGACCCCGCGGCCGTCGGGACGGATCCCCTCGTTCAGAATCTTTGCCCGCATGACTTCCTTGTTCAGGTAGTACAGCGCGTCTGCGATTTCGTCTTCCCGTCCCGGGAAGCGCTCCGCCAGCCCGGCCAGAACCTCTTCCCTGGTCTGCGCCTCCCGAATCTGGCGCTCCTTCCGGTCGAAGGTTTCAAAGGTCCAGACGCACTTGTCGTAAGCGGCCTCACGGACCGCCGCCTTCACATCGTCCCCGGTGGTGATCAGCGGAACCTCCTGCTTTTCCTTGCCGATTTCCGCGACGATCTCCTTCTGGAAGGCGACCAGCTTCTTGATTTCCTCGTGCCCGAAGAGAATGGCGTCCAGCATGGTGCTTTCCGAGAGCTCTCCCGCCCCGGCTTCGACCATCATGATGGCCTCCTCGGTTCCGGCGACATAGAGGCTCAGATCGCTCTTTTCCCGCTGGGCCTCGTCGGGGCAAATGATGAATTTCCCGTCCACCCGGCCGACCAGCACGGCGCCCGTCGGGCCGTTCCACGGAATATCGCTGACCGCCAGGGCGATGGAGGACCCGATCATGGCGGGGATTTCCGGCGGCACGTCCTGCTCTACGCTCAGGATGGTGACCACCACCTGAACGTCGTTCCGCATGCCCTTATTGAACAGGGGGCGAAGGGGCCGGTCGATCAGCCGGCAGGTCAGTGTCGCCTTCTCCGAAGGCCGGCCTTCCCGCTTAATAAACCCGCCGGGGATTTTCCCCACTGAGTACTGCTTCTCCTCCACATCCACCGCCAGGGGGAAGAAATCGACCCCCTCCCGGGGCGTGGGCGCCATGGTGGCGTTGACCATGACGACAGTATCGCCCAGATGCACCCAGACGGACCCGTTCGCCTGTTCACAGTATCTTCCGAACTCAAGCGTCAGGGGCCTTCCGGCAAATTCCATGGTAAACTTTCTTGATTCCATTGGCTTCTCTCCTTCTTTCTTTTTCCTCCGTGAACGACAGTTCATGGCTGCCATTCCGTTCGGATCGGGGAGCCCGTATGCTATCATATGAAAACCCCGCCCGGGGATTTTCAAGGGATAACATACGCCAGCCCCTCTTTTCTTTCTGAAAAAGCCGCCGGAAGGAATTCACACTTCCGGCGGCTTCAAAAAGCGACTTCAGACCGGGAAGAACCTTACTTGCGCAGGTTCAACTTGGCGATCAGCGTCCGATACCGCTCGATATCGGTTTTCTTCAGGTACTCCAGAAGATTCCGGCGGCGTCCGACCATCAGCAGCAGGCCGCGGTTGGAATGATGGTCATTCTTGTTCAGCTTCAGGTGCTCGTTCAGGTGATTGATCCGGTCTGTCAAAAGGGCGATCTGAACCTCGGGGGAACCGGTATCCCCTTCGTGCTGGGCATAGGCCGCAATAATCTCGGACTTGGTCATGGGTTTTCCTCCTTCTATTCCGCCTTTGGGCGGTCGTTCCGGCCGAATCGCCGAAGGCTCAGCGGAGCGTCGGAGCGTCGACAACCCGAGCGATCGGTTCATGAAGGCCGGAAGATATTGTATCAGACAATCGAAGGTTTGTAAACTGTTTTTTTTGCCGTTTCCCCCTCGATCTGGTACAGGGCGACGCCGGTCTGTCCGTCGAACTCGTCCACCATGACGGAAACCACCTCCGCGTGGCTCGTCGGGATGTTCTTTCCAACGTAGTCCGGCCGGATGGGCAGCTCCCGATGCCCCCGGTCGATCAGCACCGCCAGCTGAATGGCCCTGGGCCGGCCGTGATGAAAGATGGCCTCGATCGCAGCCCGCACCGTGCGTCCGGTATAGATGACATCATCCACCAGGACCACTTTTTTCCCGCTCAGGGAAAAGGGAATGTCACACTCGCCGGTTCTCGGCGGATCGCTGATCTCCGTCAGGTCATCCCGGTACAGGGACACATCAATCCGCCCCAGGGGGATTTCCCTTCCCTCGCATTTCTGCAGATTGTCCCGCAGCATCGCTGCCAGAGGCATGCCCCGCCGGTAGATCCCCAGCAGGACGAGATCCGCCCCTCCGCTGTTCTTTTCGATGATTTCATGGGTAATCCGAATCAGACTGCGCCGTACGGCGGCCTCGTCCATGATCGTCGATTTGAATTTCATGCTCATGCCGCCTGTCAGGCTCCTTTCGGAAGGGATTACTGCTTCTTCTCCGGCCGGTTAAACAGGACATTGACCACGATGCCGAGAAGCAGCGCGCAGGAGACTGCCGTCAGTGTGACGGCGCCGATCTTCAGGGCCATCCCGCCGATGCCGGCGATCAGAATCACCGAGGCGGTAAACAGATTCCGGTTATCGTTCAGGTCGACCGGCTGAAGCATCTTGAAGCCGGACACCGCGATAAAGCCGTAGAGGGTAATGCAGACGCCGCCCATCACGCAGTTTGGAATCGTGCTTAATAAGGTCACGAATGGGCCGAAGAAGCTGGCCACAATCGCCAGGATCGCCGTGGTCAGGATCGTAATGACCGAGGCGTTTCCGGTGATCGCCACGCAGCCCACGGACTCGCCGTAGGTCGTATTGGGGCAGCCGCCGAAGAAGGCGCCCGCGATGGAACCGATGCCGTCGCCGAGCAGGGTCCGGTGCAGGCCGGGGGTCTCAAGCAGATCCTTCCCGATGATGGTCGAAAGGTTCTTATGGTCCGCGATATGCTCGGCGAAGACGACGAAGGCCACCGGAACATAGGCGACGGCGATGGTCGCCAGATACTTCGCGTCCACGTCCTTGAAGCCCCTGAAGGCTTCCACGAAGGTGAACTCGGGCACCCATTTCATATCGGAGAAGGCGGAGAAATCGATCACCTTCATCGCGTCGTTGCCACTCGCGTTCCCGATCAGCGTAAAGATCGCGGCGACGATGTAGCCGGCGACAATTCCGATGATAAAGGGAACCAGCTTCATCATCTTCTTCCCCCGGACAGAGCAGAAGATCACCGTGCAGAGGGTGACCAGCGCGCAGATGAGGCTGACCCAGCCCTGCGTCTCCATTACATAGACCCCGTCCAGAAACTCGGCTCCATAAAGCGCGTCCCCGATGGCGTTGCCCGCCAGGCTCAGCCCGATGATGGCCACCGTCGGACCGATGACCACCGGCGGCATCAGCCTGCTGATCCAGCCGACGCCGATCGCCTTGACGACCAGGGCGATCACCACGTAGACCAGCCCTGCCATCGCCGCCCCGATCAGAAGGCCGGCATATCCGACCTGAAGGGAGGCCGCTCCGGCGAAGGCCGCGAACATGGAACCCAGAAAGGCGAAGCTCGATCCCAGGAAGACCGGGCTCTTAAACCGGGTAAAAAGAAGGTAGACGATGGTCCCGACGCCGGCGCCGAACAGCGCGGCGCTCTGGCTCATTCCGTTGCCGACGATGCTGGGAACCGCGATGGTCGCGGCCAGAATCGCCAGCAGCTGCTGCAGTGCAAAAACGATGGTCTCACTGAATTTGGGCCTGTCCTGAACCCCGTAAACCAGATTCATTCCTCATTCCTCCTCTGCGACATCAGCTCTCGTCTGCATAAAAAACACCCGCGGCAACAGGCGCAGGCAGACAAACAAAAACGCAGCGTATCTTGCCGGCATCCCGTACCGTCTTAAAGACCCACCTCGCTGATGATAGCACAGGCTCCGTCCGGATACAAGGCCATAAACATTACATTTTTATGAAAAATAGGTTCAGGAACCGTGCGTTCGTCGCGCCTTGCTATTTTGTCAGAATTGGGATAGAATACTCACAGAGCGTAAAGCGTTCGGCCGTCCTTTGCTGTTTTTTAACTGGCGGGAGGCGAAACGCTAATCACTGACGGGAGTTGATCAGATGAATCGGAAAAAAATCGCTGTGCTGATGGCCAGTATCGACCGGGAATATCAGCAGGATTTTTCCAAGGGTCTTGCCGCCGCCGGAGCGCAGAACAATGCCGATATCTGTATCTTCAACAGCCAGGGGCATATGAATGTCGCCATTTCCACCGATGAAAACGGGGAAAGAATGATCTATGATCTTCCGGATCTGCGGGAGTTTGACGGCGTGATCTCCCTGCTGGCCACCATGGGGTCGGTGGAAACCTACAATAAGGTTTACGATCTACTGAAGCCCCTGAAGGGGAAACCGCATATTTCCATCGATATTCCCTTCGAGGAAGCCGTGACCATCAGCTTTGAGGATCATGTCAGCGTACGGGAGCTGACGGCGCATCTCGTGACAAAGCACGGGGCCAAACGGTTTGCCTTCGTCAGCGGGCCGCTGAATCACAGCGTCGCGCTGGAGAGGATCAAGGCCTGCCGGGAAACGCTGGCGGAATACGGGCTGCGTCTGAGCGACCGGCTGATTTTCGACGGGGAATGGACCCGGATCGGCGGAAGGAACGCGGCGGAAAAGCTGCTCAGCCTGGGGGGCGAGCTGCCGGACGTGGTGATGTGCGGTAACGACGATATGGCTCTGAGCGTGATTGAAACCTTTCATGAGCACGGAATCCGGGTCCCGGAAGATATCGCGGTAACCGGGTTTGACGCGCTGCGGGAAGCCATTATGCGGGGCCTGACCACCATCTGCCGCCCCATTGACCGAAGCGCCAGATGCGCGGTGGATCTGCTATGCAAATGGATTGACGGCGAAAAGCCTGAAAACGATACCGTTCTGCTGCCGACGGTTCCGATCTACGGGGACACCTGCGGCTGCGAGCGGAGCCCGGAAAAGATGCATGAGAAGCTGCGGGCCATGGCGTCGGACCGGTGGCAGATGGAAACGATCCTGACCCGGGTCAGTATGTTTTCCGGAACCATGGCCGGCGTAAGAGACGAGGGAGAAGCCCGGGAGAAGATCGCGGACTTTGCCGAAAGCTGGAATATCCGGGAAATGTTCGTCTGCGTGGATCCTGCCGTCTGCCGGGATGCCGGTGAGGCGGAGGAGGTGGCGGAGCCGGAGTCCGACGGTTATCCCGATGAGATGCTGATGCTCTACGGAACCCGGAACGGGAGAAGCTACCCGGCCGGGATCTTCAGTCGGGGCGATCTGGCGCCGGTGCTGATGGAGATGCGGAAGAATCCGGTCTGCCTCGTTTTCTGCCCGCTGTATTACCGTGACCACAGTCTCGGCTACGTGGCCATGGAGCTGGGGGAAGGAACCGGTTCCGCGCTGTACTCGGTCCTGATGCTGCTCAACGGCGCCATGATGAGCCTCTATCTTCAGCAGAACATCCGGAAGTATGTCCGAACCATCGCCTCCCTGGCGGTCCAGGATATTATGACCGGCATGCTGAACCGGCGCGGCTTTATGGAGCAGGCGCCTCCTGTGCTGCGGGAGGCCCGGGAAAAGGGCATGGTTTTCGTCATGATCAGCGTCGATATGGATCATATGAAAAAGATCAACGACGAATACGGACATCTGATCGGGGACGAGGCCATCGTTCGGATGGGCAGAGGCATGCAGGCGCTGAAGCGCATCAACCTGACGCCGGTCCATATCAGCGGGGATGAGTTTCTGGCCTACGGCATGGCGGACAGCGTCGATGCGGCGATGGCGTCCGAGGATCTGCTCCGGCAGGAGCTGGAGCGAATCAACCGGGAGGATCCCTGGATCTGCGAGCTCAGCGCGAGCATCGGGATCTATGCCGCGGTTCCCGGGGAAGGAAACGATATCGACGAATATCTGACGAAGGCGGATCGGGAAATGTACGCCGACAAAAACCGGAAGAAGCAGTGGAGCCGGGAGCATCCGGACGAAATGGCAGGCGGGAACTGACGTCCACAGAGGAGAAAAAAACGGCGTGATCGAAATCACGCCGCTTTCTTTAACCTTTTCTGAAATCAGAACCGGCTCTGACGCTGAGCTTCAAAGCACTCGCGGCAGTACACCGGACGATCTCCCCGGGGCTGGAAGGGAACCTGGGTCTCGCATCCGCAGCCGTCGCAGATCACGGTATACATCTGGCGCGGGCCATTGCCGTTGCCGTTCTGAGCCCGGCGGGCGGCGCGGCAGGCGGGGCAGCGGCTGGGCTCGTTCTGGAAGCCCTTCTGCGCGAAAAATTCCTGTTCGCTGGCAGAGAAAACGAATTCGGTGCCGCAGTCACGGCAGGTCAAGGTCTTGTCTTCGTACATGGGAATACCCTCCTCAAAATAGTTGTTTACCACACCATTGGCAAAGAAGAAAGCCCCGTTCCAGACAATGGTTATGTCAACAACCATGGAGGAAATGAACCGCAGCTGACCAGGGGGTGGTTTCTGATGGATTATATCACGGAGAAAGAGGTTTGTACAGCTTTTTTTCATGAAAATCGGGCAGAAAAACAAAAAACCTGCTTCATCAGCAGGAGAGAGGTGCCATCCAGATTCGAACTGGAGAATAAAGGTTTTGCAGACCGTTTACAGTTTATGCAGTCTCGCGGTATATTATTCATCGAACCGTCAAAGCATTGAATTTCCTACTAAAGTGCTTCCACGAAGAAACATTTCGGTGGCAAATTCGAAGCAATTTTTATGCATTTATGCACTCGATTTTTGAGCCCAAAATGCTCACTTGTAGCGAAAAAGGAAGCCCGATACTTTCAGGTTTGATCCTGATCGTACCGGGCTTATTTTTCTCGTCCACACAGGCGGCCTTGCAGGTAGCAGGCCGCCTAATTTTTTTGCCTCAAACCGGCTCGTTTCTGGCAAGCCGGAAGACCTTTATCACATATCGTGATTCCTTTTTGTCAGATATTCGTGTAACTTGGACAACGCATCTTCCATTTCAGCCGCATTACCGTTGTGTATGCCATGATTTAATACCGCGATCATCGCGTAGCAGAGAACGGAGAATCCCTCGTATATATCCGCCTGCGCCTTATGCATGCCAGTGATTGCGTACTCATGACTTTCCAGTCGTGCCTTGTCAGCCTTCAGTTTGTTATCAATTTCCGCAAATCGCGGCTCCAGTTTATCCATAATCTTATCGCAGATCTCATCCGCAAAGTTAGCCTGCGGGCCCTCTGCAGCTTTCTTTTTGCGGTCTTTCCATTTCCAGACAATGTCCGGAATCTTTTCAATACACACGATGATCGCAATCATTCCGAGCATCGTATAGCCAAAGCTCCAGATCATGTCCGGAGTAATACCTTCAATCGGCTGCATCGATTCCACCTCCATTTACTGCCCTTAAATCAAGACTCAGTATTTTCCTTTTCCGTCTCCGATGATGTCGAGGAATTTTGCCATCATATATCCGGTATATCTCCCGTACTTGATGGTCGCCCACTCCTCGCCTGGGGCAATAATGTCGACGGTCGTTCCAAGCGGGACGCGTTCAATCAGCGCACCGCGCAGCGATGGCTTACGACGCAGGTTGACCGTACGGCCTGATTCGGCAACTACAACCGCTCGTGATCCGGTGCATGGATCGTCAGGTGCCGGTGCCGGCGTCGGCGTAATTCCTCCAGATGCCTTCGCGAGAATGGACAACTTCCCGTGATAATTCCACTTTCCAAGCTTCGTGTCGACGGTCATCTTGCTGCTCATGTGCGTGATGTTCAGCGGGTTCACCTTCGTGACGACCCCGGCGTGATAGTAATCATTCAGGTCGCCGTTATAGTATTTCCCGCCTTTACGATACCTTGACGGCAGATCCCATCCGCTCGTCCCCTGGGCGCAAGCTTTCAGAACAACGTCACCAAGTTCCAGATCGCTGACGCTGTTGATCTTTTCCAGTTTCACAAATTCCTTTCGCGCAGCCCAGTTTGATCCGTGTATGCCAGTCCATTTCAGGCCCATTCTTCTGATCGCGCCAATGATCAGCCCGATGCAGTCGCAGTAACCGTCAGATCCGTCTCCTGGTTCACGCCGCTTTGGATTGAGATTTTTGATAACCTGAACCTTGTCCAGGAACTCCTGAACAGCTTCATTCCATGTCATCCGTTCGCATCTCCTTCCGATTCACACTCGTCAATGTCCGCGTCCGTAATATCGCTGTCGCCGTCGGACGGCAGCTTTCCCTTGACAGACCATGACAGCTTGAGTTTCTCGAGCATTCTCAGCGTGTACAAACCTTTGTCGTACTCACTGTTATGGGTATATGCAAGAACGGTGGTTATCATGACGATCGTGGTTACAATCGCCAGGACGATCACCGCGTTACCGGAACTCGGTGTGTATGCGACAACGCATGCAAGCAGAATGAGATAAGGCATCCAGAACCATACGATCCTCGATGCGAGCCGTTTTGAGAATTGCTCCTTTTGATCCACACGTTTTGCCATAGATTCCACCACCTTCCTGACTTATAAAAATCCCGGGCCGCATCCGTACATGCGCCCGGGTTTTCTTTTTATTTGGTCATTTTCGGCAATTTTGTTTTGCCTTTTTCGTTTTTACGAAATCAGACTTCGTATTCTTCACCGGTAATTTCAGTAAACTCCTCCGGCGTGATCCATCCGGCGCGCACAGCGTCCCGTACTTTCTTCAATGACCATCGACCATCGTCGTAATACTTCTTCACCTTTAAATAGTTTTTACTCTTCTCCGCCATCGGTATCACCATCCTCGTCATCCTCCAGATCAATCCCGGCCATCATGGCGAGATAATCAATCAATGCCTGCTGGTCGGCGATCATGGCGTAGAGAGCCTCCTTTTCGCGCATATCCTGCGCCGGGCTGAATCTGTTTTTCATGATATTTCAGCTCCATTTGCTTCGTTGCGCAGCGCGTCCACGCACGCTACGATCAAAGTTTTGTAGATTACGTCGCGCACTTCCTTCGTGATCACATCAGTGTCAAGAAGACTCTGCACGCGACTGAGAAATTCCGCTTTCTCTTCGCCGGTCAAAACCATATTCATCTCTCCTTATTTATATACAACGCAGCACGGCGCGTACCGGCGCTGTGCGGATGCGTTTATATATCCGTCAAGAGAGCCGTCAGGCTTGATACCCCATGTGATGTGCTTGTATCCGACATTGGCAGACCGCAGACCGATCTCCTGTGCAGCGACAGACCCGATGCCGTATACACGACGGCCCGGACATACGTCGTTTCCAGGATCAGAAAGCCCGGACGCGTCAACCCAGTCGCCCCACGGTTCACCCTCTGCCGCGCTGTGCGACAGTCCGTTCACCTCGTTCACGCTTGGAATAAAGAATGTGTCAACCACGTCGATTGATTCCTCTGCGGAGATCGCTGTGCTCACCCTGACAGGCTTTGCCATTGCCAGAATCTGCTCGGAACATCCGGCCATAAACCCGGAAACGGTCTCCCCCTGAGCCGGAGGCATATCGCCGAGATGGGTCGCCTTCCACCACGCGCCAGCCGGTTCGTCGCTGTTCAGCCACTTGCGCACAGCACTTTCGTCATATCTGCCGTATCCACGGCGAATGATACTCGCGTCGGCATTGCGGATCGCGTTCTTGTAGAGCGCATCATACCCTGTTGGCAGAGGATCTCCGGCGCTTAGTTCAAGCAGCTTAATGGTTGATCCCGTCAGGCCATAATAGTACACGCCTTCTTCTGCAACCGTCTCTATGGACAGATCAACCTCAAGCCGCTCCGCCGCGTCAAACGGCATAGTGACAGGTGTAGCATTGTGCCATTCAAGCACAACGCCCATATGCGCATTATTGTCCGCATCCAGCACGGTCAGCACATCCTTCAGATCCCAGATGATCTCATATGGCACACCGCCTTCATCATAGGTATCCTCGAACTGAAGGCCGATGTGATTCTTCAGGCTGGCCGCGCTTCCGCTGTCAACGATGATCTGGAGTTCGCGCAGCGTCTCCGGAACCTTGATCGCCTCATAGGTGAACACGCATGTCGTGTCGTTCGTGGCCGCGCCTTCGATCTTTTCCGGCGTCGGATTGTGGTATCCCTCCCATATTCCGCTCTGCTCGATGATGTAGCTCAGTCCGCGAGGGACACGGAAGGTCACAGGCTGTCCCGCATAGGTCGCCCAGTTGATCACGTCTTCTGTGTCCGCGTTCTTGATCGTCACGTTGATTCCGCCCGTCGGAACACCGCCGTTGTCGGAAACAATGCCGACCGTCAGATTGACATATCTGAAGTAGTCTGCAAACTTATCCGTGGCAACCCACTCGCCGTTCTCGACGGCCATGACGAGGCCGTTCTGTTCCGCAGTAACATCTGGCAGCCTTGGCGGCAGATCGTCCCATGCGCTGCCCTCGTCAGTCCGGTACAGAACCTGTCCTTTTTCGCCTTCGTTCTGAGCAACATCAGCTTTGCCGTTCAGCTTCTCGTCTGTTTCGTCGCTGATCGTCTGATGAATATCTTCTACGGCCTGATCGACCGCCTCTTTTTTGTAATAGTTTTCCGCTACATTTTGTACAACGGCTTCGCAGGCATCTTCCACCAGCTCATCCGTTTCATCCTTCGTATAGAAGGAATCCGCAAAATCGTCACGGATTGCCTGCTCAGCGGCCATCGCACGATCGCGTTCCGCATAAAGCTGAGCCATCTCATCCATACAGAACCGATAAACCGTATCCTGCTCCTGAATCGCCACACTGAGCGTCAGCGTATCCAGATCATAAGTAGCCGTGTGTACCGTTTGCATGGAGCGTCCGTCTCTCGTTCTGTTTTCATACTTATCGAGACAGTACGCAACAATGGGTTCATACTCGCTCTCGTCAGAGTCGATTGTCAGTTCCGGCCCGCCGATCGCCGACCAGTCTCCGTTGTAGTCAGAGAACCAGAATGGATCATACTCCGTATGATAAACTCCGGTGTACCGAACGGACTTCAGAAGATTTCGGAGATCCTCCTCGGAGGCAACGGCATCGTAGCCGTTTTTCAGAATCTCGTATCTTTCCAGCCCGTTGGCGTGCGGAGTCAGTGTTTCCATGGTTCCGTCCCACCGATTGAGGTCAAAATTGGTCAGAATCGGATAAATGCTATTTTCTCCCGCCGGAATGATTTTTGCGTCCCCGAATAAATCCACGAAAACGGTCATCGTTTTGTCGCAGATTACGACATAAAATTTCCCTTTTATCGCAGGATTCTCAGGGAGCCAGAACACCTGGTTCGCCAGCAGCTCAATGGCGTGCTCCGCGCTGTCTGCATAGTCGAGGACGTACCTCGCCGCGAACAACGCGCACATGCCGGAGTCATCCGACAGCCCGTCGCGCTGGCCTTCGTCCGGCATCTGGTTGAGCGCAACCGCCACGCCGGCGTCGTTGATGCCGTCGATCATGAAGCACGGCAGAACATCGTATGCCGCTTTCGTGAAATCCGACTCTTCGCTGGCGTCAACCATTTCCGTTGTCAGCAATCCGCGGATTGCCGCAATACCAATACTGCCATGACGGCCGTTTCTCGCGGTGGTACGCACAACGAATTCCGCTGTGTCGTCGTATGCCGCGTCATAATTGTGACCAAATACAGAGTCTTTGCGCACGGCGGCGCATGCCTGATTTTCTTCCGGGTAATATGTCCGCACGAACGTCTCGGCCTGATTGTGATCCCATCCCTTGTATTCTGTTTTGTACAGGAATGGCGCGACTTTGCTGATATGCAAAGACGGAGCGTCCCCGCTTTCGCCTTTGGGGCCGACCATGCCGTCGTCTTCGAACTCAAGCTCGGAGACATACGTATTGTCAAGTGTCTGCATCGCCCACCACCCCCAGTATTTTGAATTCTGTCGGAGGAATCAGCGTATATTGCTGCCCGTCCGAGTGTCGAAGCTGAACGTCGTAGTAGTAACTGACGTCATCCAACAGATTGGTATCCTCGTGCGTCAGACGGATATTGAATTTTCCACCGATAATGATGTACTTCTTCTCCCATATCTTTTTACGATCGTAGTAATCCCTCTTCAGCGTAACCACTGCAATCGTGCCATCTTCCGGAGTCCGCGATGGATTCCGGAAGCGGCACGGGATGATGCGTGAGTCCCCGCGACTGATCATAATCTTCTTATCCCGTGTGATTTTGATCATAGGGCGCACCTTCCTTATTTGATTCTTGCGTGTTCCGTCACTGGCAGCCATTCCGGTGCCTGCACCGCTATGGCCTGATAATTAGTCATTTCCGAGTGCCTGCCGCACCGCTTCGCGCCATCTCTCTGGCACTTCCTCCAGCGTCATTTCACCGGCTTTAATCCGACGTACATAAATCTTGACCATTATTATCCCTCCACAATCAGTTCGGCCAGCTCTGTCAGAGCGGCATATACGTCATCCAACGCCTCGGAATGGCTGCTCAGCTCAACGAAAAGCTCCCAGTCCTTCTTCGGAATCCGGGCTTCCATCCATTCCCAGTGCGCCGGCCTGTCTTCTGTTGCTTCAACCTGCCTGAAATCCTTACGGACATAGACATACTCGTGGCTGCTCTTGGCATCCATGGTGACGGGTTTATTCATATCGCTGTTTTCGCTCTTGTTCCACATATGCTCTTCATCCTTTCCTTATTCTCTTTTCTTTGTACGATCCCGACATAGCGCCTCATCTGCCGGAAGGAAACATAAGGCTTGATCCATTTAGTGTACATCCCGTATACGTTTGCCGGTGATATCCATCCTTTGTAGCTCAGCATCTGCCTGCAATCGTAGGCTGTTTTCGGTTTCTTCTTCGCGATCTTCCGGGCTTTTCTGCTGGCTTTCAGCATCAGCGCCCTGCGGAGTGTAGTACGGTTTCTGTAAAATCGGAATCCCATAAAATCCAGAAACCTTCCAATTTCTGTACCGTCGCGCTTGACGTAGTGAAACAGGAACACCTGCCATGCCGGATTCATCTCCAGCCCGAGAGATATCCTCAGATAATTCTCGATATCATCCCTCATTTTGTGCAGCACGCGCTTATTGCCGCCGAAGATCACCATGTCATCCATGAACCGAAAATATCCCTTTGCGCCAAGTTCTTCCTTAATATAATGATCAAGCTTTGTCAGGTAAAAGTTTGCGAACCATTGGCTTGTATAAAACCCGATCGGTATTCCGACATCCTTCCCGTTCGCCTCAATTACGGTATCGATAACCCTCAGGAACTTTTCATCGTGAATCAGATCATGAAATTTCTGCCGTAGTTTGTCATGCGGTACACTGTCGAAGAACTTATGGATAGAGTGTAAGTAAATTTTCTGGGTAATCTTTACTCCGATTTCTCCCAGGAATGCCCATAGCAGCAGTCGTACAGCTGCGCCACAACTTCATCCCAATTCCTCGCAGCCATATACGACTTCAATGTTAGGATGTGTTGTCCCC